>JANMDX010000414.1:0-18117 GCA_031376505.1 Acidobacteriota bacterium
CTCACGCACGCGTTGTCCTGGGTGGACGCCGGGGTGACAACCTCGCAATGACGGCACGACAGAACATGATGCGCACCTTGATGCTCGTGACCCTCGCCGCCGCCGCCGCGCGCTCCGCCAGCGCACAGACCACCGAGACGCTCAGCCTTCGCGGCCACGGCCAGGTGCTTCGGCTCTACGGCACGCGCGGCGGCCAGCCCGTGATCGTCTCGAGCGGCGACGGTGGCTGGATTCATCTTGGACCCCACGTGGCAGAGGTGCTGGCGGCCAAGGGGTACTTCGTCGTGGGCTTCGACGTGAAGGCGTATCTGACGAGCTTCACCACGCGTCAGGCGACACTGCGGCCCGAGGATGAGCCCGGCGACTATCGCGCGCTGGCGGAGTTTGCGGCCAAGGGCTCCCAGAAGCGCCCCATTCTCGTGGGCGTCTCGGAAGGTGCGGGCCTCTCGGTGCTGGCAGCCACCGACGCCGCGACGCAATCGGCCATCGGTGGCGTGGTGGGCCTGGGCCTGCCCGACATCAACGAACTGGGTTGGCGCTGGCGCGACGCGCTCATCTACGTCACGCACGGCATGCCGAACGAACCCACCTTCAGCACCGCATCGGTGGCCAGCCGGGTGGCGCCCGCACCGCTGGCCGCGATTCATTCCACCACCGACGAGTTCGTGCCCGTCGCCGAAGTGCAGCGTGTGATGGCCGCGGCGCGGGAGCCGAAGAAGTTGTGGATCGTCAAGGCTGCGGATCACCGCTTCGGCGACAACCTGCCGGAGTTTGACCAGCGCCTCTTCGAGGCCCTGGAGTGGGTGGCAAAGCAGGGGAGTCACTAGGGATGACGCTCACCGTGACGCGCGACCGCGTGCTCGCCGCACTGCCGGTACTGGCCGGGCTGGCGTTGTTCCTGGTGGCGCTCGAGGTCTTGCGGCTCGAGTTGGCTGCCGTCAGTTGGCACGAGATTACGACCGACGTGCTGAACATGCCGCTGGCGGCGCTCACCGCAGCCGTCGGCCTGACGGCCGTGAACTACCTGGTGCTGGCGGGATACGACGTCCTGGCGTTCCGCTACATCGGCAAACCGATGCCGACCCTGCCGGTCGTCGGCGTGTCGGTGCTCGCTTACGCCATCGCGCACAATGTCGGATTTGCGGTGCTGTCGGGTGCGTCGGTGCGGTACCGGTTCTACTCCCGCTGGGGCGTGACCGCCGAAGAGCTGTCACGCATCGTCTTCAGCTACTCGGTGACCTTCTGGCTCGGGCTGCTGGCGCTCGGCGGATTCAGCCTCGTCGTCAGTCCGGTCCGCATGCCGGATCTGCCCGGGCACCAACTGCTCGGGCCCACCGGCTGGGCGTTGATGACCACGGTCGCGGCCTACGTGGTGGCCACGGCGGTGCGTCGCGACCCGATTCGCATTCGCGGCTTCAGCGTCCCCCTGCCGCGCCCCACGCTGGCCGTTCAGCAGCTCCTGGTCTCGTCGATCGACTGGACGCTGGCTGGCGCGACCCTCTACGTGCTGCTGCCCACGAGCGATCTGGCGTTTGCCACGTTTCTCGGGTCGTACCTCATCGCGGTGCTGCTGGGCATGGTGAGTCACGTACCCGGTGGCGTGGGGGTGTTCGAAGGCCTGATGGTGTTGTTGCTCAAGCCGTACCTGGCCTCAGGCGACCTGCTGCCCGCGCTGGTCGTCTATCGCGTGATTTACTACCTGTTGCCGTTTGTCCTCGCGCTCGTGGCGCTCGTCGTCGACGAGGCACGGCAGCGCCAGGCGCACGTGGCTCGAGCCGGCGCGTGGCTGGGCACGGTGACCGAGCAGATTGCGCCGCGAGTGCTGGCGGCGTTCGCGTTCTTCTCGGGCAGTGTTCTGCTGTGGTCGGGCGCGACGCCCGCGTCACCAGGCCGCCTGGACTTGATCGACCGGGTCATTCCGCTGAGCGTGCTCGAAGTCTCGCACTTTATCGGCAGCGTGGCGGGCGCAGGGCTGATCGTGTTGTCGCAGGGCCTGGCCCGCCGCCTGGATGCCGCCTACTACATGACGTCGTTGCTGATCGTGGTTGGCATGACGGCGTCGCTGCTCAAGGGGGTCGACTACGAAGAAGCGATGCTGTTGCTCGTCATGCTGCTGGCGCTGCGCCGGGCCCGGCCCGCGTTCGATCGGCGCGCGGCGTTCTTCGATACCCGGTTCTCGGGGCCCTGGCTGGCAGCGCTGACGGGCGCCTTGGCGGCGTCAGTCTGGCTGGGCCTGTTCGCGTTCAAGCACGTGGACTACTCCCACGAGTTGTGGTGGCAATTCGAGTTGCACGGAGAAGCCTCCCGCTTCCTGCGGGCCTCGGTGGGAGCGGCGGTCGTCGTGCTGCTGTTCGGGGTGGCGCGTCTGTTGAGGCACGCGCCTCATCAGGTGCCGCCGCCGGCCGCGGGTGACCTGGCCGCAGCGGCGCTGGCGATTCAGCGGCAACCAGGCACCACCCCCAATCTCGTGTTCCTGCGCGACAAAGCCCTGCTCTTCAACGACGACGGCGACGGCTTCGTCATGTACGGCGTGCAGGGACGTACGTGGGTGGCGATGGGCGACCCGGTTGGAGCCGACGAGGACATCTCCGGGCTGATTCGATCGTTTCTCGAGAAAAGTGATGATTTCGGCGGCGTGCCGGTGTTCTACGAGATCGGGCCGAGCCACCTGCACCGGTATGCCGATTTCGGCATGACGTTCGTCAAGCTCGGCGAGGAAGCCAAGGTCGAGCTGTCGAGATTCACGACCGAGGGCGGGCGTGGCGCGAAGTTCCGCCAGTCGGTCCGCCGGCTCGAGAAAGACGGCGCGGTCTTTCGCATTGCACCGGTCGAAGAGATCGCGACGCTCATGCCGCAGTTGCGCGCGGTGTCCGACGATTGGCTCCGCCACAAGGCTGGGGCGGAGAAAGGCTTCTCGCTCGGCTTCTTCGACGAGGCCTACCTGACGCGTTTCCCAGTGGCCATCGTCGAACACCACGGGCGCATCGTGGCATTCAGCAACGTCTGGCTTGGCGCTGACCGCGTCGAGCTCTCGCTCGACCTGATGCGCTACTGCGAAGATGCCCCGAAGGGCGTGATGGAGGGGCTCCTGGTGCACTTGATACTCTGGGGCAAGGGTCAGGGCTATCAACGCTTCGCGCTGGGTATGGCGCCCCTGTCTGGTTTCGAAGAGTCGCCGCTGGCATCGCTGTGGAACCGGCTGGGCGCGTTTCTCTACGAACACGGCGAGGCCGTCTACAGCTTCCAAGGGCTGCGGGCGTTCAAGGACAAGTTCGATCCGATCTGGGAGCCCCGCTATCTGGCGTATCCCGGGGGCCTGCGCTTGCCGCGCATCCTCGCCGACACGTCGGCGCTCATTGCCGGTGGTTACAAGAACATTCTGCTGAAGTGAGTCCGACCGCGTTGAGAATCCTACGCGCACCGCGACGTTGGCACGTTCGGGCCACTAGCGGCGTGACGATGGCGTGACCAGCGTGGCCATGGGCGTGGCGAATGCGACACCGTGGCCTACCACGAACACGTCCTGGGACGGTGAACCCGATCGGTCGCTAGGCGGAGTCGCGACCCACGAGCACCTGAAAGTTCACGGGCTCCCAGGTGCCCGGCTCGGGCCAGTAGAAGGTGAAGTCGACGGCCGCGCCCGCCGCCAGGTCCGCCGTCGGGAGGTCGACGACGTGCTCGCCCAGACCGGGGTCGGAGGACGGCGTGTCGTGCACTGTGAGCCAACCATCCACGCTCCAATGCGCCACGCACGGCACCAGCGTCTCCAGACGCAGCGTACGGCCGGGCTCGATACGCCTCAGGCGGTGGTTGAAGCGCCAGCAGGCGTGTGCCGCGGTAGTCCGATCGACGACGTATCGCTGCCAGGTCTGCGGCGGCATGTCGAAGACGCGGCCATCGTGCAGCGACCGCACGAGCTTCAGGTGTTCGGCGTGGGCCCAGGCCAAGGGCATCGCCGATCCGGTGGGCCCGCCGCGCCGCAACTCGCGTTCGGGGATATCGGCGCCGTCCCACACCTGCTCTGGGAAGAGGCCCCCGTCGTTGGCGCAGGCCTCCATGCTGTGCAGCAGCAGCCGCGCCTGGTCGAGCCGCCCGGCGGCAACCTCGTAGTGGGCGCGTTCGCCCGTGAGCAATGGCCAGGGCCGGCCCACGCCAACTCCGTCGAACGCGGCGCCGTCATCGTGCTCGCCGTAGCCATCACCGTTGTAGCGTCGCCACACGGGTCCCCCGGGGAACTCGGTCTTCAGCAGCGCATCGATGACGGCCACGGTGTTGCGCACGCGCGGGTCGTCGGGTGCGCGCAGCCCGAATCGCACGAGCGCGAGCGCGTCGGGGCTCACGATCTCGCTGGCGGCCACAGCGGGCTCGGTTGAGGGGCGGTTGTTGAGGACGACCACGGCCTCCCCTTCATCCGACCCGTTCTCGAGCGGCGCGATGCGCATATAGAACCCGTCCACGCCGATCCGGCGCGCCAGGTCCGAATCGGTGACATAGATGCTGGCCTCGAGGCTCTCGTTCCATGCGTCGGCGGTCTCGCGCAGATACTGGGCTACACGCGGCTCGCCCGCGCCGTCGGCGTAGTCGGCCGCCACGAGCAACGCCGCCACTTCTACAGCCACTGTGAATGGCGACAGGCCGGCCTCTTCCTCCCAACGGTCTTGCTCACTGGCCGGACCGTGACGTACGAGGAAGGCCGCGGCGCGCCGCACCATGGGCCAGTAGGCCGCGATGGCGGCGGGCTCCGCGCCGGTGTGTCGTTGAATCAGATCGACCAGCAGGACTGGGAACGCCGTTTCGTCCAGCTGCAGCCCGTGCCAGTACGGTTCCCCGTCCACCCACATGTTCTGCGGCCACGACCCGTCCGCGTTCTGTGTGGCGCGCAGATAGCCGAGCACGCGGAGTGCGTCTTTGTGGGCGCCCGCGGCCAGCAGACCGCCGGCCACTTCTACGAGGTCTCGCGGCCACACCAGGTGGTAGCCGCCGAGGTCGTCGTCGCTCTTGGTGTCGCCCCACGGAATCGACAGGCTCGCGATGATGGCGCCAGGCATGCGCTTGTCTTCGTGGCAGCGCAGCATCGTCGCACTCACGCGCGCGAGCGCCGGCGACGCGCCCGTTGCCAAGGAACTGAGCCGCGCGTGCCACGCGGTCCACCCGTCGACAAAGTCCGCACGCGCCGCGGCGAAGCCGCCTTGAAGACTGGCGTGAGCGCGATGGGCGGCCTCTGACGCCGTGCCCCCAAACGCCAGCGCCGTCACGAATGTGCCACGACTCGCCGCCAGATCCACTTCGCCGATAAGCGACACGTTGCCGTTCTCGGCGCGATCGTACGACCACGTCATCTCCCGATTCGCCGTCACGTCCTGCCAGCCGTCCGAGGCGCCGACAAAGCCCGCGGACGCTCGCTTCCAGTCCGGCGTGGACCCGAACGCCAGTGCCGTGCTGCCGCGATGGGCATAGAGCATCCGCACGCCCCGGTAGTCGTCGACCCACGCCGTGTTCCGCCACCCTGCATTCTCGAGATGCGGCGCGAGCAGCACGTAGACGCGGTAGTCAGCGAGCTGGCCCACCAGGGGCTCGAATACCGTGTGCTGCAGCACGACATCGCTCCGGGGATCGCTGATGATCTCCTTCACCACGCGGTACCGCCCCTGACGGCAGGTGTTCACGACCCGGTAGCCTGGCACGCCGGGCGCGAGCCACTCCAGATGGCTGACGGCGTCGCGCTTCTCTTCCGAGACAAAGCCCTGCCCGTCGGCGATCATCAGTCCAAGATCGCGCAGGCACGCGCGATCGGGTCCAGGGTAGTAGACCTCGTTGAGAATGCCGTGGCTCACCGTGAACCAGACCCGGCTGGACGCGCGCGTCGCCGTGCCCACACCGCTCTTGGCACTCGAGGTCCAGCGGGGCGCGATCCCGGGCCAGCCCGGCGCGAAGGAGGGGTTCGTCACGACGCTCGGCCCCGTCTTTCGCCGCCCCGCACCTTGCGGTCGTGCAGTTGGCTTGCTCGGAGCACGACCCGGCGAGCGCGAACGATCACGCCCCGCCCCGCCCGAAGACGATGAGCGCGTTCCCGGCCGCGATGGCGATGTACTGGTGGCCGTCGACCTGGTAGCTGATCGGGTTCGACCAGATCTCGCCCCCGGTCTGGAATCGCCACAGCGGCGTGCCAGACTCCGCATCGAGCGCGAAGAACATCCCTTCCATCGTGCCCGAGAACACGAGTCGGCCGGCCGTCGACAGCAGGCCGCACCAGGGCGGTGTCGTCACCTTGAATTCCCACTTCACGTCGCCGGTCAGCGCGTCGAGCGCCCGCAGCGCCCCCCACGGCACCTCGCCGGGCACGGCGCGCTTGCTGGCGCCCAGGTACATCCGTCCTGGCTGGTACACCGCCTCGTTGCGGTAGTAGATGCCGCCCTTCTCACGCACGTTCTGGTAGAACAGCCTGGTCTGCGGACTGTAGGACGGACTGAACCAGTTTGTGTACCCGTCATCGTCTGGGTAGACCAGCGCGCCTTGGGGGCTGGGCACGGTGTCGGGATTGGGAATCGGCCGCCCCTTCGCGTCGAGGCCCTTGGCCCAGGTCTGGCGGGCGAACGTCTGGGCGTGGAGGTACTCGCCGGTCACGCGGTCGAACACGTAATAGAAACCGTTGCGGTTCGCAAAGAGCAGGAGCTTGCGCGGACGGCCGCGGAACTCGGCGTCGACCAGCACGGGAATCTCCGTGGAGTCGATGTCGTTGACGTCGTGCGGAACGAATTGGAAATGCCACTTGAGCACACCGGTGTCGACGTCGACGGCAATCAGCGAATCGGAATACAGGTTGTCGCCGTTGCGCACGTCGCCGATGAAGTCCGGCCCTGGATTGCCGGTGCCCCAGTAGGTGAGATTGGTCTCAGGGTCGTAGGCGCCCGTCACCCAGGTGGTTGCACCGCCGTACTTCCAGCTGTCGCCCGACCAGGTCTCGTGGCCGGGCTCGCCCGGTCCCGGCACAGTCCAGAGGCGCCACGCCCGCTTGCCGGTGCTGGCGTCGTAGGCGTCGAGGAAGCCTCGCACCCCGTACTCGGCGCCCGCGACGCCCACGATGATCTTGTCTTTCACCGCCAGGGGCGCACCGGTCATCGAGTGACCGGTCTTGTAGTCGGCGATCTCGATATCCCACCGGACGCGGCCCGTGCGCATGTCGAGCGCGACCAGGTGGGCGTCGATGGTCGAGATGAAGATCTGGTCGCCAAGAGCCGCGACGCCCCGATTCACCTGCCCACAACACGCCCGCACATCGTCTGGAAGCGTCCGGCGGTAGGTCCAGATCGGCCGTCCCGTCTTCACGTCGAGCGCAACGACGTCGCTTGGCGGATCGGTGATGTACATGACGCCGTCAAAGACCAAGGGCGTGGTCTCGAAGTGATGCCGTCCCTGCACCTGATACATCCACACGGGGCGCAGCTGCTGGACGTTGGTCCGATCGATCTCGTCGAGCGTCGAGAAGCGCTTGGCATCGTAAGTGCCGTGCGTGGTCAGCCAGCTGCCCGGCTCGCGGTTGGCCTGCCGGATACGGTCGTAGCTCAGCTGCGCCGACAGGTGCACGGTCAGCAACAGCGCGACGGAGACGACCAGCGTGGGTTTCATCGCATGCCCTCCAGCGACACGAGGTAGGCCACCAGATCGTCGAGCCGGCCGGGTTCCAAACGCTCGCCATAGCTGGGCATCGGTGTTCCCGTGGACTCTCGCGCGAACTCCACCAGCTGGTCTTTGAAGTAGGAGTGCAGCGTGCCGGTCGCGTCCCTGAACTGGACGGAGAACGTGTCTTCGTTCACGCGCACGCCCGAGAGACGTTGGCCGGTCCGCGTGACGGCACGCACCTGCATGAATCCGGTGGGAAGGTCCGCCGCCGGGTCGATGAGCGAGCGTCGAAGAAACGCCGGACTCGAGCGGGCGCCCACGTCCGTCAAGTCCGGACCCGTTGGACCGCCCCTGCCGGCGACCGTATGACACGCGGCACACCCCTGGGTCTGGTAGACCTGCGCGCCACGCGCCGCATCGCCCGGCAGGGGCTCGCGACTGAGGCGTCCCAGGCTGCGGACGTAGGCCACCACCTGCCAGACCTCACCCGCGCTCATCGCGTTGCCAGGCATGCCCGTTCCCGGAATACCTCGATTGACCACGCGGAACAACGTGTCGTCGGTGGACGCTCGACGCAGGACCGGCCGAGCCAGAACGGCGCCCCTGCCACCTGCGCCATCTGCGCCATGACAGTACGAGCACTGCGCCTGGAAGAGTACGCGTCCACGGTCGACCTCCTGCGGGGTCACCCGTGGGCGCCCGGCCGGATCGGCGCCGACGACCATCTGGATGGCCAGGAACCAAGACGCTGCCAGCATCGCGACCTCCAGTCAAGAAAGCGGTACACCAGCAGCATAGAGGAAGTCGAGGAGCACCGCGCGCCGACACTGCGCCGGCGCCGTCGGCTACCCACCTCACGTGTCCGATGACATCCAGTGTTTACCGGTACGTTTCGGCTTCGAGACCTGTTCGACGCGCCGCCGTTACACCAGAGCGTCACCGTTGCCCATGACTTTGAGACAACGAACGTTGTGCGCCTGGGCACTGTGCCTGGCGCTGCCCTTTGCCGCCGCCGCCCAGTCGGGCGCCGGCACCGGCGCGGTGGAAGGCGTCGTCACCGACGCCGACGCCAAGACCGTCCCGGGCGTCACCGTCGAACTTCGAGACGCCGACACCGGCTACATGCGCACCGCTGTCACCGATGAGCGCGGCCGGTTCTCTGCACCGGCCATGCCGGTGGGCAGCTACGCGCTCGAGGCGACGCTGCCTGGCTTCTCGCCGGCGCGACGCACCGGTGTGGTCGTGTCGGTGGGCCATACCGAGACAGTGCCGCTGCGACTCTCGGTGGCCGGCGTGAGCGAAGCCGTCACCGTGCAAGCGCAGGCGTCGGTCGATACGACGGGCACGGCCACCGCCTCGCGCATCGACCTTCGAGCCATCGCCGGATTGCCGGTTCGGGGACGCAACTTCACCGAGTTCGTGCAGCTCACTCCGGCCGTCGTGCAGGAATCCGATCGCTTCGGGCTCGTGATCGGCGGACAGCGGTCGATCAACTCGAACATCGCCATCGACGGCGCCGACTTCAACGATCCCCTCCAGGGCAATCAGCGCGGCGGCAACGAGTCGGCATTCTTCTTTCCGCAGTCGGCGGTGCGCGAGTTTCAGGTGGTGCGCAGCGGCGCCACTGCCGAGACCGGCCGCACGAGCGCCGGGTTCGTCAACGTCGTGACCAGGTCCGGCACCAACACCGTCCACGGCGAGGCGCTCTACTTCAACCGGAACAAACAGCTCACCTCGCCGAACGCGTTCGACCGGAAGCTCAACAACCAGCAGAATCAGTTCGGCGGTGCCGCGGGCGGACCGCTTGCCAAAGACAAGGCCTTCTACTTCGCCTCCTTCGAGCAGAACTTCCTCCGCGTCCCCTTCGTGGTGAAGTTCCAGAACCAAGCCGCTGGCGTGGTTGTGCCGGCTGAGCTGACGGCGCTCGAAGGAGAGCAGTCTGGCACCAACAACCCGACGTCGATGTTCACCCGGTCAGATCTCCGGCTATCGGATCGTAATCATGTCGATCTGCAGTACACCTACAGCCGGCTGACCGGAAAGAACTTCAACTTCGACTCGCCACAGGTAGACGTTGCGACCACGGCAAATTTCACGCGGCGTACCAAGAGTCACGCGGTGAAGGCTGGCCTGCAGTCGGTGCTGTCGCAGGCGGTGGTCAACGAGGCCCGGGTGCAGTTTGCCACCGACGACCGCACTGAGAATCCCAACTCGACGCTGTCGCAGATCGTCATCGTCGGCGTTGGCACGATCGGCGGCGACTCGGGCCGCCCGCGTTTCTTCGAGGCGAGAAGGCTGCAGTTGGCCAACACGCTCACGGCGGTGACCGGACGCCACGAGGTGCGCGCCGGCGTCGACGCCAACCTTACGCCCTCACGCCAGCAGCGCGAGAGCAACATCATCGGCCGCTACGACTTCACGTCGTTGGCAAATTACAACGCCCGGGTGATCTCGCGCTACCGGCAGACGCTGCCGGGCTTCAACCCGGACGACCTGTTCTACGACGCCAGCCAGAAGGAACTGGCGTTCTTCGTGCAGGACAAGATCGCCGTCGGCCGCCGCCTTACCGTGAACGCCGGTGTGCGCTGGGAAGGGCAGTGGAACCCGCAGCCGCCGCGACCGAACCCGGCGTTCATCGAGACCTCGCGCATCCCGAGCGACCTGGCGATGTGGCAGCCGCGGCTTGGCCTGTCGTGGGACACGACGGGCAGCGGCCGCACCATCCTGCGCCTGAACGGCGGCATCTACAACGCTCGTACGCCGGCCAACCTCTTCCAGCGCGTCTTCACCGACAACGGCCTCACGACGGTCGCCGTCGACACGCGCGCCGACCCCGCGCTGCTCCCGCTGCTCACGTTCCCGAACGGCCTCACGACCCTGCCGGCCGGCCTGCGCGTGCCACTGCAGCGAATCTTCGGCTTCGCCGACGACTTCCAGAATCCCGACACCACGGCCGTCTCGGCCACGGTCGAGCACCGGGTGAACGACGCCATGAAGGTGTCGATCGGCTACATCCATAACCGCACGACGCACCTGCAGCGCCGGCTCGACAAGAACCTGTTCGCCCCGACCATCGACGCCACAGGCACGCCCATCTTTCCAACCACGCGCCCCAACCCCACGATCGCCCAGCTCGACGTCAACGAATCCACCGCGAAATCGCAGTACGACGCGCTGGCGCTGACGACCGACGGCCGCCAGGGCCTCGTGCAGTGGCAGGTGACTTACACCTTCGCGAAGAACTGGGACGACGACTCGAACGAGCGCAACTTCAGCCGGCAGACCACGCTGAACCCGTTCAACCTGGCCGCGGAGTGGGCGCCCTCGAAGCAGGACGTGCGTCACAACGTCAACGCGAGTGCGATCGCCAGCCTGCCCGGCGGCGTCACGTTCTCGTCCATTCTGATTGCGCGGTCGGGCTTTCCCTACACCGCCGTCATCGGCGCCGACCAGCAGCGCGACCTCAACGACGACAACGACCAGGCCATCATCAACGGCCGCATCGCTGGCCGGAACACGTTCCGCCAGCCGAAGTTCTTCAACCTCGACCTGCGGTTCATGAAGGTTGTTCGCATCGGCGGCGGCCGCGAGATCCATGTAATGGCCGATCTGCTGAATGCCACCCGCGCCAGCAACAAGAACTTCGGCAACGACAGCATCAGCGCGTTCGGCACAGCGGCGTCCCCGGTGGCCACGGCAGGTCAGGCGCTCTTCGCGCCGTCGACGGCCCGCTTCGGTGGCCCGCGCCAGCTGCAGTTGGGCGCCCGCGTGACTTTCTAGTACCTGACCCTGGGCCTCGCGTTCGCGCGGCGTGTTCGACTGGCACAACACGACGCACGTCCGCGATGTCGCGGCCGCTGTGCTACTCGTCGACGATACGGTGTTTGGTCGCGGCCCAGGCGCACGGAAGTCCCATCGGCGTTGCCAATGTCGGCTATCGTCTACGGTGGCCATGCGCGTGTCCCACGACGAATATCTCGCGCTGCATCTTGAAGCGCACGCGCTGCTCGAGGATGTGCCGCTGCGCGATGTCTCGGCGGTTGACCTGGCCGGCGGCGGCGATGGCCGGACGATTGCCGACGTCTTGAGGCTCATGGAGATGTCGCGTCAGCGCCCCTCGACCGCGGTGCACGTGTTGGTCGGAGTGCGGCGTTTCATCGGCAACGTGTTTCAGTGGGACGGCGAGAAGCCTGAGCCCTCGTATGCGCACCGATTGAGCGCCGACCAGCGGCAGCGGTCGCTGACGCCGGTTGGCACCGCGTCTGGGCCACTGAGGGTGCTCTACGAATTCCCGCTAGAGATGGTTGGTGAGGTCCACAACGCCACTGTGCATGCCTTCGCATGTATGGCGCTCAGCCGCGGCGCTGCCGGCTACCGGCTGTACTGGGCGGTGTATGTTCGAAACGTGTCGCGGTTTACGCCGGTCTACATGGCCGCCATCGAGCCGTTTCGACGTTGGGTGGTCTACCCCGCGATCTTGGGCGGGATACGCACCGGATGGCGCGATCTCTGAGCGGCGTTCACTGCATAGCGCCCTCGGTCTGAGCAGGCCCACGAAGGGAGAGTGTAGCCACGCTTCGAGGCGGCCATCCCGCCTACGGCACGCGCCAGGGCGATAGGCCCCAGCCGCGCATCGCCTCACGCAGACCCTGCTATTATTTTCTTGTATCTTCGCACGTGTCGTTCGCGACGTGCCGCCGGACGCCTACTGCTTGCGTCTCCGCGGCGGCAACGGCAGGGGACGCGCGTCGAACGCGGTTTAGGTCGTCGGAAGAGCCGTATCTGCGGAGGGCATCGTGAATCGACGGACTTCGCTCGCGCTCACGTGCGCGCTATTCCTGGGGGTCTCTCCAGCAGGAGCGCAGGATCGCCTCGTCGTGCATGCCCACGAGGTGGGCGCGATCGGCCGACTCGGGCAGAGGCTCGGCCCCGCGCCCGAGATCGGTATCGCGGCCGGAGGCCGCGTCGGCCTTCGTTGCCACGCCCCGGAGTATTTCTTTTTTTGCCATACCGCGGTAGATCTCCGCACCGCCGCCACGAGGCTACTACCTCCAAATGCCATCGTGCTCGCAACCGATCCGGTCCGGCCGCGCCTGTTCCTGCAGCTGGCCACCGACGAACCCGCGCGCCGCTACACGGTGGCCACATTCGACCTCGTGACGGGCGCCATCACCGTGCTGGTGCAGGCCCCGTCGGGTGGGCCTGGTTTCGTCGCTCGTTATGCCGTCGATGCCGATGAACTGTTCGTGACCTCGGCGAGGACAGACTTCCCGCCCGGCCCTCCTACGCCGATCGTGGCCGTCAATCCCGCAACTGGCGCAGTCGTTCACGGTCCATTCAATGTCGATGGCAGGCTTCTGGAAGTCACGCCAGACGGCACGCGGCTGTTCGTCGATCCGGACGTCGGCATGGAACTGGTGGCCTACGACACGCGATCGGGGCAGGCAGTCGCGCGTGGGCTCAGGCCCACCAGCCTCGTCTTTGGGGAGCAGAGGGCGACCGGTATCAGCAGTGCCCACTGGGAGCCGGCGATCGACGCGCTGGTGATCGTGACGCGCGACGTGTTCGTGTTCGACCGCGATGTGCGCCAACTGGCCGCGCTCGTGGTCAGCGACGGCGGCTACGACACGAACTGTGCGCCGCGGGTCCGCATCAGCGCGCACACCGCGCGCGCCTACGTGCTCAGCGGCGGTCCGAACTCGTTCTACAACCTCGAGAAGCGGCTGCGCGTGATCGACCTGTCGGGACCCCGGTTGGTCGGCGACGTAGACGAAACTACCACCCTCGGACTGGGCTTGGAGTGCGGTCCTTTCGGGCTGCTGACCGCGCCAGGGCCACCGCGCCACCTCGTGGGCTCAATAGCCGGTCGTGATGTGTCGCTGAGGTGGGAGAACATCGGGGCGGCATCCCAGTTCGTGCTCGACGTGGGCTTCGGTCCCGCCCGTACCGACGCGCAGATCTATCTGGGGCCCGATTCGCACGTGTCGTTTGCGAACGTGCCGCCCGGTATCTACTACCTGCGTCTCCGCGGCGGGAACGAGTTCGGCGGAGGCCACGCCTCGAACGAGATTCAGCTGGTCGTTCCGTAGTGCGTTCCCGTGGGTGGTGGCGGCGCAGACTGCCCGGACGAATGTCGAACTGCCGATCGTAGCGGCGAAACGCCGCTACGGAACGACCAGCCGCAGTTCCGCCGAGGGGTGGCTGCTGCCGAACTCATTCGCCCCGCGCAGCCGCAGGTAGTACGTGCCCGGTGGCACGTCCGCAAACGACACCCGTGGGTCTGGGCCAAGGAACACCGAGACATCCGTACGGCCCGTCCCAAGACCGGCCTCGAGCACGAATCGCGATGCCCCGCCCACGTTCTCCCATCCGACCGACACGGCGCGTCCGGTCACCGAGGACCGGAGGTTGCGCGGGGCTCCAGGCGCCGTGCGCACGACGGCCGCCGCACAGGTGTTCGAGACTGACACTGACGCGTTCAGAGACGCGGTCCCCTGCAGAGCCAGCGGCTGCCCACCGAAGGCGATCAGTCCCACGCGTGGCGCGCCGTAGTAGTTCGATCCGCCCGTCGCGACGTAGATTCGACCGGTATGCGGGCTGGTCTGCAGGCGCACCCCACAGGAACCCATGTTGGGGAACGCTGCGGCGCCGAGCGGTGCGAGGTCCTGGGTCCACGCCGACACGCTTTCGTTGAAGCTCGCCGACGAACTCGTGCTGATGAACAGCCACTGGCGCGCATCGTCCCAGGTCATCGTGAGCTGTCCCGTTCCCGGAGGCGCCGCCGCCGACGAGACGATTGCGCCAGACGCCGTGTCATAGGCGACAACGAGGCCGTTGCTCACGAAAAGACCACCCGATCCGACAAAGAGGCGGGTGCCATCCGGCGACGGCAGTACTTCGGCGCCGCTCGGCAGGCTCCCTGACAGGGTGCTCCTCAGCGCAGCGGGCGACGTCGTCAGGTCGAACACGAGGACGTCACTCGACGTCGCCGGGGCCGCGGCACATCGCTCGACAAACAGCCACTCGGTGCCGGCCGCGTAGGTCACGTTCGGCTGAAGGGGAGGACCAAAGGCACTCGGACACGAGGGCAGGTCAACGATCGGCGTGGTGACGCCCGTGACGACATCAAACGCTCCGATCGTGTCTCGTGCCACCTGGCCGAAGCTGTGGGTCACGACAAACACGCGTGGCCGAGCCGGGTCAAACGCCGCGGCGGTCGCCCCAGTAGGAAGCGCTCGGGACTGACCCGTGCGGAGGTCGTAGACCGTAGTGTCGAACCCACGGACTACCACGGCGAAGCGCCCGCCGCCAACGAGTGGTCGCGCGAGTCGGCCGGTTGGACCGAGCACCTCGCCGAATCGGCCCACTGCTCCGACTTCGACGCCGTCAGAGTCATAGGTGTCCGGAATGAACAGCCGGTCCTGCGCCGCTAGGGGCTTGGAGACCGTGAGGAGCGCCGTGAGCACGGCGGCAAGGTGCGACGCGTTTCTGGGCCTCAGCAGAAGATACCGATGCATCGTCATTCGCTCCTTCTCCTTGGTGAACAGCAGGTGCGAGCCGGTCATGCAATGCCGGAGCCAGACGAGGCTCGCGGACTTGCCACGAAGTGCTCCAAGAACAGCGGGTCGGCGCGGCGCCGGCCGTCCCCGCGGGGCTCAGTGTGGCTCTCACACCTGAGGCGGATCTACCACAGTGTGGCAGTTCAGCCACACTCCGCACCGCTGAGCCACCGAACTTCAGCTACTGCACGCGCCAGGGCGACAGGCCCCATCCGCGCATCGCCTCGCGCGCCCACTTGGTGTCCTTCTCCTTGTGGCAGTCCAGGCACGGATTTGGCACCTTGAACTGGTCGGTCGCAGACGGCGTGACGAACTTGAAGGTGTGGCTGCGCACGTTCACGTTGGCGATGGTGACCGACGTCTTCGGCATGTGGCAGCCGATGCACTCGCTGCCGGTACTGCCGGCCGCGTGGTGCGTATGCGCCTCCAGTGTCGCCTCGTGCGGGCCGTTCGGCGACTTCGGTCCGTGGCAGGTCAGACACATCTGCTGTGCCGGCTTTCGCAGGTCGGCGCTATTGACCGTGCCGTGCGTGTCGTGGCAGCTCGCGCACGTGACGCCGCGCAGGTACATGCGGCTCTGCACGTAGTCGTTCCCCTGCATCCGGTTCTTGTGCGACGTGCCGTCGCCAAAGTGGGTGAACGTCGTGTCGCCGAGTGTGTGCTCCTCGAGCTCCCAGTAGTCCTTCAGGTCGCGGCCCGCGTGGAAGCCCACCGGCCAGTCGAAGTACGCGCCGGCCATCGGGTTGGTGAGCGGCTTGCCTTGCGAGTGGCACTGGACGCAGACGTCCACGGCCTTCACCGTGTCGAGCCGCGCGGGATTCACGATCGACGCGCGGGTCTTCAGCCGCACGTGCTCGGCACCCGGACCGTGGCACTTCTCGCAGCCCACGTTCCACTCCTGGAAGGTCTTCTTCTGGATGTCGTAGTTCACCGAGTGACAGCCGTCGCAGAGCGGCCCCGTGGGACGCTTGATGGTGTCGGGCGAGTAGTGGGGCAGCCACCATTCGGTGTTGGGCTGCGCCACGTACGGCCGCCACACCTTGTTGGTCACGTCCCACTGCGCGGGGAAGGGGAAGTAGTCGTCGCCAACCTTCGTGAAGTAGCGCTGCTTCCATTTACTGCCGTAGACGAGCGCGATGTCGTTCTGGCTGAACGTGACGAGCGGGTTCGCGACCGACAGGTCCGGGATGATCGCGTCGGGATGCTCACGCGGGTCGCGCACCACGTTGGCCATCCGCGTCTTCGCCCAGCGGGTGTAGACCTCGGCGTGACACGTCTTGCACGAGGCCGAGCCCACGTAGCCGGGGACGGTGGCGGTGACGGAAGACGATACGGCCGGCTGCGCGGGCGCCTGCGGGCCCGCGCCCCCAGCGTGACCGGCAGCCGCGCCCGCAGTCAGCATCGCCACGATCACCCAGGCCGCGCGAAACAGGTTGGACGTCGACATGCCAGTCTCCAGGATCAGTTCGTGTCGTGCCAGACGCCCGATGCTACTGCATGCCGAACATCAGTACCTTGAACGTGCCTGCGACCGGCACGGCCCGACCCTTGCCAGACGGGTTCGGCGTCGTCATCGCCGCTGGCACGAAGATATGGTGCGAAACAGGATCCAGGATCATCGTGCGGCCCGACACCAGGGTCGTCAGCGTCTGCACCACGGTCAGCGTGTTCGGGGTGTCGAGATGCGCGATTGTCACCGTGCCATCCGCGCCATTTGACGCAAACGCCAGGCCGGTGACGGGGTCGAACGCGCCGCCGTCGGCGCCGTTGCCGATGGGAATGGACGTCACTGCCTTGCCGTTGGTGCTGTCGGTGACGACCATGGTCTGGTTGGCACAGGCGCTGAATAGCCGGTGGCTCTTGGGGTCGAAACCGAGGCCCGTGGGTTCCTCGCATCCGGTGAGCGCCCAGGTGGCCACAAGCGCGTGCGTCGTGATGTCGATGACGCCAATGGCGCCGGTGTCTTCAAGGTTGACGTACAGCCGCTTGGCGGCCATGTCCTGCACCACGGCCTCGGGCTTTCCGCCCAAAGGTATCGTGGCCACGACGGTGCCGGTGGCGCCCTCGAACACGGTGGCCGACTTGCCGCTGCCGTTCATCGTGTAGACCTCTTTCCGCGACGGCTCGTAGTAGATCGCGTCAGGGTTGCCGCCCGTGGCCACGCTGCCGAGCACCTTCAGCGTGTTGAGGTCGACGATCGTCGAGGTGTTCGCCCGCCCGTTGCTCGAGAAGCCGCGTCCCAGATCGGGCGCCACGGCGAAGCCGTGCACGCCGGCCGTGTCGGGAATCTCGCCCACGATCGTCCCGGCATCGATGTCTACGACCACGACCTTCGTGGCGTGCGACACGTAGAGGCGATGGGCGGCGGAATCGACGGTGATGTAGTCCCAGCCGCCGTCGCCCCCGATCGGGATCTCCTTGATCAGCGTGTACGGCGTCGCGGCATGACCGACCAGTGACGCAGTGGCGACGAGTGCGAACACAACTGAGAATCGACGCATCGGAGCCTGCTTTCGGAGATCCGGGTTGACGTTGAGCTACGACACTGGCGCCGCCGGCCGTGACCGCCTGGTGAATGCGGCGTACAGGCCCGGCACCGCGAGCAGCGTGACGGGGGTGGAGAGCGCGAGTCCGCCGATGACGGCCAGGGCCAGGGGCTTCTGCAGATCGGCTCCGGGGCCGAGTCCGAGCGCGAGCGGCAACAGGCCGAAGAGCGTGCACAGCGTGGTCATGAGAATCGGCCGCAAGCGAATCCGGCCCGCGCGCACGATGGCCGCATCGAACGACTCGCCGGCGGCGTGCAGCGACTCCGACAGGTCGAGCAGCATGATGCCGTTCTTCACGACCAGCCCGACGAGCAGGATGAGGCCCATCGCCGAGGAGACATTGAGGTCGGCGCCCGTCAATCGCAGCAACAGCAGCGCGCCGCCGAGCGACA
>JANMDX010000416.1:0-16212 GCA_031376505.1 Acidobacteriota bacterium
GACCCGTCGAGCACCGGAGCGAACGTCGCATCGACACTCCCGTCGGCCATGACGCGCGCCAGGTAGATGCGCGGTCCGCCCGCCGTGAGCACGAAGCTGCCACCCAGGTAGTAGCCTCCAGCACCGTCGGCTTCAACTGCGGAGACGCCGCCATCGACGACGCCAAACGTCGGCGCAGCCACAGCGCCGGTGGTCTCCGACAGCGCGTAGAGCGGCGGCAGCACATTGGCCGACGGCGCCACGGCGCTGAACGTGCCACCCACATAGAGGGTGTTACCGAGGCGCGCGGCCGCTTGCACGACGCCGTCGAAGATCCAGTTGAGTTGCGATACCGGCGCGGGGTCGGCGAAGGTCACTCCGCCCGTGCCGAGTGCCAGCGCGATGGCCAGGCAGGCGTTCGTCCAGGAGCGATGTCGCGTCACACGATCACCTCGCACGATCACGGTGGGTTCCCGATGCGTCACGGTACCACCACCACGACATCCCCGGACGGCGCGCTGCTGCCGGCCGCATTCACCGCGCGCACGCGGACCAGGTAGAGCCCCGGCGGTACCGACGGCACGACGAGCGAGGTCGCCGGCCCGAGCGAGGCGGTGCCGAGATCTGCCAGCCCCAGGTCGCTGCCCGCCTCGAGCACGTAGCCAGTCACGACGCCGGCCGGCGCCGCCCATGACACGGTGACCCTGCCGCCGTTTGCCGTCGCTGCGAGGTTCACCGGGGCGGCGGGAAGCACGTCCGTTGCGCCAATGGTGAACGACACTTCGCCCGAGGGCCCGCTCGTGCCGCAGGCGTTCGACGCGGCCAGCCGCACGAAATAGCTGCCCGGCGGCACCGCACCCGCGATCGCCGTCTGGCCGCCCGCCAGCCGCAGCGTGCCGAGATTGCTCAGGCCAGCCGACGAGCCGGCTCCAAGGGTATAGCTCGACACGAGTGCGTCCGGCGCGGTCCATGTCAGCGAGAGCGACGTGCCGGTCACCGACGCGACCAGCCCACGTGGCGGCGGTGGCGCGGCCGTGCAGCCGCCACGCACGAGCACTTCGTTGGTCACCTCTTCCGTGCCGCTCACTGCGCCAGTCGTGCGTACGCGCACAAAGAAGGTCCCCGGCGGCACGACGACGCTGAACGACGTCGCGTTGCCAAGCGGGAGCGTGCCCACCGTCTGCCCGGGCGCCAGTCCCGCTTCGAGTACGTAGCCCACCGGCGCCGCGGCCGGCCCGTCCCAGGTGAACTCGGTGGCTGCGCCTTTCGGACGCGCGCGCAAGTTCGACGGGGCTGTCGCGCCAGTCAATGGGAACACGGCGAGCCCCTGCAGCGCCGGCGGGGGGCGTCTGCCGAAGATGCCACCGGCCACGAGCAAGTTGCCGGTGACGAGGAAGGTGTCACGCGTCCCGCCGATCAGCGCGCGTTCAACGCCGGAGTCCCACGCTGTGAGCTGTCCGTCGAGCGTCAGCGCGCGCGGGCGCTGCGGTGTCGACACCGTCCCCGGTGGGCCGCCGTTGACCACGAGGCGGCCGTCCGCCACGGTCATCGCGCTGATGCCACCGGCGAAAGGCTGTGACGCCATCGGCGCGCCGGTGCGCGCATCGAAGGTCGCCATGGCAAAGAGACCGCCATCGGTATAAAGCGTGTCGCCGCTCATCGTCAGAAGACGGACGTTCGCCGTGGGATTCTGCCAGCGCACCTTGCCCGTGACCTTGTCCACCGCGGCAATCCCGAGGCCCGCGAAGTAGAGCGTCGTGGCATCCGACGCCACGTCCAGGGGCACGAAGATACCGGGCCGCCATGACGGGTCCACTGCTCCCGTGGCCAGCGCGGCCCGCTCCACCGTAAACGGCCCCACGAACTCTGGTCCCTTGGCCCAGTAGATCTGCGTGTCGTCGGCGAAGAATGGCGTCGTGTCTGCGAGGGACGCGATGCTGACGCCAGTGACCGCATCAACGACCGTCGTCAACGCAGATTGCGTGAAGTACACCCGTCCGGCCGCAGCCGCCACGAAGCGGACATTGCTGTTTGCCGGCGGAGCCCAGGGCAGCAATGCCCCCGTGGTGAGATCGAAGGCCGCAAGACCGGCTCGGGCCACACCGCCCGACGCCGTCAGCGCACTCGAAATCAGCACGGTGCCTCCCACGCCCTCTGCGATGAGCCTGACGGTGGCAGGACGGGCGTCGGCAACCCACGGCGTCACGGCGCCGGCGGCGTCGATCTGCGCCAGGTTGTGTCGCGGTTGACCACCAATCGAGCCAAAGAGTCCCGTCACGTAGACGGCCCCGGAACTGGATGCGGCCATGGCGACGATTGGCGCAACCGGGCCAGGATTCCAGGGAAGGAGTGCCGCAGTGGTCACGTCGATCGCCGCGAGTCCCTGGCGTGTCTGGCCCGCGACGGTCTGGAAGAATCCGCCGAGGTACAGGGTGTTGCCCGACAACGCCATAGACGCTGGCGTCACCTGCGGATTCCAGGACGCGTCGATTGCGCCCGTGGCGAGCGACAGGTTCGCGAGGCCGCCACCAACTGGAAAGCCCGGATTGTGCGCGACGATCACGCGCGTGCCCGCACGCACGACGGGTCCCGCGCGGAAAGGCGTCGTGCCACTCGCCAGGACCTGTCGCCACAGCTCCGCGCCGCTGACGGCGTCGTAGGCACCGGCGACGGCCGATCGCATCGTGGGTTGAACATCGGCGCCGGTCACGACCAGCCGATCACCGCCGGACGTAATCCGGGCTTCCTGCAAGGTCGACGGCACCGCGGGCAGCCACGCAACGCGCGCGCCGGTGGTCGTGGCGACCGCGCCCACATGGTTCGCCGACACGCCACCGACCATGGTGAAGCTTCCAGCCACGTACAGCGTGGCGCCGATTCTCGCGATTGAGCCGACCGGGCCGTCGAGCACAGGCGCAAACGTGGTGTCGTGGCTGCCACCGCTGAGTACATGCGCGAGGTAGCGCTGCGGGGTCGTGCCAACCGTCGTGAAATCGCCGGCCACGAAGTACCCGCCCGAACCATCGGGTTCGACCGTCGACACCTGGCCGTTCAACGCGGGAAAGGTCGGCGCGGCCACAACGCCTGTCGCCTCCGACAGGGCGTAGAGCGAACCCAGCGCATTTGCTGAAGGCGCGACCGACGTGAACGTGCCACCCACGTAGAGCGTGTCGCCGAGCCGCGCGGCCGACTGCACGGCGCCGTCGAACACCCAGTTGAGCTGCGACGTGGGTGACGGGTCGGCCAACAACGGCGCCAGCGGAATCGTCAGGGCGATCGCCAGCGCGCTGGCCACGAACGCACACACACGTTTCGACGTCATCGCCTTCTCCTTGTTCGACCGCGCCCCACTTGGGCCCGCTCGATTCCCGACTTTACGGCACCACTACCAAGACATCCGCCGACGGCGCACCGCTGCCCGCGCTGGTGATCGCGCGCACGCGCACCGCGTACACGCCGGGCGGGGCGCCGGGAATCGCAAACGACGTGATCGCGCCCACCCTCAGCGCGCCGATGTTCGCCAGGCCCAACGCCGTGCCACCTTCGAGCACATAGCCCGTGACAGGTCCGGCCGGCGCCGTCCACGTGAGCGACACGGTGGACCCGCTCACGCTCGCCGCCAAGTTCGTCGGCGCTGCAGGCAACGGATCCTGCGCGCCGATCGTGAAGAACACTTCCCCGCTGGGTCCGCTCGTGCCGCACGCGTTGGCCGCCTGCACACGCACGAAGAAGGTGCCACCGGGTACCGTGCCGCCGATCGACGTGAGCGAGGCCGGCAGCGTCGTGGTCGCGGCGTCGCTCAGCCCACTCGCCGTGCCGGCGCTGAAGACGTAGCTCGTCACCGCATCGAGCGGTGCCGACCACGCCAGGCTGAGCGTCGTGCCGCTGATGGTGGTGGTGAGCGCCGTTGGCGGCAGCGGCGGCGCCACGCAGCCGGCCACGATCTCATTGGAGACTTCGGCGCCGCCTGCCCCGCGTACGCGGATGAACGCTGGCCCGACTACCGACACGGGCGTGGTGAACGTCGTGCCAGAGCCGACGGGAATGGTCGCTGCCACCTGGCCCGGCACGAAGCCGCCTTCGATCACGTAGCCGCCGCCCGGCGCGATCGCCGGCGGGTCCCACGAAAATTCCACGACGCCGGCCGCGGCGCGCGAGCGCAGGCCCGACGGCGCAGCCGAGCCCAACAGGTCGAACACCGCCACGCGGCTGCGGTTTGGGGCGACCGAACCAGTGATCGCGAGGACATCGCCGTGCACGGTCACCGCGTCGACGCCCCCCGGTGGGCCAAGTGGCTGGTCGGGCCCATAGGGCGCAAATCCCGCGCTCCATCCGGTGAGCTGACCGGTGCGCGTCGTCTCCGCAGAGCCGTAGCGCGCGACGCCGCCCACCGCGAGGTTGCGGCCACCCACGATGACGCGGCCGTCAACGACCGCGGCGCCGTTGATGCGGCCCGCGAGCGGCGGGCGCCACACCGGCACGCCGGTGGCGCGGTCGATCGCGTAGAGGGTTCGCCCGACATCGAGCGGGTGATAGATGTTGTTCGGATCGCCGCCCAGCACATACACCGTGCCGCCGTCCGGAATCAGACGCGTGATGAAGAGGCCCGGTTGCGTTCGGAGCCATTCGCGAAATTGTCCGGTCACCCTGTCGAGCACGCCAACGCGCGAGCCTACACTCCCCACCCCCGTGGGCGACAGCAGTCCGGTGATGAACAGCAGTTCGCCGCGGTCGGCAAACACCTGTCCGCCGAGTGTGGGCGTCCATGAGGGGTCGATCGCGCCGGTGACCGTGTGCAGCCTCCGCAGAAGCGCGTTGCTCGGGGATGTGGAGACCGTGGCATACATGGACGTGCCCTCGATCGGCCCGAACGAGTACACCGAGAGTCCCGGAGCCGGCCACGGCAAGACGGTGCCGCTGGACACATCCACAGCGCCGACACCCGCCCGTGTCTGCCCATTCAGCGTGTCGAACCTGCCCCGCAGATAGAGCGTCTGGCCGGCTGACGCGAGCTCGTCGATGAAGGGAAACGGGCCGCCCAGCGTGGGCGCCTCCGGCAGCAGCGCGCCCGACGTGAGGTCGAACGCGGCCAGGCTCGCGCGTGACGTCCTACCGAGGTAGACCCCCGATGCGCCGACCAAAAGCGAGCCGGCCGGGGTGAAATGCAGCAGCTCGGCAGTCTCGATCGGCGCTTGCGGGGTGAACGGCGTGACGGCGCCGGTGGCATCGATCTCGAACACCCCGCGAACGAGGCCGTTGATCGTAACGCTGCCGCTGCTGGTGCTGCTGGCGCCGACGAACACCGTGCCGGTCGGCGACACCGCCATCGCCTGGACATACCCGGATGCTTGGGGGCTCCACGGCAGCAGCGCGCCGGTTGCGGCGTCCACCGCGGCCAGGCGGGCCCGCGGCTGCCCGTGGAAGGTACTGAAGGTGCCACCGACGTAGATGGTCTGGGCCGACGACGCGATGGTGAGGATCGAGGCGGCGGGCACCTGTCCGGCGGCCCACGCGGGATCGACGACGCCGGTTGCCGGATCGAGTGAGTAGAGACGGCCGATGCCGGCAATGAGCCGACCGCCCACCATGCGCAACGCGCCCGAGCCGCTTTCCACTGGCGCACCGGTGACGTCGGATTGCCACAATGGCGCACCACTGGCCACGTCCACGGCGGTAACGTAGCGCAGTTGTCCGCCCAGTCCGTAGGCAGAAACAGTAAGCAGGAACAGGCGATTTCCGTCGGCGGCCAGGCTCCACACGGCGACGGCGCCGGCCGGCAGCATTGGCGCGAACGGCAGCAGCGCGCCCGTGGATGTATCGAGGGCCACGATGGCGCGCGCCACGCCGTTGACCGGCCCGAACCCGCCCACGAAGAGCGTGGAGCCTACGCGCAGCATCCGGCTGGACAGGCTGCCTGGGGGTGGCTGAAACGCCGGATCCAGCGAGCCATCGGCGCGCGTGTGGACGATGGCGCCGGTGGTGCCGAAGTTGCCGAAGCCCGCAAGGAAGTATCCCCCCGCGCCGTCCGGCTCGACCGCGCTAGGGACGAAGTCGAGTGCCTGAAAGTTGGTGGGCACCACAGCGCCACTGGTGGGTGACAAGGCAAAGAGGCTGCCCAGCGCGCCCGACGACGGCATCACCCTCGTGAAGTTGCCACCGACATACAGAGTGTTGCCGATGCGCGCGGTGGCTCGCACTGGGCCATCGAACACCCAGTCGAGGCGTGGTGTGGCCGACGGGGCCGCGCCGAGGCCAGCGCCACAGAGCACGAGTGCCAACAATGTCGCGACTGCCATGGCGGCGCGCAGCCACCGGGTCGACCTGGGCCGCACGGAGGTGATCCTGGTCATCGATGTCTTCCTCACGATTGCTACGGCACCACGACCACGACATCCGTCGACGCCGCGCCACTGCCCGCGCTCGTAATCGCACGTACCCGCAGCACATACGAGCCCGCGGGCACGCCGGGTACCACCAACGACGGCGTGGCGCCCAGACGCAGCGTACCCAGGTTCGCGAGGCCCGCACCGGTGCCGGCCTCCAGCACGTAGCCCGTCACGGCCCCGGCCGGCGCCGTCCACGACAGACTCACCGAGTTACCACTCAGACTCGACGCGAGATTTGTCGGCGCCGCCGGCAGCGGATCCGGCGCGCCGATCGTGAAGAACACTTCCCCGCTCGGCCCGCTCGTGCCGCAGGCGTTCGTGGCTGTGACGCGCGCGAAGAACGTGCCGCCGGGCACCGACCCGCCGATCGATGTCTGCGTGCCCGGCAGTGTCACGGTGGCCGCATTGCTCGAGCCGGCGCTCGTGCCCGCGGAGAACGAGTACGCCGTCACCGCCCCCGCGGGCGACGTCCAGGCGAGCGACAGGTTCGTGCCGGTCAGCGACGTCGTGAGCGCTGTGGGCGGCAGCGGCGGCGCGAAGCAGCCCGCCGCGATCTCGTTCGACACCTCGGTGCCGCCCTGCGGACGCACGCGGATGAACACCGGGCCCGCTGGCATCGGAAGGACCACATTCGTGGCTGTCCCCACGGCAAGTGCACCGGCTATCTGTCCGGCCGCAAAGCCGCCTTCGATCACGTAGCCGCCCGCCGGCGGCGTCGCCATGCCATCCCATGTGAAGACGGTGTTGGGGCCCGACGTTTGCGAACGCAGATTCGACGGCACGCTCGACCCCGACAGCGGGTAGGCCGTGACGCGATAGGGCGAGAAGTCGAGGATGGCGTTGCCGCGCGCAACAAGGTAGTCACCGGCCACGAGCACGCCTTGGATACCCGATCTGAAGGTCAAATAGTTGCCGTTGACGAACCGGGGTCCAAAGAGCGGCACACGCGGGTCCCAGGCGGTGAACGTTCCCGGGCGAGCAATCTCTGCCAGGCCCACGCGCTCGACGCCGTTCAGAATGATGCGGGCGCCGCCAAAGGCAATGAGCCGTCCGTCGGCCACGGCAAGTCCGCCGATATTGCCCCTGAGGTTCGGCCCAACCCTGACCCCGGTGCGGCGGTCGACCCCGATCACGAAATCCGAATTCTCGGGCTGTGTCGTGGGCAGCGTGCGGTCTGGACCGGCGCCCGCGAGATACACCGTGTCACCGCTCACCGCCAGCCGCGCGCCGAATGGCACGTCGAGCGTGCGGAACCATTCGCGGAGCTGGCCGGTCGTCTCATCAACGTCGCCCATGGCGGTGCCGAGGTTCTGGATTCGGTCCACCTGCCGCGACGCCACCAGCTGGCCACCGGCCTCGATGAAGTCGAAGAAGGGCGGCGGCGCCCAGGCGGCGTCCTTCACTCCGGTGAGGCGATGATAGCGGCGGATGGACTTGAGGTTGACATCCGAGCCCGAGACGAGATTCTGCTCGTCCACATACGTCCAGTCACCACGCGCGAGCACCGGCGTGCCGATCGCGCCGCCGGTCTGGCTCAGGTGCGGCGGCAACGACCACGGCAGCACCGTGGTCGTCGACACGTCGATGGCGGCCGCCCCCTGTCGAGGATGACCGTTGACCTCCAGGAACTGGCCCCCCACGTATAGCGTCTGACCGAGGGCGGCCAGACTGGTCACCACGCGCCCCTGGAACGACGACGGCGGCGCACCCGTGAGCGCGATGTCATCTGGAAGCACGGCGCCCGTCGCCAGATCGAATGCCGCCAGTGCCCGGCGAGCCACGCGGCCCCCATGACTCGACCCGCTGGTGCCCACGACGAGCGTGCCGCTGGGAGAGAAGTCAACGACGGGGGGCGACAGCGTAACTCCTACGCTCACGGTCGGCGTCCATCCGGTAAGGGCACCCGACGCGTCCACTTCGACCAGCAACCAGGACGGAAACGCTCCTGCCACGCTCCCGATCAGCGTGCCGGTGGGTGATGCGGCCAACAGCGTGAGTGGCACCGCCGGTTGCCAGGGAA
Source organism: Acidobacteriota bacterium (assembly GCA_031376505.1). GTDB lineage: Bacteria > Acidobacteriota > Vicinamibacteria > Vicinamibacterales > UBA2999 > CADEFD01. The sequence goes on from JANMDX010000416.1 coordinate 8,386, forward strand.
GCACGGTGCCTAAGGCGAGGTCGACCGCGGCAGCGCCGGTGCGCGCCTGCGCGTTGAGCGTCGTGAAGCTCCCCGACAGGTAGGCAGCGCCGCCGCTCACCACGAGCGCCCGGATGGGCGCGTCCACGGCTGTTTGGCTGCCCCACGACGGATCCACCGCGCCGGTGGCGGTGTCGAGCGCATACAGGCGCAGGATGCCCACGATCAACCGGGCGCCCACCACGACCAACTCGCCGGTGATCTCGTCGAACCCGCCCGCGCGGCCAATGACCGGCGACACCCACAGGCGCACGCCGGACACGCCGTCGAAGGCGGTCACTTGTCGATTCCCACTGCCGTCGCTCGACAGCACGTACAACACGCCGCCCGCAGCCTCGAAGTCGAGGATGCTCGCCGGAGCTATCGGCGATGACGTGGGCAACACTGGCACCCACGGAAATTGGACACCCGTGACGGCGTCCAGAGCCACGAGCTGACGTCCGAAGCTGGCCTCGGTGATGAGCGACGGCCCCACCCGCACGAGCCCGCCGCCGACGCCTGCTGGCGGCGCGAACGCGGGGTCAAGGGTGCCGTCCGCGCGCACGTGGGCTAGGCCGGTCGTGTTCGGCGCCGTGCCCCGCGGGCCGACGGCTCGGAACGAGCCCGCAATGAAGAATCCGCCGGTGCCATCGGGCTCAATCGCGCTCACCGCGCCGTCTACGAACGGCTGGCCAGGTGCGACGGCCCCGGTGCTCGCCGAGAGGCCAAAGAAGTAGCCCAGGGCCTGAGACGCGGGAAAGGCGTTCTGGAACGCGCCGCCAACGAACAGGGTATTGCCCACGCGAGCGGTCGCCCAGACGCCGCCATCGAACAGCCAATCGAGCGGCGGCGAGGATGACGGTTCGGCCGTCATTTTCGCCCCGCTCCACGTCAGCAGGGCCACCAGCACGACGCTCAGCAACGACATTCGACGCATGACTGCTCTCCTCCGACTGCTGCCGACACGAACCGATGACATCTACGGCACCACGGCGACGACGTCACTCGACGGCGCGCCACTGCCCGCGCTCGTGATCGCGCGCACGCGCAGCACATACGTGCCCGCGGGCACTCCGGGCACCACCAGCGACGGCGTGGCGCCGACGCGCAGCGTGCCGAGATTGGCGAGGCCCGCACCGGTGCCGGCCTCCAGCACGTAGCCCGCCACGGCCCCGGCCGGCGCCGTCCACGACAGACTCACCGTGTTGCCGCTCAGACTCGACGCCAGATTCGTCGGCGCCGCCGGCAACGGATCGGGCGCGCCGATCGTGAAGAACACTTCCCCGCTGGGCCCGCTCGTGCCGCACGCATTCGACGCCGTCACGCGCGCGAAGAACGTGCCGCCCGCGACGGGACCGCTGATGGACGGCTGCGGCCCGAGCGCGAGCGTCGCCACGTTGCTCAGCCCCGCGGCCGTGCCGGCCTGCAACGTGTAGCCCGTCACCGCATCGGCCGGGGCGGTCCACGAGAGCGTCAGGTTGATCCCGCTGAGCGTCGTCGTGAGTGCCGTGGGCGGCAGCGGCGGCGCGAAGCAGCCCGCCACGATCTCGTTCGACACTTCCGTGCTGCCCTGGGCCCGCACGCGAATGAATACTGGACCCGCAGGCATCGGCAGTGCCACGCTCGTGGCATTCCCGACCGCAATCGCACCGGCGGCCTGGCCCGAAGCGAATCCGCCCTCGATCACGTAGCCGCCAGGCGGCGGCACGGCCATCGGGTCCCACGTGAACACCGTGTTCACGCCGACCAGCGTTGACCGCAGACCCGCAGGGGCATTTGCCCCGGACAGTTCGTAGGCGGCGACGCGATACACAAAGTCGCCGATGTCGCCAATGGCCGCAAGGATATTGCCGTACAGGTCGAACGACACAGTGCTAAGTAACGGTGTGTTGACGCTCGGCCGAAAGCCGGAATCCCACGCCGTGGGCACGCCCAGGCGGTCGATCTCGAAGAGGCCGAACCGCTGAAAAGGTCCGGTGGACAGGTTGCGGCCCGCCACGATCACACGGCCATCCGCAACTGCGAAGCGGCTCATCAGGCCGGCGACCGGCGGCCGCCACACCGGAAGTCCAGTGCGGCGATCAAAGGCGTAGATCACCCGGCCCGTGGTGTTCTGGCCCGGCAGCACGGAGCCCGTGATGTAAAGCGTGTCGCCGTCCACGCGCAGGTCACCCAGAGCCAAGAAGTCGAACGTGCGTAGCACCTCGCGATACTCGGCGGTCACCAGATCGAGGGTGCCCACGAACGTGCCTCGCGCCAAGCCGCTGCTTGGAACGTTGCCGTAGATCCACATCACTCCGCGGTCGAGCATCAGACTGCCGTTCACCGTTGGGCGCCACGACGGGTCCACGGCGCCAGTGGCCGCGTCGAGCCGCCGCAAGTAGGAGACGCCCGCGGCGTAGTCGTTGACGAAGATATACATGTGGGTCGGCGTGATCGGACCGAAGCCCGAGACAGTTACTCCCGCAGCCGGCCACGGCAGTACGGTGTTGGACGTCACATCCACGGCTGCCAAGCCGTTTCGCGGTTGCCCGTTCACGGTGGCGAACCCCCCACGCAGGTAGAGTACGTTGCCGACACCCGCTAGCTGCTCCACGTTCGCGAAGCTGCCGGCCACCGTGATGTCATTGGGCAGAGCCGCGCCGGTGGTCAGGTCGAACCCGGCGATGGCCGACCGCGCCACCTGGCCGACGTAGCCGGAGAAGCCACTCACGAACAACGTGTTGGTGGATGACATCTGCAGCAGGTCAACCGATTCGACTGGCGCGGCGGAACGGAAGGCGGTGAGCGCACCTGCGGTGTCGATTTCGGCCACGGTGCCCACGACCTGGCCGTTGATGGTGAGCGGACCCGTGCCGGCAAGCGAGGCGGCGAACACCGAGCCGGTGGGCGACAACGCAAGCGAACCGATGAAGCCCGAGTCGAAGCGCGTCGTGGTCGCCTGCGGGCTCCACGGCAAGAGCGTTCCGGTCGCCGGGTCCACCGCGGCCAGGCGCCCGCGGGGTTGTCCCCAGAAGCTCTGAAAGGTGCCACCCACGTAGATGGCCGACGGGCCAATTGCCATCGTGATCAACAGGCCTTCGGCGATCGGCATCCCCGCCGCCCAGGTTGGATCGACAGCGCCTGTGAGTGGATCGAGCGAGTAGAGCCGGCCCATGCCCACGATGAGGCGGTTTCCCGATAGACCCATGGCGCCCTGCGCGAGCTGGCCGGGCGCGCCGGTCACATCCGTTTGCCACACGACCGCGCCGCTCACGCCGTCGTAGGCCGCGACGAAAGTGCGGCCCGAGAATTCCCTCGCGAGCACGATCAGCAGGCCGTTCGACACTTGGAGGGAGCGCACGATCAGGTCTTGGTTCGGTAGCACGGGCGCCCACGACGACAACGCGCCAGTCACCGGATTCATCGCGAAGAGCGGCCGGAACACCGCATCGACATGCAGAAGCGTGCCGGCGGCCACGAGCGACGGACCCACACGCGCCAGCTGGGTAATCACCCCCTCGATCACATGGGGGAACTGGAAGGCCGGATCGAGCGCGCCATCGGCCAGGATGTGCGCCACCTTGGCCGTGCCGATGTTCGTGAACCGGCCGGCGATGAAGTAGCCCCCGCTGCCGTCTAGCAGGACGGCCGTGACGCTGCCGTTGGCGGCGGGAATGATCGACGGCACGAGTGCCCCCGTGGTCGGCGACAGCGCAGAGAAGTGATTCGCGGTCGGCGATGACGCGGGCCAGGCCTTGCGGAACTGTCCCCCTACGTACAACCGATTGCCGACGCGGGCGGTAGTAGCCACTCGAGCGTCGAAGAGCCAGTCGAGACGCGGTGTCGCCGACGGCTCGGCCGCGATACGCACCCCGCTCGCCAACAACAGTGCTGCTACCGCCATCATCGCGAGTGTTCGTGTCTTGGACATCATCTGTTCCTTGCCGTCAGGTCTTGGACCGCACTGACGAAGCGCGATGTTACGGCACCACCGCCACGACATCCGCAGATGGCGCGCCACTGCCCGCGCTCGTGATCGCGCGCACGCGCAACACATACGTGCCAGCGGGCACTCCGGGCACCACCAGCGACGGCGTGGCGCCGACGCGCAGCGTGCCGAGATTCGCGAGGCCCGCACCCGTGCCGGCCTCGAGCACATAGCCCGTCACCGCACCCGAGGGCGGCGTCCACGACAACGTCACGGTGTTTCCGCTCCGACTCGACGCGAGGTTGGTCGGCGCCGCCGGCAGCGGATCCGGCGCGCCGATCGTGAAGAACACTTCCCCGCTCGGTCCACTCGTGCCACAGGCGTTGGTGGCCGTGACCCGCGCGAAGAACGTGCCGCCGGGCACTGGCCCGCTAATGGACGGCTGCGGCCCGAGCGCGAGCGTCGCCACGTTGCTCAGCCCCGCGGCCGTGCCGGCCTGCAACGTGTACCCCGTCACCGCATCGGCCGGGGCCGTCCATGACAGCGTCAGGTTGATCCCGTTCAGCGATGTCGTGAGCGCCGTCGGCGGCAATGGCGGCGCAAAGCAGCCCGCCACGATCTCGTTCGACACCTCGGTGCTGCCTTGCGGCCGCACGCGAATGAATACTGGCCCCGCAGGCATCGGCAGTGCCACGCTCGTGGCGTTGCCAACGGCAAGCGCGCCGGCCGTCTGCCCCGGCGCGAAGCCGCCTTCGATCACGTAGCCCCCCGCGGGCGGCGGCACCATCGCGTCCCATGTGAAGACCGTATTCGGTCCGACGACGTACGACCGCAGGTGCACCGGCGCATGCGAACCGACAAGGTCGTACACGGCCAGCCGATGGAGATCGCCCATCACGGTACCGGCGGCCACGAGGAAGTTCGCGTCGCTGGTCAGCACCGTCACACCGCCTGCACCGGTCGGGCCGAACGGGCGGAAGCCCGAACCCCATGGCGTCACGGCGCCCGTGCGGGTCATCTCAATCAACCCGAAGTGTGGCGCGCCGCCAACCGTCATGTTGCTTCCCGCGACGAACAGCCGCCCTGCCGAAGGGGTCACATTGGAGATGAACCCCGCGACCGGCGGCCGCCAGACCGGCGTGCCCGTCTTGCGGTCGAACGCGAACACGGCTTGCCCTAAGAAGGCGCCGACGGGCGGTACGGCACTGCGGATCTGTCCGAGCGCGTACAGCGTGTCGCCCTCGGTCCACGGGGCGCTGGCAGGAAGGAAGGCCAAGGACCGCACCAGCTCCCGTAGCTGCCCGTTGACGGGGTCCAGCGTGCCTATGACCGCGCCCTGTGAAGAGCCTTGAAACGGAAACCACGTGCTGAGCAGAATGTCGCCGCTATCGAGCGCCACAATGCCATCGACCGTTGGCCGCCATGTTGGATCGACGGCACCCGCCGCCACACTGAGCCGCCGGAGTGCAATTTGACCCGACTCGCGAATCCGCGCATACACGTGTGTCCCATCCGCCGGGCCAAGCGTGCCCACATCCACTCCCGGCGCGGGCCACGACAACAGCGTGTTGGTCGAGACGTCTACGGCGGCCACGAAGGCGCGCGGCTGGCCATTCACCATCGTGAAGCCGCCCCGCGCATAGAGCACGTTTCCGAACGCCACGAGCTGATCCACGGTTGAGCCCGCGCCGCCAATCGTGATCGACTGAGGAAGCAGCGTGTTGGTCGACAGATCGAATGCGGCGATTGACGTTCGGATCTGCTGACCGACGTATCCCGAGAAGCCGCTCACGAACAGCGTGCTGGTGGACGACATCTGCAGCAGCTCCACGGATTCGACCGGCGCCGCGGCTCGGAAGGCGGTGACCGCACCGGTGGCATCGATTTCCGCGACGGTGCCAACCGTCTGCCCATTGATGTTGAGTGGACCCGAGCCTTCGGTCGGCGCCGCGAACACCGACCCGGTGGGAGACACCACCAGCTTGCCGATGAACCCGGAGCCCAAGCTGCTGTCGGTGGCCTGGGGATTCCACGGCAGCAGCGTGCCGGTCGCCGGGTCAACGGCCGCGAGCCGGCCGCGCGGCTGTCCCCAGTAAGACTGAAAGGTGCCGCCCACATAGATCGCTGTTGGGCCAATCGCCATCGTAAACAGGCCCTCCGCAATCGGCATCCCCGCGGCCCAGGCCTGGTCAACGGTACCCGTGAGTGGGTCGAGTGAATAGAGCCGGCCCATGCCCACGATCAGCCTGTTACCCGAGAGGCCCAAGGCGCCCGGTGCGAAGTGGCCCGGGGCCCCAGCCACATCGGTTTGCCACACCACGATGCCGGTGACCCCGTCGTACGCCGTGACGAAGCGCGTGGTGCCATTGCCGTTTCGCGTGAGGGCAATCAGTAGCCCGTTTGCGACGACAAGCGCTCGAACACTCGTGTCCTGGTTGGGCAGCACGGGCGCCCACGGCGACAGCGCTCCGGTCACCGGATTCATGGCAAAGAGCGGACGGAAGACGCTGTCTACGTGCAGGAAGTTGCCAGCGGCCACAAGCGACGGACCAACGCGCACGAGCTGCGTGATCGTGCCCTCGATCACCCCGGCGAACTGGAACGCCGGGTCGACGGTGCCATCGGCGAGGAGGTGGGCGACGCGCGCGGTGCCGATGTTCGTGAACCGTCCCGCAATGAAATACCCGCCCCCGCCATCGGGCGTCATCGCCGTGACGGTGCCGTTGGCCGGCGGGATGATGCTCGGCACGAGCGCACCGGTGGTCGGCGACACGGCGTAGAGGTGATCGGCCAGGGGCGCCGAGGCCGGCCTGATGGTCCGGAACCAGCCGCCGACATAGAGCGTGTTGCCGATGCGCGCCGTGGCCGTAATCTGGCGATCGAAGAGCCAGTCGAGCCGCGGCGTCGCCGACGGGGCCGCGCCGAGCCGGGCGCCCGAGCCAAGCAGCGCGGCAGCCACGGCGCCGAAGAGCGCCAGGGCGACGGCCCTCCTACGTGCGGCCCATGTTCCTTCGGCGCTTCCCATCGCACACTCCTGCCGGCTCGCCGGCACCACGGGGTGGGGGCATACCCGCGGCAACTTCCGACCAGTGTACATAGCGGGCCTAACTCAGCGGTGCCAGCCCAGCGCTACCAACGGAATGTCGTGCAAAGGCCCCTGGAAATATTACATAAACGTTATTTCTCCTCTGAGCCCCTCATGACAGGCAAATATTTGGCGTCACTTTGCATTATTTTGACTTTCATGTTGTCGATACATGCCATCATCGTGCACAATGAATACGTTTTCTGGTTCGATTTGCATTTTCACACTACAAGGAGCACGCAGCCATGGCAGCCGAAACGTTGAGCGATGCGATTGACCGCATTCGTAGCTGGTCGATGAACGAGGGACGCGTGGTGCACACGCGTGCACAGGTAGGCGCCATCTTCGGTTCGCTCGTGTTCAACGACTCGGTGCAGCAGGCGCGGCTGCCGAAGGCGGTCTACCAGTCGCTGCGCGACACGGTCACCAAGGGCACGCCGATGGAGATGGCCACCGCCGATTCGGTCGCCTCGGCGCTCAAGGACTGGGCGGTCGAACACGGCGCGTCGCACTACACGCACTGGTTCCAGCCCATGACCGGCATCACGGCCGAGAAGCACGACTCGTTCTTCTCGCCCACTGACGACGGCGGCTCGATGGCCGAGTTCAGCGGCAAGGAACTCGTGCGCGGCGAGCCCGATGCATCGAGCTTTCCGTCGGGTGGCATGCGCAGCACGTTTGAAGCGCGCGGCTACACGGCGTGGGACCCCACGAGCCCGCCCTGGCTGCTCGTGAACGGCAACTCGGCCACGCTCGTCATCCCCACGGCGTTTGTGAGCTGGACCGGCGAGTCGCTCGACAAGAAGACGCCGCT
>JANMDX010000068.1:0-20342 GCA_031376505.1 Acidobacteriota bacterium
GGCGGCGGTGTCATCGTCATCGACGAAGTCCAGAAGCTGCCGTCCCTGCTCGACGAGGTGCATCGGCTCATCGAGAAACGTCGTTTCCGGTTTGTCCTGACCGGATCAAGCGCGCGCAAGCTGCGACGCTCGGGAGCCAACCTGCTTGCCGGCCGGGCCCGCACGCTCACGATGCATCCCTTCACGGCCGCCGAGTTGGGAAAGCAGTTCAATCTCGCCCATGCGATCCGGTTCGGCATGCTTCCGTCGGTCTGGGCGGGCGCCGACCCGGGCGAGTACCTCAGGAGTTACGTCGGGACCTACATCCGGCAGGAAGTTCAGCACGAGGCGCTCGTGCGCAACCTCGCCGGCTTCAACCGGTTCCTCGAGGCGGCAAGCTTCTCGCAGGGCGGCGTCTTGAACATGCAGGCCATCGCCTCAGACTGCGGCATCAACCGCAAGACCATCGAGAATCACTTCGACCTCCTCGAGGATCTCCTGCTCTCGGTTCGCCTCCCCGTCTTCGCGCGGCGGGCCAAACGCAAGCTCACGTCGCATCCGAAGTTCTACTTCGTCGACGCCGGGATTTACCGCGCCATCCGGCCTCGAGGCCCCCTCGATACCGAGGAGGAGGTCGATGGCGCCGCGATCGAGACGCTGGTCCTCGAGGCGCTACGCGCCGAGAATGCCAACCACGATTTAGGCTACGAGATCTTTTTCTGGCGAACGACCGACCAGAAGGAAGTCGACTTCGTCCTCTACGGCGAGCGCGGCCTGCACGCCTTCGAGGTCAAGCGCGCCTCGCGCTTCCGCGAAGACGACATCGCGGCGCTCCGGTTGTTCTGCGACGACTATCCCGAGGCGTCGGGGTGTCTGCTCTACGGCGGCCGCCAGAGCTACCGCTTTGGCCGCATCGAGGTCGTGCCGCTCGAGAAGGGGCTGGCGGGGCTGGCGCAGAGACTGTCGTCGTCGCCCAGGAACGCGCGGTCGCTCAGGCGTTGAGACAACGTCTGCCCGGCACCGTCCTGGGAGGGGCATGACGAGGACGTGGGTATTTCACCTCGAGACCTCGCCTGGCAATATCCCGTGGTCGCTCGACAAGGAAATCTCCGAAGGCCCGCGCGTCACGCTGGCGATGTCGTACGCGGTGGGCGACAACTATCAGGGCTATCGCATCGTCGGCACCACGCAGGAGATGTTCACGAAGTTCACGTATCGAGAAGGCCAGGGCTTTGTGTTCGCGGGAATCTGTGGCAAGGCGGAAAATCCGTCCAGGGAGCGGCGGGCCAGGGTCTGATAATGGAGGTTCTGTCACCCCCAGACCCTGTGAATGTATCGGCTCAGACGGTGGTCAGTGCGACTCCACGGCCATCGCAACCGCAGTTGAGATGCTGATGGACCATGCACCTGTGAGGGTGCAGGAAGCAGAGGCGGCGGATTCAGGCGCGAATGTCGATCACGGGCTTGCCGAGCACCTTCATTCGGGGCGTGACGCCCAGGCCGGGCTTGTGTGAGGCGGCCATGCGTCCACCCACGCGCTTGGGCGCGCCGTCGGCAAAGGCCACGGTCACGTACGAATTGAAATCGGTGGTTGAGAAGAGGTAGCGCGCCGGCGTGCTGTGAGCCAGGTGTGCGATGGCGGCGGTGGTGATGTCGCCGCCCCACGTGTCTTCGATGGTCATGGCCAGGCCGAGCGACACGCACAGGTCGCGGATCTGGCGCGCCTTGGTCAGGCCGCCCACCTTCGAAATTTTCAGATTGATGACATCGGCTGCCAGGTCGCCGGCCGCGCGTACCACCATGTCGAGGCCGTCGATCACTTCGTCGAGCACGAACGGGCGGTTGGTGTGCCGGCGCACGGCCAGGCATTGCTCGTAGGTGGGGCAGGGCTGCTCCAGGTAGACGTCCACGTCGCGCACGGCGTCGGCCACCCGCAGCGCCGCGTGCTGCGTCCAGCCGGTGTTGGCGTCGGCCACGAGCACGTCGCCGCGCGAGAGCACCTTCGCAGCCGCCCGGATGCGGTCGATGTCCACGTCGGGGTCGCCGCCGACCTTCAGTTGAAACTTACGGTAGCCCTCGCGGCGATACTGCTTCACGCGCGCCGCCATCGCCGCCGGGGTGTCCTGCGAAATGGCGCGGTAGCACATGACGTCGGCGCCATCGTGGCCGCCGAGCAGCGTGGCCACCGGCAGGCCGCTGGCCTGGCCGAGCAGATCCCAGCACGCGATGTCGATGGCCGACTTCACATACGGATGGCCGCGCATGGCGCCGTCCATCCGTGCGTTGAGCACGCCCAGCGCGCACGGGTCAAGACCGAGGAGATGCGGCGCCAGCTCCGCGATGCCGGCCCGAGCGCCAGTGGCGTAGGCGGGCAGATAGGAGGGCCCGAGGGGACAAATCTCACCCCAGCCCGTGCGGCCCTCGTCGGTGTCGACGGCCACCACGGTGGAGTCGAAAACCGACACGCTGTTACCGCCTGACCAGGCGTAGCGCCCTTCAACCAGGGGCAGGTCGATCTGATAGGCGCGGATGCGGGCAATCTTCACGATGGGTCAGGATGCCACAGCAGGCCGAGGGCACACTAGTGTTACCTGCGACGGCGATGCCGCGGCCGCAGGGTGCCGACGTCGTGGCGTGGCAGGCCCCGGAGGACGGCGCCTGTATAGTAAAGTGAGGCCGTCACGCTGAAGCGGTATCCCGCCGGCCCGATATTGTTCGATCACGCCCATCATGACGAAGCGCACGGCGGACCTCTACGACGCAGACGTGGCGGTCGAGTACTACGAGGCCCGGTACGCACAGGGCTACATGAGCCAGTGGCCAGCCGCCAAACGACAGCGCGTGTCCGAGTTGGTGGGTTCGTTGGGACTTCCTGCGACCGGCCGGGCACTCGACTTTGGCTGTGGTAACGGCGTCTTCACCGACGTCGTCCGACAGGTGCTCGGCCCTGGCTGGACGATCACCGGGTCTGAGATCAGCCAGGTGGCGCTCGAGAATGCGAGGCGGCGCTTCCCTGAATGTCGTTTTCTCCACGGCGACGATCCCACGCTCGCCGCTGAGCCTTACGACTTCTTCTTTACGCATCACGTGCTCGAGCACGTCCAAGACCTGCCGCAGACGTTGGCCCTGCTCGAAAGCCTGATGTCGTCGCCGGCTCGCGGCGTGCACATCTTGCCGTGCGGCAACACGGGGTCGTATCTGCACAACCTGGCGCTGTTGCGTCGCGACGGCATCAACCTGGCCATGGAGAATCGCTTCTTCATGGACGAGGAAGGGCACCTCCGACGCCTGCGCACCGACGACCTCAGCCGTCACTACGCGCGGCTCGGCTATCGTCTGGCCGCCGAACGGTATTGCGAGCACGACCAGGGATTCGTTGCGTGGGTTACTGGGCTTGGGCCTGAACGGGTGCTCGAGACATTCGACCCAGGTCAAGCCGTCAATGCCGCGGCCCATCGCACGCTGTCGTGGAAGCGCGCGACATTCATGGCGCTCTGGTTCTTACGCCACCAGGCGCCCATGGTCGACGAGAAACTCACCAAGACCGATCGCTCGCTTCGCGACTATGCCCTTCTGGCGCTGGGACTGCCGCTCTACGTCGTGTCGAAGCCGGTCGATGCCTGGCTGACGAGGGCTCCTGAACGCGACTGGGCGTCGCGCAGCGCCGACCCGAGGGCCGGCGAGATGTATCTCGCCTTCGAGCGACTGGCCGCGCCTCCAGGCTGACGCTGAGGCGCCCGGACCGGCGCACGGGACCTTAGAGCTGGTGGTCGTCGGCGCGCCAGTTCTTGACCATCTTCTTGACGTCATCCCGCTTCTGGATGCTGTCGCGCAGCACCGTGGCCGCCAGCTCCGGCAGTTCGGCATCGCTCGCAAAGCGCAGGCCAATGATCTGCTCCCGCGTGAACTCGGGAATGCGGGTCTTCAGATCGGCGGGCAGCAGTTCCCGCAGGCGCATCCGTTCCTCGAGGCGGATGACGCGGTCCTGCGCCGCCAGCGCGAACACCCGGGCGAAAAGCGCGCCGAGGAACAGCGCTACACCCATCAGCAGGCTCCATACGCTCGGCAGCCCCGGCGCCCTCACGGCGTAGTAGGCCGAGACCAGGATATTGATGAGCAGAATCGGCAACGCGACATAGTGGAACAGGGGAACGAACTTCGCGTGTGTCTTGTACGTCTGGGTCGTATTGGCCATTGGTCACCTCTCAGATAGTCGAGCCACGAGGGCCGGAATCGACACCTCGGTCTAGCCGAACCTACTGCGCGGGCCGGTACCGCGTGGGCCCCGGCGCCGCCGTGCGCTGCGCCCCGGCCTTCTTCCATGCGTCGTATCTCATCCGCAAGGTCTTCACCGGATTAGCGCTCTCGCCCTTCGTGATGTTGTCGTCGGTCACGCTGATGAACGCGAAATACTTGCCGTCGTTGTGCGTCACGCCCACCTGATCGTCCTTGTTGGCGATGGTGATGTAGGCCACGTGAGAAGTCTTGGCGTCACACGGGACGAAGTCGAGCGGATTGTTACCGCAGTTGCAGCGTTTGTCGCCGCCGTACTGATCGGCGGCCTCCATGGCGGCCATCACGTGGTCGGCCATCGTGCCCGAGGCGCGGCTGAAGGCCAGTGCGGCCATGTGCATGACCTGATCGCCGAGCAGCGTGTTGCCCTGCACCTGGTAGAAGTAGTCGCCCGCCTGGCCGGCGAAGTAGAGCGACGACACCGAGTTGCCGGAGCCGTTGAAGCCGGCCGCGTTGTTCCGTTCGGTGATGGTCGTGCCGTTGGGCATCATGACGATGCCGAACTGGCGGCGCTGCACGTCGGGGTCCTGCTTCAGTAGCTCGATGATCTGCCCCGGCGCCGTGCCCTTCTTGATTTCGGCGTAGACGAGCATCTGGTTCCGGCGCGTGTTGTCCACGCCGGCCTGGCAGGCGGCCACGCCGACCCCTGGTACGATCACGGCCTGCACGTCCATGAGGTCGCGCGCGCCGTTGGGCGTGCGCGCGGGAAACCCTGCCTGGCGGACGCACGTGGCCGACGCGATGATCACCTGCCCGGACGTCGCGTCGAGCGCGATCACCGACCAGGTGGCAAACGCGCTGGCGGGCAGCGCCAGCAGCACCGCCGCCACCACCGCCGCTACCGTCCGTCGAAAGATCGTCGTCATGACACTCTGCTCCGTGTTCACACGCCGCCCGCGCGGCTAGAGTCCGTAGACCCGCTTCGTGTTGCCGCCGAAGATCAGCGCTTTCTGGTCGTCGGGCAGCGGCAGACTGGCGAGCGCGGTCTTCATCTTCTGGATGCTGCCGATCTGGTGCGGGTAGTCGCTGCCGGCCAGGATGTGATCGGCGCCGGCAAACTGCACGGCGCACATGAGCGCATTGGCGTCGAAGTTTACCGTGTCGTAGTAGAAGTGCTTCAGGTACTCGGTAGGCGGCTTCGAGATGTTCACGCGGCACTCGGCAAACGCCTCGTAGCCGCGGTCGAGCCGCTCGGCCAGGTAGGGAATCGCGCCGCCGAGATGGCCCAGCACCCACTTGATGTTCGGGTAGCGGTCGGGCACGCCCGCAAACACCAGATGCGCCGTGGCCAGCGTGGTGTCCATCAGGAAGCCCACAAGGGGCATGAGCCAGTATTTCTTCATGGCCTCGACGCCCAGCGGATACTCCGGGTGGATCTGCAGCACGGCGCCGAGGTCATGCGCCTTCTGGTAGAGCGGGAAGTAGCGCTCGTCGGCGAGCGGCACGCCGTTGACGTTGCTGAAGAGCATGGCGCCGGGCAGCCCATGTTCCTTCATGGCGCGCTCGAGTTCCACGACCGAGGCGGCCGGGTCGTTGAGCGGCAGCGTGGCCAGAGCCGAGAAGTGCCGCGAGCGTTCCTTGGCGATCGTGCCCATGCAGTTGTTCACGAGCCGCGCCCACTCGGCGGCCAGCGCCGGCCCCTCGACGTGCACGCCGGGCGTCGTGAAGGTGATGACCTGTTTGGCGATGCCGAGCTGGTCGAGCACGTCCTGGCGGTAGTCGATATCGCGATGGCCTTTCACGACGATGTTGTAGTCGCCTGGATAGTGCACGCGGGGATTGCCCTCGGCGTCTTCGTCGACCGTGATGGTGCTGTGGCCTTTTTTCAGTTCGGCCAGGTATTCGGGAGGGTAGTAGTGGTTGTGGACGTCGAGGATTTCCATGTGGCGCGAAGGCTACCACAGGGCGACGCTTGGGGGCCGAGGTGACCGACGACGACCCCCTCGCTGCGGTTGGGCGGCTTCGCGGTACCGATCACAACCGCTGCGAGGGGGTCGTCGTCCGTCACCCCGGCCTGCGAGGCGGACTGAAGCCGCAGGGAATTGCTCCCGAGACCACGGAGGACCGCCATGGCAGGTGGTACATAAGATTTCGCCTCCCGGAGACGGCCCGCCAGTCCGCTCCGGCGCCGACCCTTCAGGCGCGGCGACGGGTGACCCAGAGCGCCACGGGCCAGCCGGTGGCAACGACGGCGGCACCGAAGAGGGCTTCGGCGGGCTGGGACCGCAGCTGGTTCACGACGATGGCGACCGACGCGAGGATGAACACCAACGGGGCCACGGGATAGGCCCACATGCGGTACACCGGCTGGTACGACGCGCGCTGTCTGAGCACGAACACACCGGCGGTCATGAGCGCGAAGAAGAACCACTCCATGTAGATGACGCGGCCAAAGAGCGTGGGGTAGCTGCCCGTGAGCACGAGCACCGACGACCAGATGGCCTGCAGCGCGATCGCGCGGTGCGGCGTGCGGTAGCGCGGGTGTACCGCACCGACCCACGAGAGCATCGCGCCGTCGAGCGCCATCGACAGGTACATGCGCGGTCCCGCCAGCACGATGCCGGTCAGCGCGCCGACGGCCGACAGGATGACCAGCACCGACACGGCCGACGCGCCGCCGTGTCCAACCAGCACCTGCGCCACGTCGGCCGCAATGCGGGGTGACTGACGCACGACGTCGAGTGGCAGCACGTAGAGATACACGGCGTTCAGGGCGATGTAGGACACGGTGACCACGGCCACGCCAATCGTGAGCGCCCTGGGCAGCGTGCGCACCGGATCGAGGGTTTCACCGGCGGCGTACGTGACCATATGCCAGCCGCCAAACGCGAAGAGGCCCGCGCTGACCCCGAGCAGCATCCGGTCGATCGGCACCGCCGTCACTTCGGCCAGCGTCAGCGTCCAGGCATCGCCGCCCCCCGCGCCGGAGTACGCCACGCCGGCCACGAGCAGCACCATGATGGCGAGAAGCTTCGCCCCCGTGATGACGGTCTGCACGGTGGTGCCCGCCCGCACACCCAGGTAGTTGATGCCCGAGATGAGGGCAATCACCGCTGTGGCGACGAGCTGTTGCTGGAACGGATTCAGATCGACGAAGAAGGCGACGTAGCGCGCGCACACCATCGCGATGGCCGCGATGATGCCGGAGTGAATGCTCCAGAAGTTCGCCCAGCCCCACATGAACGCCACGCGCGCAGAGAACGCCTCGCGCAGGAACACGTAGACGCCGCCGGTGTACGGGAATGCCGAGGCCAGCTCGGCGCACACGATCGCACCCAAGTAGGTGAGCACGCCCGCGAACGTCCAGGCCATCAGGATGCCGGCAATGGTCGGCACCTCGCGCGTGATCTCGCTCGGCTGCACGAAGATCGACGTGCCGATGATGGTGCCCACCACCATGGCGGTGGCCTGCGTCAGGCCGATGGCCCGCGTGAGCGTCGGCCCGGCGGCGGGGGAGGGCATGGGCATGAGGGCAAAGTGTAGTCGAAGGCCTGCGCGACCCTCAACGGGCTGTGCTGACGACCGAACGCCGCCCGGACACCCATCCCGCGCTGTGTGGTACAACCGCAGCTGCGCGCTGCGGTCCGCGCGCAATCGCGAGCGGTCCGGTCTCGATTGGGCCGTTTCGCGGGAGCCCTAGATGCGTCTCTGCCCAACGGTAAGCCGGCGCACCTTCATCGCCCTCGGTGCCAGCGCGGTCGCAAGTGCCTTGCTGTGGGCGCCGCGTCTGATGGCCGCGGCGCCGCGATTACGGGTCACCCGCCTCGAGCTGTTCCCGGTTCGCGCCACGGCCCGCACGGTGTGGCTGATCGTGCGCCTGGGCACTGACGCAGGCGTCACTGGACTGGGTGAAGCGTCGGATGCGTTCGGGTTTGCCAACACGACGAAGGCCGACGCCGCTCGCATGGAAACGGAACTGCGGGCGTTCTTCGGGCTCATCGAGGGGCAGTCGCCGTTCGAGATCGGGGCCTTTCGCCTGCGAGGCGAGCCCTTGGCGGTGAAGGGCGGTCTGGTGGCGGCGACGGCGTTCAGCGCCATCGAGCAGGCCTTGTGGGATCTTGTTGGCAAGGCGCTCGATGTGCCGACGCACACCCTGTTGGGTGGGCGGCTGAGGCAGCAGCTCGAGGTCTATGCCAACGTGAACCGCGCGACCAGTCCACGTACGCCGGCCGGGTTCGCGGCCACGGCACAGGCCGCCGTGCGGGAAGGATTCAGGGCCGTCAAGGCCGCGCCGTTCGACGGTTTCCCGGCACCCGGCTCACCCGTCGCGTCGATGGACGCCGGCCGAGCAGGGCATCGCCTGCGTTGTCGCGATGCGCGAGGCGATCGGGCCCGACGTCGAGTTGATGGTCGACTGTCACAGCTTCTTCGACGTGCCGCTGGCCGTGCGGGTCGCCCGACGACTCGAGCCCCAGAAGCTCGCGTGGTACGAAGAGCCCGTGGCACCGGAGAGAATCGAGGAAACGCGCGAGATCCGACGGCGGATCTCGCAACCAATGGCCGGTGGCGAGGTACTGTTCGGCGTCTCCGGGTTTGCGGCGCTGAGCCGCGACCGGGCCGTCAACGTGATCATGCCTGACGTGAAGCACTGTGGCGGCCTGCTGGAGTTGACTCGAATTGCGTCGGTGGCCGA
The DNA here is from genome assembly GCA_031376505.1 of Acidobacteriota bacterium. Classification (GTDB taxonomy): domain Bacteria; phylum Acidobacteriota; class Vicinamibacteria; order Vicinamibacterales; family UBA2999; genus CADEFD01. The sequence goes on from JANMDX010000068.1 coordinate 8,906, forward strand.
CGTGTCGGGTGTGGCCGTGGCGCCGCACAACCCGAGTGGCCCGGTCGCGACGGCAGCCAGTGTCCAGGTGTCGGCCGTGTTGAAGAACTTCCGGCTCCTCGAGCTGCAGTGGGGTGAGGTACCGTGGCGGCACGACCTCGTCACCCCGCCTGAACGGTTCGAGCACGGCACGATCCAGGTGCCACAGAGACCGGGGCTGGGCATCGCACTGAACGAGGATGTGGTTCGAGCGCACGCGCTGTGACTTCTTCGCAGCGCTCGGTCAGGTGGAGCCGATGCCAGAAGACGATCAGCAAGACGCCGCCCACCGTGCTCCCGAGAAGGCACAGGATGAGTCCGAGGCACACGGGGACCGCGCAGCCGTGATCGTGCGCCTTGCCCGCCGCGAGGACGTGTCCGCGGTTGTGCGATTGCTGGCCGACGACGTGCTCGGACGGCACCGCGAACGCGTGGAGGAGCCCGTCGCGCCGGTGTACCTGCGGGCCTTCGACGACATGTCGGCGCAGCCCGGCAACGAGCTGCTTGTGGCGACGCTCGGGGACGAGCTCGTCGGCTGTCTGCAGCTGACGATGGTCGCGGGCCTGAGCCGGGCAGGCATGCGGCGAGCCCAGCTGGAAGGCGTGCGGGTGTGCGGCCGTCACCGCGGTCAGGGCATCGGCGAGCGCTTGGTGTCCGCGGCCATCGCCCGCGCCAGGATAGCGGGATGTGGGCTTGTCCAGCTGACGAGTGACACGACCAGAACCGATGCGCTGCGTTTCTACGAGCGTCTCGGGTTCAAGGCCACGCACGTCGGCATGAAGCTGTCTCTGGCGGACTGAGCGTGGCCGCGAAGACCCCGGACCGCACGAATGCCCTCACCGGGTCGGCCTTGATCAAAGAGGTCTGCCGGCGAGTCCGGCTGGCGCGCAGCTACTGGGATGCGCACAGGAACGGCGCGTGCCGGGGCGAGCGTGACAAAGCCCTCGCGCTGTACGAACGCCTGAGCCAGACGGAGCGCGAGCAGGTGCCCCAGGAATTGCGGGTCTGGCTCCGCTACCGGAGCGAGAAGTACTTCGGTACGGACCGGACGCCACCGCGAGGGCGGACGCGGTGACCGGCCGCGGGCCGGGACGTCTTCCGAGGAGCTCCATGGCCACTGAGTTCAGCGCAACTGCTCGCCGGCTCGGCCTGTTCTCGGCCGTGGCCGTGGTCGTGCTGGACGTGGCCTACGCGGTCACGCTGGCCGTTGGTTTCTGGTCACTCGCGTCGCCCGGGCAGCCTATCGGCGATCCGATGTTCTCGATCCTCGAGATCCTGATCATCCTGATGATGCCGGTGATGGTGACCCTTATGGTCGCCGTGCATGCGTGGGCGCCGTCGCACGCCAAGGTCCTGAGTCTGACGGCGGTCGTGTTCATGGGCATGCTGGCCGGGGTGACGTGCAGCCTCCACTTCGTGATCCTGACGGTCGGTCACCACCCCGCGTTCGTTGGGCAGCCGTGGCTGCCGCTGCTGGTGTCGTTCACGTGGCCCTCGGTGGCCTACGCGCTTGACATCCTCGCGTGGGATGTCTTCTTCGCGTTGTCGATGTTGTGTGCGGCGCCGGTGTTTGGCGGGAGTCGCCTGGCCCTGTCGATTCGCGTGCTCATGATCGTAAGCGCCCTGCTCGCGCTGGCCGGATTGAGTGGGGTGGCGACCGGAGACATGCAACTGCGAAACATCGGGATTGCCGGTTACCTCGGCGTATTTCTGGTGGTCGCGGGGCTCCTGGCATTGTTCTTTTATCGAGCTACGCCGGACGTGGCGCCCCCCACCGCGACGGCGGATGGTGGCGAGTGAGCAGCTGCCGTTCGTGGTAGCGTGGCCGCGGGGGGGCCGTTCACGCATGCACATATCCACCGTCCTCGTAGTCGTGGCACTGGTCGCAGCGAACCCACGCAACGCGCCCGGGCAGAGCACCGATCCCCTGGCAGCCATCGCATGGCTTGCCGGCTGCTGGAGCGCCGACGGCCAGGACGCCGGTTCGGGCGAGCACTGGCTGCCGCCGGCGGGCGGCACGATGTTCGGCGTCGGCCGGACGGTGAAGAACGGACGCACCGTGGAACATGAGTTCATGCAGCTGCGGGTGAATGCCGATGGTCGTCTGACCTTCATCGCCGCTCCGTCGGGGCAGACAGAGGCGGCGTTTGTCGCCAGCGGCGGCGCTGACGGCGCCGTCACCTTCGAGAACCTGCAGCACGACTTCCCGCAGCGGGTGATCTATCGGCTGCTCGCGGGCGGCCGGATGCTGGCTCGCATCGAAGGCGCGCGAGGGGGCGTGCTGCGGAGCGTGGATTTTCCCATGACCCGCATAGCGTGCGAGACGCCCCGTCCGTGATGGCGCACGGCGAGCGGCACCGCACCGAGCACATCGGCTGGATTCGCGCCGCCGTGCTCGGCGCCAACGACGGCCTCATCTCCACGAGCAGCCTTATCGTCGGCGTGGCCGCGGCACAGACGTCGCGCGAGCCGGTACTGCTGGCCGCCGTGGCGGGCCTCGTAGCCGGCGCGCTGTCGATGGCGGCGGGCGAGTACGTGTCGGTGAGCTCGCAAGCAGATACCGAAGCGGCCGACCTGGCGCGCGAACGAGCGGAGCTGGCCGCCTCGCCGGCGCTGGAGCATGCCGAGCTTGCGGCCATTTACGTAGGGCGTGGTCTGACGCCCGCGCTGGCGGCGCAGGTTGCCGATCAACTCACGGCGCACGACGCGCTTGGTGCGCACGCGCGCGACGAACTGGGCCTCTCGGAGGTCACGCGGGCGCGGCCGATTCAAGCCGCCCTGTCGTCGGCAGCGGCCTTTGCGGCGGGCGCCTTGCCTCCGCTCATGCTCGTCGTGCTGTTGCCGTTGGCGCAGGTGGCGTGGGCGGTCATCGGACTGTCGCTGGTGCTGCTACTAGTGCTCGGCGCCGTGGCGGCACAGTTGGGCGGCGCCCCGCTGGCGCGCGGCGCAGCGCGCGTCGCGTTCTGGGGCGCGCTCGCCATGGGCGTGACGGCGCTCGTGGGCCGGCTGTTCGGCGCCGTGGCATGACGCTCCACGCGCGGCTGCAGCGGTTCGACCGTACCCGCCAGCACCTGATGGCGGAGATGTCGACGCTCGACGCGGCGCGGCTGAACGCCACGCCGATGCCTGGCAAATGGTCGATTCTGCAGATCGTCGAGCATCTGGTCGTGGCGGAGCGAGCAGTGTTTCTGGGCCTCCCGAATCCCTTGGACCTCGTTGCCCGCACGCGTGGCGTAGGACACCACCTGCGGTACGCCCTGGTGATGAGCGTCCTGAGCCTGGGGGTGCCGGTGCGAGTGCCGTCGCCGACGATGGTACCGCGCGGCGGCCACGAGCTGGGCGCTCTGGGCCGCATGTGGGACGAGAACCAGCTGTGGCTACGAACGGTGGCCGAGCGGCTGGGCTCCGAGGTGGCGCGCGCGGCCGTGCTGGTGCATCCGATTGCCGGCCCCCTCACGGTCGCGCAGGGCGTGCGGATGGGGCAAGTGCACGTCGATGGCCACATCCGGCAGATTCGCCAGCGCCAGCGTCTGCTGGGGTAGCCCGCTTGCTAGGGCGTGCCGTGGACGGTCGCTCGCCGGCGCCATCGATAGGCCGCGCCCAAGCCCGCCACGACGCCCAGCGCAACGAGCGTCACGCCGGCTACGTCGCGCCATCGCAGCGCGCGGGGCAGAGGGCTGGTGCTGCCCGTAAGGACGAAGGCGGCCCAGTAGTGCGGATGCGCGAGGGTCCCGCTGGTGAGCAGTGCGCGCTTGGCGTTGGCCAGGGCAAGGTCCACTGCCTCGCCCCGTTGCAGGTGGTGGTAAAAGACGCGCATCAGCTCGGCGGCTGCAGCATCAGGCACGCGCCACAGTGTCGTGACCGCGCGCGCCGCCCCGGCTGCCAGCAGCCCGCGGCTGAAGCCCTGCACGCCTTCGCCGCGCACCTCGGGGCCGCGTTCCGTGTCGCACGCACTCAGCACGGCAAGGTCTACGGCGCCGAGTGGCAGCGCGTACACCTCGCGCAGGAAGAGCGACTCACTCGGCCCGCCGTCTGACGCCGGAGAGAACAGCAGGCGCGAGCGTTCGCCCGACACGAGATCGACGGCACCGTGCGTGGCCAGATGCAGCACCGCCGGCGGGTGCTGGAGCACGTCGAGCAACGCCGCCTTGCGGTTGTCCGTCCCAAGGAACAGGTCATGGCGGCCGCCGAGTTCGCGCGAGATGTTGCGTACCTCCTCGGCGCTGGCCGCCAGCCGCGGGGCGGCGCTGGTCGCGCGCCACGCGTCGCCGCCCGCCAGCGGATCGCCGAAGGCCGCGAGTTGACGGGTCCACGGCGCGCGCCACCCGCTCGGTGTCGCCTCTGGCACCCGTAGCAGCGCGGCGGTGGGCAGGTAGCTGACCGAGGCGCGCGTCACGAGCGGCGCTCCGTGCACGGTGAGCGCCTCGAAGGGCACGGCGCCGAGCGCGCCATCGGGCACCACGACCACGTGCGCCGCGCCGTCGACGGTCTCCTCAGGGACGAGGGCCCGGCCCAGGGTGTCGGCGGCCTCGGCCCAGTCCGGGCGGTCGGGACTTCGCACCGCGTCCACCATGGCCGAGACCAACCGCGCGTGCACCGACAGCCGCGTGACCGTCGCCTGGTCGCGGGTGATGCGGACCACTGCCGCCTGTGGTGGGCTCCACCAGTAGGCCAGCACCACGGTGCCCTGCGAAAGCCGGGCCTGTACGCCCGCCAGCGTGACGTCGGCAAGCTTCAGACGATCGCGCCACGCGCGCGCCCGGCTGCGCTCGATGAGCGCAAAGACCTCGGCGGCGGGTTCGCGCTCCACGCCCAGAGCGATCCGGGCGTCGTAGACCTCGCGCTTGTCCTGAAAGAAATCGGCGCGCGTCGACGGCACGGCAAGGCGCTCGCGCAGAGTGTCCACGACGGCGATGGCGCGGTCGAACGCGTGGCTCGCCTGTGCCCGGTCACCACCGGCCAATGCCACGCGTCCCAGTCCGTACAGCGCCTTCCACTGTTCCTCGCGCGCGTCGATCGTCGTGGCGGCGGCGAGCGCAGCCTCGAAGTCTGGCCGCGCCAGCTCTGGCCGGCCGCTGCGCAGCAGCGTCTCTCCACGGAAGAGCCGCGCCAGCAGTTCCTCTCGGCGGTTGCCCGCCGCACGGGCGATGCGGGCGGCATCGGTGAAGGCGGTCACCGCATCGTCGGTGCGGTGCAGGTCGAGCGCCAGGGCGATGCCGCGGTTGGTCAGCACCGCGATCTCCCCGGTGGCGTCCTTGGCGCGTGCGAAAGCCGCACGGGCGCCGTCGTAGGCCCCGAGCGCCTTGTAGGGATCCCCGAGCCGGCGGAAGAGCGCGCCTTCGTTGACCAGCACCTGGCCGTGCTCACCGGGTGGCAGCGACGCGTGGGGCGCAGCCAGCGTGCGATAGAGCGCGAGCGCTTCGACATACCGCCCCAGCCGCTGGTGCAGCGCGGCCTGATTGGCCACGACCACGGCGCGGCGCCGTGCGGCCCAGGGCTCACGGCCGTGCCGATCGGTCACGGCCAGAGCCCGCGCGTTGACGCGCGCGGCGTCGTCGTAGCGACCCAGGGAGAAGTACACGCTGCCGAGGTTGCCGAGCTGTTCGGCGTGCCGGGCCCAGTCCTCCGCCTGTTCTGAGAGGCGAATGGCATCGTCGAGGTGACGTGCCGAGGCCGGGTAGTCCGCGCGAGTGAACTCGGCCATCGCGGCCAGGTTCAGGGCGTCCGATGCCCGCCCCAACTCGCCGTCTCCCTGCAGGATGCGGGCGGCCTCGAGGGCGTGGCCCACCGCCGCGGTATCGTCGCCCAAGCGGCGTTCGAGATTGGCCAGCCGGAAGAGCACCAGGGCCCGCGGCGCCGCGGCGCCGTCGAGCAGACGCCGATAGTCGGCGGCGGCGCCGGCCACGTCGCCCGCTGCGGCCTTGGCTTGGGCTGTAGCCGTCGGGTCGATAGCGGCGGGGGCCTGCGCCAGCAGTGCCGCAAGCGCGATTCCGGCCACGGCGGACGTCACGTCCCACAGCTTACCAGCCGGATCCACGTGCGCCGACCACCAGGACGCGGGAACGCCGGAGTGCCGGATCGAGAAAGCTGTTCCAGCGGTACCCAACAGGTCGTCCTAGTCCACGACGCCAATGAATGGGCAGCTATACTCGACCAGATGGGGCCTGAGCCGGCAACCGACGAGGAGCTCCTCGCGGCCTTCTCGCAGGCCTCGGCTGACGAACAGCGCCATCTGGCCGACCAGCTGTTCGAGCGTCACTACGCCCACGTGGCACGGTGGTGCTTCCGCATCACCGGTGACCGCGATGTGGCGGCCGACGTCGCGCAGAACGTCTTCATCAAGGCCTATCGTCACCTCGGCGACTTTCGGGGCGCGTCCCGTTTCTCGACCTGGCTCTACGCCATCGTGCGGCATGAAAGCTTTGCGTACCTGCGCACGCACGCTCGTGATCCGATCGGCGTGGACGACGACGTGCTCGTCGCGGTGCCAACTGATGACGCCGGCCCCGAGGCGCAGGCCGTGCGCGACAGCAACGGCCGGTTCGCGCACCAGGTGTTGCTCGACACGCTGGACGACACCGAACGCGCGGTCTTCGTGCTGCACTACGGCGACGACCTGCCACTTGACGCGGTTACGCGCACGCTGCAGCTCACCAACACCAGCGGCGCCAAGGCGTACATCGTGAGTGCCAAACGCAAGCTCGCGCGCGCGGTGAAACGCATCGCGGCCCGTAGAGGAACCCTGTGACCACTCGCATGTCCCGCAACGGCGACCGGGTCGGAGGCGAGTGGCGGCAGGCGCTGGAGACCGGGCCGTCGTGCCTCGCTCTCGAGCGTCTGGGCGAGCCACTGTCAGCGATCGAAGCGGCCCACGTGACCGGCTGCGTTCGCTGTCAGACCGAACGCGCGATGTTCGAGAGCTACGAGGCGAGCGAACCCCTCGAAGGCGAGGGGCTGTCGGTAGCGTGGATTGCGCAGCGCGCCAGGCGCGCGGTGCAGGACGGCGCCGCGGCCCCGCGGCCCGCGCGGCCCACGGTGGCCGTGCCGGTTGTCGCTGCACCTGCGACCAGGCCGCGCCTGCCGCGCTGGGCGCTGGCGGCCGCATCGCTTGCAGTCGTCCTCGGGGGCGCCACGCTGCTCTGGAATCCGGCGCCGTCGGTGGCGCCAGTGGCGCCCGGCGACGTCTACCGCGCGTCGCGCGTCGAGATCACGTGGCCGGCCGGCGACATTGACGCGCCACCGGCCGAGGTGCGCTTCACGGCCGTGCCCGGGGCGGTCGAGTACGAGGTGCGTCTGACCGAGGTCGATGGCACGGAGCTGTGGCGGGTGTCCACCTCCGCCCCCGCGGCGCTCGTGCCGGTGAGTGTCGCCGCTTTCGCGCTCCCGGCCAAGACACTGATTGTGCAGGTGACGGCCAGAGACGCGCAGCAGCGGGTGCTCGCCGAATCCGGCGACGTACGTTTCCGTGTGCAGGCGCGCTAGTCGCGCATCTGGAGACAGACATGCGACCTGCAGGCACGATGCGGCAAATTTGTGGCGTGGTGGCGATGGCGGCGGGCCTGACCGCGTCCGCGTGGGCGCAGCCCACGCTGCCGATGGAGCTGCGCATCCCGGACGAGGTCGCCGTGCCGGGCGGCGTAATGCAGGTAAAGCTCGAGGTGACCGAGCCGCGCCCCATCTTCACCGGAGGCGGGGGCTGGTCGTTTTCCGACTACGACCAGTTCCTGGGGCTCGCGATCGGTAGCGCCGGAGGCGACGGCGCGGCCGTCGGCGTGATGCGCGGAGCCACGCTGACGCTGCGGCTGGCCTCGCCCACGAGCTCGCTTGGCGTCTTGCCCGATTATCCGATCCTGACGACCACGTTGCGCGTGCCGCAGCTCTCGCCGGCGTTCCAGCTCGGGCGGAGGTCCGCGCTCGACCTGCGGATCGACGCGTTCACCGGACCTGGCGGCACGGCTATTCCCACCGTCACGAAAGCCGGCGTGGCCACGGTCGCCAGCGGCGCGTCGGTGGCGAATGTCGAACCCGGCGGCGCCACGGTGGGTGCTGGCGGCGTCATTACAATCACGGGCACCGGCTTCGAGGCGGGCACGAGGGTCACCCTCAAGGGGACGGCGCTGGCCAGTGTCACGGTCGTGAGCAGCACCCGCATCGACCTCGTGCCGGCGCACGATGTCGTGATGCACGGCGCGGAGCTGCAGCTCGAGATCCCGAGTACGAGGCAACGTCTTGGCTACTACTCCTACCAGCGCACCGTGCCGATCGCCTACACGACCGACTCGTTGATGCGCGCCGTGGAGCCGGCCTTCCCGCAGGTCCACTGGACGGCGGCGGCAGTGCCGTTTGCGGCGCCCACTGCCGGTCAGCGCTTGGGCCTTGCGGTGCAGAACGCGTCGGCCGCGCCGGTCGTCGTCACGCTGCGGCTCGTGAACGGTTCGGCGCTGTCCGCGCCGGTGCAGGGCGCCTTGCCGGCCAACACCCGCCTGGTGGCGAGTCTTGCCGAGTACTTCGGCACCTCGTGCACCGCCGCGTGCACGGTGCGTGTGCAGGCCGCGGCGCCCATTCAGGTACTGGGCCTGCTCGGCGACGTGCCGGCCGATGCCGTGGATCCCGTGCTGCCGGTGGCCGACACCATCGTGCCTGCCGTGCTCGATTTCACCAGCAGCGTCAATGCCCCGAGCTATCGGGCCGGTGACCTGCTGGTCGTCACGGCCAGCTTCACGCCTGGAGCAGGGGCGGTGGCGGCCGATGCCTACGTGGTGCTCGCGACGCCGACCGGCCAGTACTTCTCGCTCACCTCCGGCGGCGTCGTGCCCGGCATCAGCCCGCTTTACACGCGCGCGACGGTGAATGCGGCCTCGTCGGTCGAGGTACTGCGCGCGCCGATGCCGATGGGCGTGCCGCCGGGCGTCTACCAATGGCTCACCGCGCTGGCGGTACCGGGCACGGCGCAGCTGCTCACGCCAATCAGGACGACGCCGTTTGCGGTGGTGCCATAGCCGGACAGCTCGGCGCCGAACGGCCGCCGGCCGGACCGTTCGCCTGGCCACGCCGCGGCATCACACGCAGTGCCTCGGTCCGTCCCTCCAGCCGTCCCGCTCGGGCGGCGTCGCGCCGGTGGTGTGCGCCGGTCATCCTGTGTATCCTTGGCAGAACGCCATGTCCTCCCGTATTACTGCCCTTGTCCTCGCGGTACTTGCTGCCTCCGCCTGCCGCTCGGCCTCCGGCCCGTCCGGCACGTCCATCATTCAGCCCGGTGCGCCTGGGCAAGCCAACAAGGTGATCTCGCGCGAGGCGGCCACCGACCTATCGAAGGTGCAGGCCACGCCCGCCGACGTGAAGTTCATGCAGGGCATGATCGGTCACCACGCGCAGGCGCTCGACATGACGGCGCTCATTGCCGAACGCACGTCGCGCGACGAGATGAAGCGGCTGGGGCAGCGCATCTCGGTATCGCAGGCCGACGAGATCAACATGATGCGCAGCTGGCTGGCCAAGCGCGGGCAGGAACTGCCGTCGGAGCACGCGCACCATATGCCGGGGGGCATGATGCCGGGCATGCTGTCGGACGCGCAGATGGCTGAACTGGCCGCGGCCAAGGGTGAGGACTTCGACCGCCTCTTCCTGAAGTACATGATCCAGCACCACGAAGGCGCGCTCAGCATGGTGGACGACTTGTTCAAGACGGCCGGCGCGGGCCAGGACGGCGACATCAACGCGTTTGCGGCGGATGTCGATTCCGATCAGCGCATGGAGATTGACCGCATGCGCGCGATGCTGGGCAGCCGCTGATCGGAAGCGGCCGGGAACCGAAGGATTCGAGGAGCTACCGAATGAGAGTTGATGTCATGTCACGCACATCCTCGCGCCTGCGCGCCGCCGCGTGGACCCTGGTCGCCGTGGCCGCCATTGCCGGCGGCACCGCCGCCGGGCGCGCGCAGGGGCGCCCCACCACGCCGAGCACGACCGATCCCCGGGCGACGCTCAAGGCCGGCATCAAGGACGCGGGCACCGCGGCCAAGAACATGACGCTCGTGTCGAGCATGGGCAAGCCCAACGGGTTCTTCGACCCGAAGAATCCGGCCGGCGACCCGACGCCGGCCGAGCGTCCGGCTGGGGCCGTGGCTCCCGCTCCCGCTCCCGCTCCGGCGCCGGTTCCGGCCCCCGCCCCCGCGGCCGCGGGGGCCGCCCCGCGTCCCGGCGGCGGCGGACTCGACTTTGCCAACTCCGACCTGGCGTTCAAGGGCGTCAACGTCGTGATGGGCAACTTCCACGGGTTCAACACCTACAACGTCGAAGATGCCAAGAAGCCTAAGCTCGTCGCGTCGATTGCGTGCCCCGGCGGGCAGGGCGACGTGTCGATCTACGGCAACTTGCTCTTCATGTCGGTCGAGCAGACGCGCGGCCGCATCGACTGCGGCACGCAGGGCGTGTCCACGCCGGTGAGCGTGGAGCGGTTCCGCGGCGTGCGCATCTTCGACATCACCGACCTGAAGAATCCCAAACAGGTGGCGGCCGTGCAGACATGCCGTGGCTCCCACACGCACACGCTCGTGCCGGTCAAAGGCGACGCCAACAACATCTACGTCTACGGCTCGGGCACCGGCAATGTGCGCTCGGGTGAGGAACTGGCGGGCTGCTCGGGGCTCGACCCGAAGGAAGATCCGAACACGGCGCTCTTCAGCATCGACGTGATCAAGGTGCCGCTCAAGAACCCCGAGAAGGCAGCCATCGTGGCCCGCCCGCGCATCTTCGCCGATGCGACCACCGGCGCCATCGCGGGCCTCTGGGCAGGCGGTGACCACGGCCCCGGTACGCAGAAGACGAGCACGACCAACCAGTGCCACGACATCACCGTGATGCCGGAAGCGGGCCTTGCGGCTGGGGCCTGCTCGGGCAACGGCATCCTGATGGACATCTCGAACCCCGAGAAGCCGGCGCGCCTCGACTTCGTGGCCGACACGAACTTCGCCTACTGGCACTCGGCCACGTTCAACAACGAAGGCACCAAGGTGATCTTCACCGACGAGTGGGGCGGCGGCACGCGGCCGCGCTGCCGCGCGACCGACGCGCTCAACTGGGGCGCCAACGCAATCTTCGACATCGTCGACAAGAAACTCGTGTTCAAGGGCTACTACAAGCTGCCCGTCGCCCAGACCGAGACCGAGAACTGCGTGGCGCACAACGGCTCGCTCGTGCCCGTGCCCGGCCGCGACATCATGGTGCAGGGCTGGTATCAGGGCGGCATCTCGGTGTACGACTTCACCGACTCGGCCAACCCGGTCGAGATTGCCTACTTCGACCGTGGGCCCATCGACGCGAAGAACCTCATCACGGGTGGCTACTGGTCGGCGTACTGGTACAACGGCAGCATCTACGGCGCCGAGATTGCACGCGGCATCGACGTGTTCAAGCTCAC
>JANMDX010000104.1:0-6235 GCA_031376505.1 Acidobacteriota bacterium
AGACGCGCGCCACCGGCGGCACGAGGTCGCGCACGAAGTAGCCCTGCCAGGTGAGGCCCACCACGACGAGGGCCGTCGCAAAGGCCACCGACGCCGCCAGGAACTGCTCGCGCATGCCGGCCTGCTCGAACGCCGGATCGACACCGTGCCCGCGCAGCACGAACCCCGCCTTCAGGTCGTAACCCATATCCGCGAACGCGGGCCCTGTTGCGACCGAAAAGCCGGTCAGCAGCGCGAGCGCCACTGGCGGAAAGCCGAGCAGCATCCCCACGAGCAGGGTGATAAGCGCCACGGCAAACGCGGGGAACCAGCCCGAGTGCATCGCCGCCAGGCCCACGATGAGTTCGTGCGCAAACGCCGCGGCGGCCGCGTAGATCACGAACGCCACGAGCAGGGCCGGCGTCAGGGCCGGCGCCAGGCCGCCGGCCAGAGCGATGCCGGCGGCAATCACGACATACCCGCTGGCGCCCCACACGAGCGTGCGACGAAGGCCCGCGTCCGCCGTCGGGTGCGTGCTCACCCGCGCCGTGGCCGGATCGTGCGCGCGCAGGCCGGTGACGACCTGGGCCAGCGCCACCAGGCCCGCGCCGATCATCATGCCGTGCGGCACGTAGTGCGCCGAGAGGGATACGCCGGCGAGCGCCTGGCTGTAGCCGCTGGCGAGCAGGCCCACTCCGAACATCGTCAGTGCCCAGGGGTTGCCGATGAAGGCGGTGCCAAATGCCGACATCGGCAATGCCAGCCATGCGCCGAGCGCGCCGCACCCCACACTGGCCGCGAGCACCCGCGCGTGCCGCCCACCCCGGTCGCCGGCGCGAATCGCTTCGGCCGCCGCCAGCCCAGGCGGCCAGGCGCCATCGGCTGGAAACACGCGGCTGCCGAACATCCGGTAGAGCAGAAAGGCATCGAGGAACATGGCCGCGGCCACGCCCGCCAGCATCGGCATCACAAGGTCGGTTCGCCCCAGCAAGTACGGCACGCCGATCGGGAGCAGCAGCGAATTGGCCGCGCCGAAGGTGGCAGCCGACATGGCGCTCTGCGCCAGATTCTGCGCGTGCATCGACCTGAACACGCGCAGCCCTGGAAGCGGAAGGCGGCCGAGCATCATCGCCAGCAGTGCCCCGATGAGCGACGTGTTGGGCGTGACGCCCAGTGACGTCAGCAACTGCACGCCGACAACGGCTCCCGTGGCGCTGATGAGCACGAGCGGCACGAAGAGCGCCGGCGTGAACGTGCGGGGGTGCGACTCCGAGTCCGCGGAGACAGGGGCCCGGGGTACCGCCGCGGGCGTCTCTTCCATGCCGCGGGATGTTACCAGCCGGTGACGCGGAGGCAGACAAGAACCAGCTGTGTGAGGGGATCTGCGCAGGGTTTTCGCATAACAGAGCAGATGGCAGTTCCAGAGGTGTGCCCGGCTCTTCTTCGCACGATTTCCACGAAGTTTGGGCCCATCCAGACTTCAAAAATACAAGGAAAATCGCGGCTCGACTGCGCGATACTTGTCCCCGGTTCCTTGCGCGACCAGACGGTGCCGCAATGTCACTCCCCAACCTCGCGAACTGAAACGGATAACGCACAATGAGACGACTCCTCCTGGCAGTGGCCATTGGCGCACTGGTGATGTCTCCGGGCGCAGTGCGGACCAGCGCGCAGGCCGATGCGCTTGGTTTTTACAAGAACTACTTCCTGACGGGCGACTACGTCGTCGGCGGTGTGGGCCTGAGCAGCACCGGGCAGGGCCAGATCGCGATCTCAGGAGTGCCGACAAATCCCGACACCGACATCGTGGCCGCGTTCTTGTACTGGCAAGTCGTCGCCAGCAACAGCGCGGGACTCGACGCTGGTGCCACAGGCGTGACGTTTCGAGGCTACACCCTCAGTGGCGTCGAGGGGGTGCACGGCAAGCAACTAGGCACGGGCTCCCCCACGTGTTCCGCCAATGGCGGCGGCACTGGCGGCGCGAACGGGTCGAAGCTCAACTACACCTACCGCGCCGACGTGCTGCGCTACTTCGACGTGGCTCCGTCCGCCCCGGCGGGCAACGGCAAGACCGTCGTGAACGGCCTCCACTCGGTCACGGTGCCTAAGAACAACGGCATCGAGCCGCTCGGCGCCAGCCTGGTCGTCGTCTATCGCGACCCAAACGAACAACTGAGCGCCGTGGTGCTCTACGACGGCGGCTACACGATGAACCAGGCCAACGAGAGCATGTCGCAGACGCTCCGGGGCTTCTACCAGTCGTCGGGCGTTTCGGCGAAGCTCACCCACATCGTCGGCAGCGGCCAGGCGAACAAGTCCGAGATTCTCTACTTCAACGGCGCGGCGATCGCGACCAACCCGTTCACCTCCGCACGAGGCGGCCAGTGGGACAACCCCACCTTCGACGTCACGGCGGCGTCGCCGGCCGGGATGGCGCAGGCGACGACGTCGGTAGACCATCAGGGTTTCAGCAGCTTCGACTGTCTCAACTGGGCCGCGGTGGTGTATCGCACGACCGTGCAGGACACCGACGAGGACGGCCTGCTCGACGTCTGGGAAGCGTCGACGGCTCCCCTGTACGATCCGCTCGGACAGCTACTGCCGAATCTCAACGCGATGGGCGCGAATCCGGGCGAGAAAGACGTGTTCGTCGAGGTCGGCTACATGCAAACCGACGACCTCAACAACGACGGCGTGCCCGACCCGATGTCGTACGGCGGCGTCGTGAAGCCGGGCCACTCGCACCTGCCGGGCCACCAGGCGCTGAAGCTCATGGGCGATGCCTTCGCGGCAGCGCCTACCGGCCGCATCAACCTGCACTTCGACGTCGGCCCGAACTATCCCCAGGGCGACCTCAACGACCAGTCAAAGTACGCCGAGGCGTATCTCGTGCCGCGCGGGTTGGCGCGGGGCGGCGAGGCCCTCAACGAATCGGTCACCCAGTGCGCGCCCGGTACCAACGTCTGGGAATGCCAGTTCTCGCAGCATCCCGGCACAATTGGTTGGAAGTCGGGATTCCGGTTCATCCGCGACGAGGTGCTGAACCCTCCAGCGCCCGTACCCGGACAGCCCGACCCGTGTGACTTGCCTGGCTCCACCTGCCAGCGGCGCTTCGATCGCAACCGCGCGAACATCTTCCACTACGCGTTCTTCGCGCATGCCATTGGACTGCCGGAATCCGAGAAAGCGTGTCTGGTTGGTGGCGTACCGGCCGACGACGTGAACGGGTCGTGCGCCGCCGGCGTGGCCAACCCTGCGTTCCACAAGCCGCGCACCAACACCGGCATCGCCGACTTTCCCGGCTCAGACATCCTGATCACGCTGGGCGGTTTCAATGACCTCGACGGCAGGCCGGTCGGCACGCCCTTCATGCAGGCCTCGACGTTGATGCACGAATTCGGGCACAACGCCGAACGCCGCCACGGCGGTGAACCGCTCGAGCAGAACTGCAAGCCGACCTACTTCAGCGTGATGAACTACATGTATCAGCTGCGCGGCCTGCTGGATGACTCGGGCGCGCCGCATCTGGACTTCTCACGCGACATCGGCACGACGGTGAACGAGACAGACCTGGGGTTGGTGCAGATCCAGCCCTATCGCATGGGGTGGTACGCGCCGCTCGACACGAGTTACCTCGCCGGCCGGCGGGCGCCCGCCCAGCGCCGCTGTAACGGATCGACCGCAGATCCGTTGACGGACGTGCCCATGGTGCGCATCGACGCACGCACGAGTGCCGGCGCCATCGACTGGGACGCCGACAACGTGCTCGGATACCCTGCCAGCCTGGACGTCAACTTCAACGGCCGGCGCGACGGGCCGCCCACATTCCCGGCGCTCGACGGCTCGAATGATTGGAGCCGCCTGCGACTGGATCAGATCGGCGGCCGCCGCAACGTCGGTGGGATCTACCTGGACCCGCTGACCAACGCGCTCGTCGTCGGACCGCTTTCGTTGGATTCCGGCAAGGGCGACCTCGGCAAGGGCGACCTTGGCAAGGGCGACCTTGGCAAAGGCGACCTCGGCAAAGGCGATCTCGGCAAGGGCGACCTCGGTAAAGGCGACCTTGGCAAAGGCGATCTTGGCAAGGGCGACCTCGGCAAGGGCGACCTCGGCGGCGGCGACCTGTTCGACGGCGACCCGAACAACCCATCCGGCGAGCTCGACGCCACCACGGCCGCCGACCTGGCCAAGGCCGCGCCGAACACGTTTGCGGCCTGTGTGATTGGCGTCGACTGCGCCGCCACGGTGACCGGAACCTTGCATGACGTCTACGTCTCGTTCACCGCGCCCAACGAGGGCAATCTCGCCTCGTTCACGGTGTTCCGGGTGGATGGCGCCGACCTGACCTTCACACCGTCGGGACAGCCGCAGCAGGTGTGGACCCCGGTAGCGGTACTGAACGCCGTACTCGGCAAGGTCAACTACGCCGCAGTCGACGACGACGAGCTCGTGAACGGTCAGCCGTATACCTACTTTGCGGTGGCCAAGTATCTGGATGACCCCTCGACGCCAATGAATGACCCAGTCGAGAGCGACCCGTCGAATCTGGTCACGAAAGTCGGCGTCAACGACCCGCCCGACGCGGTCGACGACGCCTATGCCACGGACGAAGACACGCCGCTGACCGTGCCGACCGCTACCGGTGTTCTGGCCAACGACTCGGATCCCGATACGGTGGCCACAATCGTCGGCGCCCTGGTCGTCACCGGGCCGGCCCACGGCTCGGTCACGCTGAACGCCAACGGCGCCTTCAGCTATACGCCCGTCGCCAACTACAACGGCGTCGACTCGTTCACCTACAAGGCCAGTGTTGGCACGGTCGACACCGACGTCGCCACGGTCACTCTGACGGTGAACGCCGTGAATGACACGCCGACGGCCGCCGGCGACAGCTACTCCACGGCCGAAGACACTGCCTTGAACGTGCCCGCGCCGGGCGTGCTGGCGACTGACTCGGACGTGGACGGCGACACCCTGTCGGCGCTTGCCGCCAGCGCTCCGGCGAATGGCACCTTGACGTTGAATGCGGACGGTTCGTTCGCCTACACGCCGAATGCCAACTTCAACGGCGTCGACTCGTTCACCTACAAGGCCCACGACGGCACCGTCGGGAGCAACGTCGTCACGGTCAACATCATCGTGAACGCCGTGAACGACGCCCCGGTGGCGAGCGGCCAGAGCGTCGACACCAACGAGGACGTGGCCAAAGCCATCGTGGTGTCGGCGACGGACATCGACTCGGGGTCGCTCACCTACAGCGTGGTGTCCGGTCCGGCACACGGGACACTGAGCGGCACCGCACCGGCTCTGACCTACACGCCCGCGGCGAATTACAACGGGCCAGACTCGTTCACCTTCAGGGCCAACGACGGCACCGTCGACAGCAACGTCGCCACGGTCAGCATCACCGTGAACGCCGTGAACGACGCCCCGGTAGCGAGCGGCCAGGGCGTTCAGACCAACGAGGACACGCCGAGAGCGATCACGTTGGCCGCGACCGACGTCGACTCGGTGTCGCTGACCTACAGCGTCGTCTCCGGTCCGACCCGGGGCATCCTGAGCGGCACCGCGCCGGCCCTGACCTACACGCCCGCATTGAACTACAACGGGCCAGACTCGTTCACCTACAGGGCCAACGACGGCACCGTCGACAGCAACGTCGCCACGGTCAGCATCACCGTGAACGCCGTGAACGACGCCCCAACGATCTCCGATATTGCCAACCTGTCGATCGACGCGAACACCAACACCGGTGCGCTCGCGTTCACGATCGGCGACGTCGACGGCGTGACCGGCGTCACCGTGTCAGGCGCCTCGAGTAACACGACACTGGTGCCCGCCGCGAACATCGTGTTCGGCGGTTCCGGCGCCAACCGCACCGTCACCGTGACGCCCGCAGCTAATCAGAGCGGCACGGCGACCATCACCGTAACCGTCACCGATGCCGGTGGTCTCACGGCGAGTGACACGTTCGCGCTCACAGTGCGGCAGCCGCTCTACACGTTCGTCGGCGTGCAGAACATCCCACCGCCAGCCGGCAAGACGTTCACGGCGGGCCGCTCGATTCCGCTCGGTTGGAAATACCAGAACGGCACCACGCTGGTTGACAGCTCGACGGCGCGCTTCGAAGTGAGCGTCGTGGGGCCGCTGCCAAACCCGACCATCAACAACACCGACTCGGGCCAGAGTTCGTTCAGGTACTCGAGCGGGACGTGGAGTTTCAACCTCCAGACCAAGACACCGGCCGGCGTGCCGT
>JANMDX010000143.1:0-77620 GCA_031376505.1 Acidobacteriota bacterium
ACCACCTCTTCGCCCGCGACCTTCGCGTCGATGATCGCGCGCAGGCCGGCCTGGTACTCGTCGGTATAGGTCTTGAGGTCGAGCGGCGCCAGGTAGCTCTCGATCACCTGCTGCGCCAGTTTCGCCTCAGCCGGCGTCACCTGGCCGCGCACCTCACGGAGCTCGTCGATCTGGTCGATGGTGCGGATCTCGGACGCGTGGTGCAGGGTGTACATCACCAGTCCCTGCTTGTGGGGCTTGACAGCCACGAGATACTCGCGCCCGTGAATCGCGACCTTGCCAATGCCGGCCTTCCCGATCATGCCGTCGCGCATCACGGCGTAGGCATCAGCGGCCATGGGGCCTTCTGGGGCCAGGTAGTACGCCTTGTCGACATACATCGGGTCGATGTCGTCGCCATCGGCAAATTGCAGCAGGTTGATCACCTTGGTCGACTCGGTCTTTACCTTGGCGATGTCGTCGTCCTCGACGACCACCCAGCGGCCCTTCTCGAACTCGTACCCCTTGACGATCTCAGCGCTCGTCACGTCGCGCTCACACGACGGACACCACTTCTTCTGCTGGATGCGGGTCTGGCACTCCTCGTGGAGCTGGTTGAAAGAAATGGTCGCGCTCGACTCGGTCGCCGGATACACGCGTACCGGGATCGTGACCAGGCTGACCTTCAGATAGCCCTTCCAGGTTGGACGCGCGGCCATGGTGGCAACTCCCTGGGACACCCCACCTGGGCGTCCGGCAAGAAAGCTATCGGTCGATGCCCGTTGGGCAAGTAGGGGCAACGGCGGCACCCCGTTCCAGCCGTTCGTCCCCTAGCCGCTAGCCGCTAGCCGCTAGAACCTAGCCTCTGTCTCTACACGTCCTGCCGCGCGTCGTGACCGCCCAGGTGCAAACCGGGGCCACCGTCGATGTCGATGGCGTGCTGGGCGATCTTCTGGTGCAGCAGGTGGCGCACTTCGCCCATCCGTTGGCCGGGCACTGGCAGGCGGCGCGCCAGCGTCCGCACCCGGGACGCCACGACCAGGGTGGGCCACTCCCCCTCCAGCCAACGCAAGCCGCCGATGTGCCCGTAGGGCATGAACCCCGAGTCGGCCCAGATGCCGTCGGCGTAGAGACCGCGCGCGATCCGCGCACTGAGCGGCACAGCGGCCGCGTAGTAGATGAACATCATCACTTCGCCGAACACCGCCGGCAGCGGCCGCGGCACAAACAGCGCCGACAGCAGCAGACAGCCCATCGCGACGCCGATCGCGAGACTCATGGCATAGAACGGCGGCTTCGGCACGGTCCATACCGCCAACGCGTCCGGCCGACGACGCATCCAGCGCACGAGATCGATCCCGATCCGCACGTTGGCCACGAGAAAGCCGAGGCCCAGCACAAACAGTACCTGAGGCAACAGGTTGACGAGCGCCACTGCCCGATCTTGCCCGCGCGGCGGGCGCCCGTCAATTGCCCGGGGGGACAGCGCCGGGCTGGGCCAGGGTGGGATCGAAACAGCGGCGGCAGCGGGCCTCATACGTGCCGAGCGCCCCGAGCAGCACGCGATCGGCGCTCTGCACCAGGCGCTGAGTGTGATTCGCCGGATTGCCGCACACGACGCAGATGGCGCGCGTCTTGGTGATGAATTCGGCGATGGCCAGCAGGTGGGGCATGGGCTCGAAGGGGCGTCCGAGGTAGTCCTGATCGAGACCGGCGACAATGACCCGCATGCCGCGATCGGCCAACGCCGTGCAGATGGCCGGCAGCGCCGCGTCGAAGAACTGCCCCTCGTCGATACCTACCACCTCGGTATCGGGTCGCACCTTGCCGAGCAGGTCGGCCGCCGAGGTGGCCGGCTCCGCTTCCAGCCGAAGTTCGCTATGCGACACGATGTGGTCGTCGGCGTAGCGAACGTCGACCGCGGGCTTGAAAATCTGCACCCGCTGCCGCGCGATCTGTGCTCGGCGCATGCGACGGATGAGCTCTTCGCTCTTCCCGCTGAACATACTGCCAACGATGACTTCGAGCCAGCCTTGGCTGGCCGCACGCACGACGTCCATGGGGGTCGCTGCCTCCTGTCGTCCCGCCTAGGCGCGGGACTGGTACTCGCCAGTCTCGGTGCTCACGCGGATCACGTCGCCTTCCCCGACAAACGGCGGGACCTGCACGACCATGCCAGTTTCGGTCGTGGCGGGCTTCAGCTGGTTGGTCGCAGTCGCGCCCTTGATCGCGGGCACCGTGTCGACCACCTTCAAATCGACCGTCGGTGGCAATTCGATACCCACCGGTTCGGCGCCGTAGAACTCCACGCTGATCGTCATCTCGGGCTTGAGGAAACCGACCGAGTCGCCGAGGGCCTCGTCACTGAGACGGGTCTGCTCGTAGTTCTCGGTGTCCATGAAATGGTGGCCCTCGGCGTCGCTGTATAGAAACTGCATCTGCTTCTCTTCGAGCACCGCCCGCTCGACCGAGTCATCCGATCGCAGGCGCTGTTCGGAGGTGGCGTTGTTGCGCAGGTTCTTGACCTTGATGCGCACGAATCCCCGAAGGTTGCCGGGCGTCTTGTGTTCGAGATCGATGACCCGCAGGAGCTCGCCGTCCTGCTTGATGATCATGCCGCGCTTGAGCCGGGTGGCCGAAAGGTTGTCTGCCATGGGTGCGTGTCTGCTGCCGCTCTAGATCTTTTGGATGTTACCACGCGCGTTGTCCCCGCCGGCGTGGTGGCATGGCATGCGGCCCAGGCCCAGGGGGTCCCCGGAGCCACCCTACCGCCCTCGTGCTACCATCGAATCCGTGGCGTTCGCGCGCTGGGATCCGGTTCGTGACCTGTTGGCCATCCAGCTCAAGATGGAGCGGCTGCCCGCGCCTGCCCAGCAGGGCTGGGTACCGGCGGCTGACCTCTGCGAAACGGCCGACGCGTACATCGTGACGGCCGAACTGCCGGGCGTCTCGCGTCAGCACATTCGAGTGGACATCCACGACGGGCACCTGACTCTGCACGGCCGGCGCGATGCGCGCGTGACGTGCGAGCAGTATCACCAGGTCGAGCGCGGTCATGGCGAGTTCAGTCGCACCTTCCGGCTGCCGAACGACGTGTCGGCCAGCGACGTGTCGGCCGAGCTGAAGGACGGCGTGCTCACGGTGATTGTGCCGAAGCTGGCAGGACACGCGCCGCGACGCGTGGACGTCGGATGACCGTCATGCGACGTTTCGCCGTCTCCGCCGCGCTCGTGCTAGGGGGCCTCGCGGTCGGGCTCGTCGTCTCCGGGCGGATGCGGGCCACCGATGACGCTGCGGCTGAACAAGCCAGCGCCGCACCCCGTCAAGTTCGCCCCGACCCCACGCCGGTCGCCGCCGCGGGCCCCGACTTCACGCGCGTCGCCGAACAGACTACCGGCGCCGTCACCAACATCGCCTCGCTGCAGAGAGTGCAGCGGTCAGCGTCGCCGTTCTCGAACGACCCGTTCTTCCAGTACTTCTTCGGCGACGCCGACGAGATGTTCGGCAGCCGGAACCGGTACGAGTCGAGCCTCGGATCTGGCGTGGTCATTTCAAGCGACGGCTACGTGCTGACCAACAGTCACGTCGTCGGCGAAGGCGAGGTGGAAGTGACGGTCGGACTGGCCGACAAGCGCGAGCTGCGCGCCAAGGTCATCGGCGTCGATCCATCGACCGACCTGGCGCTGTTGAAAGTGGACGCGCGCGGCCTCGCCGCTATCCCCTGGGGAGATTCCTCGAAGCTGAAGGTCGCCGAGTGGGTGCTCGCCATCGGCAATCCCTTCCAGCTCAGTTCCACCGTCACGCTCGGCATCGTCAGCGCGCTCGGCCGCGCCAACGTAGGCATCGCCGCGTACGAAGACTTCATCCAGACCGACGCCGCGATCAATCCGGGCAATTCCGGTGGCGCACTCATCAACGCGCGCGGCGAGCTCATCGGCATCAACACCGCGATCTTTTCCCAGAGCGGCGGCTACCAGGGCATCGGGTTTGCCGTGCCGAGCAACCTCGCCCGCCGCGTCGTCGACGACTTGACGAAGTACGGCGTCGTGCGGCGCGGCTCCATCGGCTACTTCGAGGCGCAGGCGCTGACGTCGCGGATCGCCAGTGAACTGCGCGCGCCCACGACTGACGGTCTGGTCGTCACGCGCATCAACCAGCGCAGCGCCGCCTATCAGGCCGGCCTGCAGCCAGGCGACGTGATTGTGAACTTGAACGGGCGTGCCATCACCGATGCGGCCGCGTTCATGCGGACCATCGCGGATGCGCCCGTGGGCAGCAGCATCACGCTCGAGATCCTGCGCGACGCGCGGCGCGTCACACTCAAGGTGCCGGTGCAGCAGGAACAGCCCCGCCCGCGCGGACGTTAGCGGCGAGACGGCGGGCCGTCACGCCAAGCCCTTATCTGTGAGGCGAGCGCGGCGACGGCGCGCGGCGCCCGAGCGTCAGCCACCGTTTCACGCCCGACACGGCCGCCTCGCCGCGCACCGCGGACCGCCAGTGGCGGTCCGCACCGTGCGTCAGGCCAATGCGCGGGGTCCACACCACGTCGAGATCGCGAGCGCCATCGTCTTCGATCGTGAGCGGCCCGTCGGTCAGCGATGCACGATTGGCAGTGAGCGTCACGCCCATGGCCCGGCCGAGGTTGCCTGGTCCCCGGCACAGGTCCGGCGCCGCCAGCGGCGGCCTCCGCGCGCCGCCACGCCGCGCGCGCATCAGCGGCTCGCCAGCAACCGGCGCCAGGGCTCGGAGCAGCACGGCCGCTGGCCGTCCTTCCGGTTCAGTCACGACGTTCAGCAGCAGGTGCATGCCGTAGTTCAGGTAAACGTACGCCCGGCCCGGCGGGCCGTAGAGCGGCGCCGTACGAGGCGTCAGCCCTTTGGCGGCGTGGCATGCCGGATCCGATTCACCAATGTACGCTTCCACTTCCACGATGCGGCCTACCGTGCGGCCCTCGGGCGCAGCGTGAACGAGCAGAGCGCCAATGAGTTCGCGTGCCACCGTCAAGGTGGGACGCGCATAGAACGACGGCGGCAAGACGCGAAGGACCGGCATGACGTCACTCGTGCCCGACGGCGACCCGGCGCGGGCCGCGCCCGGGCGCTTGGTCTCGTCAGGCGATGTCAGACCGTTCGGTGGCGACGAACCGCACCGTACGGCTCGGGTCGAGGTACACGCCGTTTGGCACCGCCAGGTCGGCCTGAGCGGGCACCTGGATGACGGTCTGCGTCGGCGTGATCATCACGAGCGTGCCAGTGTGCTCTCCAACCGTCACCGTGTCGCCTGGGCGCAGGAGCTTGCGCGCATAGAAACCCGCGATCATGCTCCGCGTGACGTCTCTGCTTCCAAGACCAAGCGACAGGCCGAAAGCCAACGCAATGCCCGACAAGGCGCAGATCGTGACCACGCGAATCATGTCCGTGTCGATCTCGAGCTGCGCCAGCGCCATGATGCCGGCGACAAACAGTACCAGCGCCGAGGCGACGCCGCCCAGTGTGCCGGCCATGTCGATCCCGGAGTTTTCGGCAGCCCGGCGCACCGCCCGGCCTGCAAAGTCCGAGGCGGCCGTGCCGCCGAGCAGCACGGCGATTGCCGCGACCACGTTTGGCAGGTAGCCGAAGAACGCGCGGATCGAATCCGCGATCGGCGTAAGGCCAAGCACGGTGGCCGCCGTCTGCGCAAAGAGCATCAAGAGCGCGAAATAGATGACCCGCGGCAGCCAGACACTGGCCCGCTCGACCACGCCAATGCGCGCCAGCATCGGCGTCAGACCGAGCGTGTCACTGAGCGCGTCGACCCGCAGGCGCCGCGCGACCACGGCCGCCAGGCGCGCCAGCACTTTCGCCAGCAGCACCAGGCCGATGACCACCAACAGACCCGCCACCGCGCGCGGCAACCCGCGAGTCACCATCTCCACCAGGTCGCGATACGCCGTCCACAGTTGCTCAGTCAGCACGATTCCGTCCCCCTGATCCCGGCAGCAGCGAGGCCAGCGCTATCAGGTACTCGACGAGCACCCCGGCCAGCGCCTGCACCGAGAATTCTACGGCTTGCCCCGAGAGCTCGCGTCGCTCGATCGATCGATGCACGCCCGACATCAGCCGTTGCCACTCGGCCTCCTCGTCGAGGATGCTCGCCAAGCCCAGCGGGCGGGCGTCATCCGGGGACTCGTCAGCCATGCGCGGCCTCGAGCGCTACACGCAGCTCCTGGCGTGCCCGCAGGATCCGCATCTTCACAGCCGGCAAGGAGATCTCGAGCGCCTGGGCGATCTCGTCGTAGCTCATCTCGTCGAGTTCGCGCATCACGAGCGGCACGCGCAACGTGTCGGACAGCGACGCGACGGCGGCACGCACGCGGGTCACGTCCGCCTGGCGCGTAAGCTCGGCCTCGACCTCCGGGGCCACGCGCAGGGCCGCGTCGTCGGTCACGACGTCGTCGATCGCCACGTCGGCGACACGCTTTCGCTCCGCGCGGCGATGGTTCAGACAGTGGTTGACCTTGATCCGGTACAGCCAGGTGGAGAACTTCGAACGGCGCTCGTATTTCTTCAGCGCGAAATACGCCTTGACGAGCACTTCCTGCGCGAGATCCTCGGCCTGGTTGCCGGAGGCCGCCAGGTAGCGGCAATTGGCTACCACGCGGCTCCGGTGCCGCGCGATGAGCTCGTCAAACGCCCGCGTGTCACCAGGATTGGCGTGGCGCGCG
The DNA here is from genome assembly GCA_031376505.1 of Acidobacteriota bacterium. GTDB lineage: Bacteria > Acidobacteriota > Vicinamibacteria > Vicinamibacterales > UBA2999 > CADEFD01. The sequence continues at coordinate 6,683 of JANMDX010000143.1, forward strand.
CGATCGACCAGCGCGGCGTCGGGATCGTCGTCCTGGAGGGGCACCTGAGCCATGCAACGCTACGCCAGCCCGGCCATTCTACCGGGGTTGCCACCGACGGGTCGCTGCCAGGACAGGGCGTCATACACAGTCGCTTTGTCGTGAGACACGGCGCGGTCGCGACAAGTCACGGCCGGCGCCCCGACTCGAGTACGGCGCGCAAATAGCGACCGGTATGGGATTCGGGGTGCTGGGCCACCTGCTCGGGCGTGCCCATGGCGACGAGGCGGCCGCCCGCCACCCCGCCGTCGGGTCCGAGGTCGATCACCCAATCGGCGGTCTTGATCACGTCGAGGTTGTGCTCGATGACGATGAGCGTGCTGCCGGCGTCGAGGAGCTTGCGGAACGCGGCGAGCAGCTTCGCGATGTCGTCAAAATGCAGGCCGGTCGTGGGCTCGTCGAGGATGTAGAGCATCCGGTCGCCGCCGGCCGAGACGAGATGCGACGCAATCTTCACGCGCTGGGCTTCCCCGCCTGACAGCGTCGTGGCCGGCTGGCCGAGGCGGATGTAGCCGAGGCCCACCTCGTCGAGCACCTGCAGCCGCCGCTGCACCTTCAACGAGCCGTGGAAGAACTGGAGGGCTTCGCGCACGGTCAGAGCGAGAATCTGCGTGACGTTCTTGCCCTTGTAGCGCACGTCGAGAATCGCGGACTTGAAGCGCTTCCCATCGCACTGTTCGCACGGCACCGAGACGTCAGCCAGGAACTGCATCTCGACGGTGACTTCGCCCTCGCCCTGACAGGCCTCGCAGCGTCCGCCGGGCACGTTGAAGGAGAAGTGGCTGGCCGACAACCCCTTGGCGCGCGCGTCCTTAGTGGCGGCAAGCAGCTCGCGGATCGAGTCGAACGCCTTCAGGTAGGTCACGGGGTTCGACCGGGGCGTACGCCCGATCGGGGTCTGGTCGACCAGGACCACGTCGGTGAGCAACTCTGCGCCCTCGAGCCGACGGTGGAACCCCACCTTGCGGTCCCAGTCGCCCTTGGCGCGCTTGAGCGCCGCGTAGAGCACGTCGTGCACGAGCGTCGACTTGCCTGAGCCGCTCACCCCGGTCACGCAGGTGAGCGTGTTGAACGGAATCTCGATATCCACGTCCTGCAGGTTGTGCTCGCGCGCCCCGACGAGGCGCAGCCGCTGCGGCGAGCCCTTCCGGCGGCTGGCCGGGACGGCAATCTGCAGCTCCCCGCGCAGGTACTTGGCGGTCAGGGAACGGGGCTCGCCCGCCAGATCCGCGAGGGGTCCGTTGAAGATCACGCGACCGCCCTGCTCGCCGGCCCCGAGGCCCATGTCGACCACATGGTCGGCCACGGCAATCATGTCGGCGTCGTGCTCCACGACCAGCACCGAGTTGCCCTGATCGCGCAGCTGGCGCAGGATGGCAATGAGCCGCTGGTTGTCGCGGGGATGCAGACCGATCGACGGCTCGTCGAGCACGTACAGCGTGCCGACCAGCGACGCGCCGAGAGAGGTCGCGAGGTTGATGCGCTGCGCCTCGCCGCCCGAGAGGGTGGCCGACAGGCGATCGAGCGTCAGGTAGTCGAGGCCGACGTCGCTCAGGAAACCCAGGCGCCGCCGGATCTCGACGAGCACCTTGTCGGCAATCGCCGCTTCCTGCGCGCCCAGCGTCAAGCCCTCGAAGAACGCCTGCGCCTGGCGGGTGGTGAGTGCCGACACGCGATCGATCGTCTGTCCGCCCACGCGCACCGCGCGCGCTTCGCGCCGCAGCCGGGTGCCGGCGCATTCCGGGCACGTCTGATAGCCGCGGTAGCGGCTCAGGAACACCCGTACGTGCACCTTGTACTTCTTGCGTTCGAGGCCCGTGAAGAAGCCCCGAATCCCCGCCCACGACGTCCCGCCCCCTTCGACCACCAGGTGGATCTGCGCCGGCGAGAGCGCCTGCCAGGGGGCGTCGAGCGGAATGTCGAGCGTCTTCGCGGCCTTCTTCAAGTCGGCGAGATGCGACCGGTAATGCGGCTTGGTCCAGGGCTCGATGGCCCCTTCCGCGATGGTCTTCCCTGGGTCCGGTACGACCAGGTTGAGATCCAGCTCGATGATGTTGCCAAAGCCGTGGCACGACGGGCAGGCACCAAACGGGTTGTTGAACGAGAAGAGGCGCGGCTGGGGGTCCTCATACGGCAGACTGCACGTGCGGCATTCGAAGCGCTCGCTGAACGCGTGAAGGATGTCGGGCACGCCGTGCTCGCCGAGCTGCACGACCCACGCGGCACCGCCACCCTCCTGATACGCGATCTCCACCGAGTCGGTGATCCGGGTGCGCTGGTCGGCGCCGACGCGCAGCCGGTCGACGACCACTGACAGCATCGCCCGGCCGTCGACGTCGGCCGCCGTCAGATCCTCGAACGCCGTCGCGCGCGTGTCGACGAGCAATCGGCCGAAACCTCTGCGACGCAGCGCGTCCACGGCCGCCGCGGCGGGGGTCTTCGCGGCTTTCGCGAGCGCGGCGTCAGTCGGCCGATCGTCGCTCGCAGCGCCCTCGTCGCCGTCGTCGGCGCCCCGCGCGGCGCCGGGCGTAACCGACGGCGCCAGCACGGGCATGTCGAAGCCCACGAGCAGGCGCGCGCCTTCGGGCAAATGCAACAGACGGTTCGTCACCACTTCCGCCGTCTCCCGAATCACCTCGATGTCGCAGTTGGTGCAGTAGGTACGGCCCACGCGCGCAAAGAGCAGGCGCATGTAGTCGTGCACCTCCGTGACCGTACCCACCGTGGAGCGCGGATTGCGCACACTGTTCTTCTGGCGGATCGCAATGGCCGGCGCGATGCCCTCGATGCGGTCGACGTCCGGCTTCTCCATCCGTTCGAGAAATTGGCGGGCGTACGCCGACAGCGACTCGACATAGCGACGCTGTCCTTCCGCGTAGATCGTGTCGAAGGCGAGCGAGGACTTGCCCGACCCGCTGACCCCGGTGAGCACCACCAGCTTCCCCGTGGGGATAGTGAGATCGATGTTCTTCAGGTTGTGGGTGCGAGCCCCGCGGATGACGATCGACGCTGGTGAGCGGGGGGATGACATGGCTCATGGGACGGCGCCCCGGGGGCGCTGTCGGCAGTCTCCAAACCACCCATGGTAGCGCACGGGTGAGGTCCAGGGCGCGGCCCGACGCCCGCGCCACCCCGCCGTGACAGAAAAACGTCATGCCGGCGTCGCTCGTTCTACAAATCTCGGCCCCGGCAGAAAAAATTGGCCCAGCCACGTAGCACAACGGCACAGGCCTACGCGGAAGTACACAGGGCGCCAACTGGCATGCTTCCTGATACGAAGACCGGCATCGTGTCTGTGCTCGGTGAACGAGAAACGCCTGGCTCCCGTGGCAGCGTGCTGATCGTGAACGATCAGATGGCGCTGCGGGATGCCGTCGTGGCGCTGCTGCAGCAGCGCGGATTCCGCACGCGGGCCGCCGACAGCGGCCGGAAAGCGCTCGAGCTCGCCCGGTCCGACCGCCCCGATGTGATTCTGATGGACATGGACCCGCCGACTGTCGACGGGTGGGAATCGGCCCGCAGGCTCAAGGCCGACCCGGTCACCAAGGGCATTTTCGTGGTGGCCATGTCGGAAGACGCCAAGACCGATCGCCGCAATCTGGCGATGCGCATGGGCTGCGACGCTTTTGAGGCCAAGCCCTGTAACGTGGACCACCTGGTCCACAGCGTCGAGCAGTTGATACCCGCGTAACGGCGCCACATCGTTCTGGCCTTCGGGCCCGTCCCCGGCTACGATTCCCGCACGAGCCCACGCGGCCTTGCGGCGTTGCGGCCCGGCACGTTCATGTCCGGTACCCAATCCGATCACGGGCCCGACTCGCCGTCCGCCACTGCCACGTGGGACTGGCGCGTGGCCTCGGACCGCGTGGCCTTCTCGGCCAGCTGGCACGCGCTGCTTGGCGACTCCAAGGGCGACACGACCGAGTCGCTCCACGCCTGGCTCGGCCGCGTGCATCCCGACGACGTCGTAGCGCTCACGCGCGCTCTCGACCAGCATCTGTCAGGCGCGACGCCGGAGTTTCGTTGCGAGCATCGGCTCCGTTCGGCGCACGGCGCCTTTCGCTGGGTGCTCGCGCACGGCGTGTCGGAACGCACGCCCGAGGGCACGCCGGTGCGTCTCGCCGGCACCCTGGCAGAGGTGCTGGAGCACAACCACATCGACTCGCTCGTGGGTGTGCCAAGTCTCTTTGCACTGCGGGCCCATCTGGCGACGCTCGTGGACAGAGCGCGACGCGATCCGGATCATCGGTTCGCCGTGCTGATCGTCGACGTGGACAAGTTCGGCGCCGTGAACGCGCTGCTCGGGCACGACGGCGGCGACGCACTGCTGCGTGAGGCGCTGACGCGCGTAGCCCGGTGTCTTCGCGAGGGCGACCTCGTGGCCAGAATCGGCGCGCACCAGCCGGGCCACGGCGGAGCCGACGCAGGCCTGCCACCGCTTGGCGGCGACGAGTGCACGGTCGTGCTGTCGAGCCTTGCGGACGCGCGCGATGCCACTCGCGTCGCCGCCCGCATCCACGACGCCCTGGCGGCGCCCTTCCCCATTGCCGGGCACCGGCTCTTCGTGTCCGCCAGTATCGGCGTCGTCGTGAATAGCGCCGCCCACGACACGGCGGAAGACCTGCTGCGCGACGGCTACTCAGCGCTCGTCCGCGCGCAAGCGCAAGGTCCGGGGGAAACGCAGACCTTCGACGACGCCACCCGCGCCACATCGTCGGAGTTCATGGAGTTTGCGGCGGATCTCGACCTGGCCCTGCGCCAGGGCCAATTCGAGATGTGGTTCCAGCCAGCTGTAGACCTGCGCGACGGCTCCATCGTGAAGGCCGAGGCGTTGCTGCGCTGGCGCCATCCGGCCCGCGGCCTGCTGCGCCCGAATATCTTCGTGCCACTGCTCGACGAGACCGGCGCGATCGTGCCACTTGGCTGGCGCACGATCGCCGACGCGTGCCACGCCCTGGCCGGATGGCGGCGCGAGACCCCGCACGCCCACGGCCTGCGTCTCTCGGTGAACCTGCTGGCCCGCCAGTTCCTGGCGCCCGACCTCGTGCCTCAGTTGATCGCCGCGGTGACCGGCGCCGGACTGCATCCTGGCGATCTCGAAGTCGAGGTCTCGGAACTTGACGCCATGACCCACTACGACCGCCTGGTCGAGGTCTCGCGGACGCTGCGCGCGGCCGAGTTCAAGGTGGCGCTCGACGACTTCGGCATCGGCCTGGCCACCACCCAGCATATCCGCGAGCTCGCCGTGCACACGCTCAAGATTGACCGCTCCTACATTGGCGGCCACCATCGGCACGGCAGCAGCCCGGCCATCGTGCAATACGCGGTCGAACTGGCGGCCATCCTGGGCATCGATGTCGTGGCCGAGGGGGTCGAGACTCAAACGGAGCTCGACATGTTGAAACGGCTCGGGTGCCCGCTGGGCCAGGGGTTCCTCTTCTCGAGACCCGTGCCCCACGGCCAGATGCTCGAACTGCTGCGGCGTGACGCCGCCGCGTCGGGCGCCGACTGGTGGGCCGGACGACAACCCGAGTCGGCCCGGCGAAGACGCGGATCGGACGCCAGTCTCGCTGGGCGGCCCGACCAGCCTGGCCATCGCTCCGGCCCGCCGGCGCCGTGAGGCATGGTAGAATTTTGTCACGCGACGGGAAGCGTTCATTCCGTCCGACATCACACCGGGCCGGTGTAGCTCAGTTGGTAGAGCAGCTGATTCGTAATCAGCAGGTCGGGGGTTCGAGTCCCTTCGCCGGCTCCATTTCTTCGAGCGTTTCTGGCAGTTCGCCACGCCTGCACGCGACTGACCGTTGGTCGTCTCACACCCGGCCAATAGCAGGGCGCAACACGGCACCGCAGGTGCTGGAGATTCCGGCGAGCGAACAACGCCTGTTCACGGTCCCAACGGGGAAGGCCGGAAGGCCCGACAACGTCGTGCGAAGCGCTGGCAGATCCATCGAGTGTCGGCGGTTCGTTGAGTTAGCCGGCGCAGGCGTCCCTGACACACCCTCTCAACCACCGATGCGCGGGGTCGCCATCCATCCTTGGATGCCAGAGTAATGAAACCGCAAACCCCGGAATGGGCAGTGGGAGGGCGAAGCTGTGCATCTGATCGCGCAGATTGCCAGTGTGCCGTTCGGGAACGCTGGCGACGAGATCGGAGGCTCGAGCCAGGGCCAGCGCGGCCGAGAAGCCGCCGACGATCGTCGCGATCCTGCGGTGCAGGCCAAGCTGTGCCAGGGCGTCGTCGAAGGGGCTCCCGTCATGGTCTCGGCGCAAGATCTGGATGTGCGCCGTGGCGGCATAACGGGCCGGGGTGACTTCGCCTTCGCACAGCGGATGTCCGGTTCGCACGACACCGACGTATCGGTCCCGAAACAATGTCTGCGCCCGTACTTCCGGGCCGATGGCCTTGTCGACCACGCCGGTTTCCAGATCGACGGATCCGTCGCGGAGTGGGCCACTATCCTTCTCGAGCTTGTGCAGGAAGCGCAGCCGAACGCCGGGCGCCTCTTCGGAAACGCGAGCCAGTAGTGCGGCTCCGAAGTTCTCCACGAAGCCTTCGGTGGCCCGCAACGTGAACGTGCGGTCGAGGTGTCCGAGATTGAGCGTGTCGGCGGGACGCAAGGCACCTTCTGCGTCATGCACGAGTTGACTGACGCGCTCGCGCAGCTCGAGCGCCCTCGGTGAGGGCACAAGGCCGCGACCGGCCCTCACCAGCAGCGGATCGCCAGTCGCCTTCCGCAGTCGCGCCAGCGCCCGGCTCATGGCCGACGGGCTGAGCCGCAGCCGGCGGGCAGCGCGCGCCACGCTGCCTTCGGCCAGTAACACGTCAAGGGTGAACAGCAGATTCAGGTCAGGTCTGGCCATGGCGTGGTTCCTGGACAGTGTGTCCTGACATGGCGTCCGACGCACGAACAAAGTGCACACATAGCGTCTTCCGCTAGTCCATTCAGCCGGCTAGGCTGGGCGCATGTCGAATTCAACCTCTGCGCTGAGATCCGCGCTACTGGCTGGAAGTCGCAATCGGGAGCAGCCGGTGTCGGTGCGGTGGGCGCTCGCGAGCCTTTCACTCTGCATGTTGATGCCATCGCTCGACACCAGCATCGCAAGCGCCGGCTTGCCGGCGCTTGCCGCAGCGTTCAACGCCTCGTTCCAGGACGTCCAGTGGATCGTTCTCGCGTATCTCCTCGCGGTCACGTCCCTCATCGTCAGCACCGGGAAACTGGGGGACATCGTCGGCCGGCGACGGCTGTTGCTGGTCGGAATCGTCTTGTTCACCGTCGCATCGCTACTGTGCGGCGTGGCTCCAGCGCTCTGGATGCTGCTCGTCGCCCGGTCCGCGCAGGGACTCGGGGCGGCCATCATGATGGCTCTCGCAGTGGCTTTGGTCGGAGACACGGTTCCGCAGGCCAAGGCCGGAGGCGCGATGGGACTGCTCGGAACCATGTCCGCCGTCGGCACCACCCTCGGTCCGCCACTCGGCGGTCTGTTGATCGCCGGACTCGGCTGGCGCGCCATCTTCCTCGTCAACGTCCCCGTCGGCGTTCTGACGCTGGTTCTGGCGCATCGCTACCTGCCCGTTGATCGCCAGGCATCGAAGGCGGAACGCTCTGGCTTCGACCATGTGGGCACGTGGCTGCTGGCGCTGACGCTGGCGGCGTACGCGCTCGCCATGACGCTCGGCCGAGGCCAATTCGGTCCGCTCAACATCGCGCTGTTGGTGGCGGCAGCGTGTGGAGTCGGTCTCCTTGTGCTCGTCGAGACGAGCACGCCGTCGCCCGTGATTCAAGTGGCGCTGTTCCGCGATCCGGCACTCAGTGCAGGACTGGCCATGAGCGCCATCGTCTCGACCGTGATGATGACGACGTTGGTCGTCGGGCCGTTCTATCTCGTTCGCGCGCTCGGACTCGCCGCGGTCTCTGTCGGATTCGTCTTGTCGGCCGGTCCTCTTGTTGCCGCGTTGACCGGCGTGCCTGCAGGTCGCATCGTGGACCGTTTCGGGGCGCCGCGCATGACCATTGTTGGCCTCGCCGGGATCTCGTGCGGCGCGTCCGTCTTGTCCATGCTGCCGGCGAGGCTCGGCGTGATCGGCTACATCGTTCCCATCGTCGTCATGACGGCCAGCTATGCGTTGTTCCAGGCGGCGAACAACACCGCCATCATGACGGTGGTCCACCGGGATCAGCGGGGCGCCATTGCTGGCCTACTCGGTCTGTCGCGCAATCTCGGGCTTGTCACCGGCGCATCCGTCATGGGCGCGGTGTTCGCGCTCGCCTCGGCATCGAACGACATCACCACGGCACGTCCCGAGGCGATTGCCGCGGGCACGCGGCTCACGTTCGCCGTCGCGGCGATGCTGATCGTCGTCGCCCTCGCGATCGGTGTCAGAAGCCGATCTCTCGGCACACCTCACGCGCGATAACGCGCCCTTGACCTTCGGCAGTGCACCGCCGCGCCGTCCCCCCTCACCGCGGTGCCTTGAGCAGCAGCACGGGAATGTCGACGGTGTGGCGCACCTTGTCGGCGGTCGAGCCGTAGATCAGATCACCCAGGAAGCGGTGACCGTGGGTGCTCATGGCGATCAGGTCCGAGCCGCTCTTGTCGGCGACCTTGACGATCTCGTCGGCGGGTTCGCCCCACAGCAGCTGAGTCGACGTCTTGATTCCCGCCGTATCGAAGCGGTCGCGGACCGCCTCCAGGTAGTGGCGATCGACCCGCATCTCCTCGGATTCGGCGAGGTTCAGACCTTCGTACTGGCGCGCCGCCCAGCCGTCGGCGACGTGCACCAGGAGGACCTCGCTACCGAGCCGAAGGGCGAGCGGCTCGACGTGGTCGAGGATCGCCTTGTCGGTGCGACTGTTTTCAAGCGCGATCAGGATCTTGCTGTACACCATGCCTCCGCGGATAGATGAATCGGACCCAAAGAGTGAACGATACGCCGGCAAGTGCGAGCGCCGAGACCCATAGGGGTCCCAGGGTCTGGAACAGCAGCGCAATGTTGAGGGCCGCAATCACCGTGCAGATCAGATAGCCCACGATCTTGACCCAGGTCGGATTGGCGAACTCCCCCATCAGCCTGCGGTCCGAGGTGAAGGCCATCAGGGGGAAGATCGCAAACGACAGCTGCATCGACAGCACGACCTGCGACAAGACCAGCAGCGCCACGGTGTTCTTGCCGCCTGAACTCGAGATCAAGAAGACCGCGGGCACGATGGCGAGCGAGCGCGTGATCAGGCGGCGGAGCCAGGGGCGGATGCGGAGGTTGAGGAACCCTTCCATCACGATCTGCCCGGCGAGCGTTCCGGTGATGGTCGAGGACTGGCCCGAGGCCAGCAGGGCGACCGCGAAGGCGGTGGAGGCAATGGGCGCGCCGAGCAGCGGCGCGAGGAGTCGGTGCGCCTCCTGCAGTTCGCCGACGTCGTAGTGGCCCAGGCGGTGGAACACCGCAGCGGCGACCACTAGAATCGCGGCGTTGACGAAGAAGGCCGCCCCAAGCGCGATCACCGTGTCGGTGGTGTTGTAGCGGATCGCCTGGCGCTTGCTCGCGGAATCTGCTCCGATGTCGCGAGTCTGGACCAGAGCGGTGTGCAGGTAAAGGTTGTGCGGCATCACCGTGGCACCGAGAATGCCGAGCGCGATGTAAAAGGCCTCGGCGTTCGGGATCGTCGGCACGAAGGTACCGATGAGGACACCTGCCCACTCCGGGTTGGCGACGAAGATCTGGATCCCGAAGCACACCGCCACGGTGGCGACCAGGGTCAGGATGATCGCTTCGATCTTGCGGAAGCCGAAGTGCATCGCGGCGAGCAGCAGCATCACGTCGAGGCTCGTGATCAGCACGCCCCAGACCAGCGGCACGCCGAAGAGCAGGTTGAGCGCCACCGCCGAGCCGATCACTTCGGCGAGATCGCAGGCGATGATCGCGATCTCGCAAAGGATCCACAGCACGAACGTGACCGGCCTCGAATAGCGATCGCGGCAGGCCTGGGCGAGGTCGCGGCCGGAGGCGATTCCCAACCGCACGCACAGTGTCTGAAGGAAGATCGCCATCAGATTCGACAGCAGGATCACCCAGACGAGCGCGTAGCCGAACTTGGCGCCGCCGGCGAGGTCGGTGGCCCAGTTGCCGGGATCCATGTAGCCGACGCTGACCAGGTAGCCAGGCCCGGCGAAGGCAAGGAAGCGCCGCCACCAGGAACCCATCGGGGCCGTCGGGAGGCTGCCGTGCACCTCTGGCAGGGAGCGGGTCTGCGGGCCCGCGACCGGGCTGGGAGTGGCTGGCTTTGTCATGGCGATCTGCGAGGCCTCTGGTTTTGGTTTGATTTTTGATTGTTCAAAATTTTACTCCGGAGTGTTCGAATCGTCAAGTAGCCGGTATCCTTATAGGGCAATGGCCACCAGCACCGTCGAGGACTACATAAAGTGCATCTTGTTGGAAGAACAGAGACTTCCGGGCGTTCGCGTGTCGATGGGACACGTCGGATCGAGCCTCGGCGTCACCCCCGGAACGGTGACGTCGATGATGAAAGCGCTGGCCAACGGCGGCCTGGTTTCCTACGAGCCTTACTCGGGCGTTCTTCTGACCCGGGCCGGCGCACAGCTGGCCGCCCACGTTCTGCGGCGCCACCGTCTGGTCGAGCTATTCCTGGTTCAGGTGCTGGGAATGGACTGGAGCGACGTGCACGCCGAGGCCGACCGACTCGAGCACGCCATTTCTGATCAGGTGCTGGCAAAGATCGACGCCATGCTCGGCTCGCCCGAGGCCGACCCGCATGGCGACCCCATCCCCGACGCCTCGGGGCGAGTCCCTGAACTGGTGGTCGAGAGCCTGGCGCATGGTCTGCCGGGAGAGCGCCTGCGGGTGGCGCGGGTGCTCGACCAGAGCGCCGACTTCTTGCGCTACGTGGACCAGCAGGGCCTCAGACCAGGAGCGCAACTCCGGCTCCTCGGGCGCGACGAGGCGGCCGACGTTCTCACGCTGGAGGTGGGGGGTGAGACGCTCCGCATTGGACTGCGCCCGGCGGCGAGGATTCTGGTCGAGCGCGTCTGAGGCTCGACCAACCAACGCCCCTCCGAATAGCCCGCGTTGCCCCCGGAGGCATGCTACCGTGTCACCCTGCAGGTCAGGAAACTCCGAGGAGGCGCTCCATGCTCGATGGGCGTAGGTTCGTATCTCGCGCGTGTGCCGTCGGCCTGGCGGCCGTGATCGGGTGGCATTCTGCGCCGGCGGCCGCGCAGTCTCCAGCCGACGACGTCAGGCGCCCGCAAGTGCCGGCTCCCCCGCCGTCTGACTTCATGCTCGGGCGTCCGCGGGCGTTCCTCAGCATCGACACCGGGTTCCTGTTTGCCAACACCGGCAGCGACCTGTACGACTTCATCACCGACACCCTCACGATCGACCGGAAGTCGTTCAACACGTCGGTGTTGGGCGGCCGCGTTGGCGTGGCCGTCACGCCGCGCGTCGAGGTGATGCTCGGCCTTGATTACGGCAAGTCACAAGCCGGGTCCGAATATCGCAACTTCGTCGACTCCCAGCTCCTGCCCATCACGCAAACGACCTCCCGCGAGGAATGGAACGTGACCGGCAGCGTGCGCGTGGCGCTGCTGCCCACCGGCCGCCACATCAGCCGCTTCGCGTGGATTCCCCGGACCTTCACGCCCTACATCGGCGCCGGCGGCGGCGCGATCAAGTACGACTTCCAGCAGTTCGGCAGCTTCGTGGACTTTCAGACACGGCGTGTGTTTGCCGACACGTTCACCTCCAGCGGCTGGGCGCCCAGTGTGCACGCCCTGGCGGGCGCCGACCTGCGCGTGTTCCGCAAGCTCTATCTCACGATGGAAGGCCGCTACACCTGGAGCAAGGCCACTCTCGGCACCGATTTTGTGGACTTCGCACCGCTCGACCTGGCTGGCGTCAAGGTCAGTGGCGGGATGCGAATCGCGTTCTGATCGCGCAGGAGATGCCCATGACGACCTTACGGATCCACGTGCTCACCTTCGCGGCCACTGCGGTGGCGTTCTGCAGCGCCGTCGGCGCCCACGCGCAGTCTGCCACCCCGGCCGAGCGCGCCGCCGCACCGTCGGGCGACGCACGCTGGACGCCGTGGCTCGGCTGCTGGCGCGCCGTCGACGACCTGGGTGGCACCGGCGCTCGCGTGTGCGTGACGAGCGCGGGCGGCGGCGTCACGGTGCGGACCGTCGTCGGCGGCCAAGTCGTCAGCGAGGACGTGCGCGTAGCGGACGGCGCGGCGCGACCGGTGCGCGAATCCGGCTGCAGTGGCACGACGAACTCGCAGTGGTCGGCTGATGGCCATCGGGCGTATCGGACCGCAACCGCGTCGTGCGGGACGGACTCGCCGCGCACTCTGGCCGGCGTGGACTACTTCGTGCCCGGCCCAGTCTGGGTAGACGTGCAGACCGTCACGCTGAATGGCGCCACCAATGTGCGAGTCAGCCGCTACGCCCGGTCACAGCTCCAGCGGCTGCCAGATGGCACGCAGGTGCCCTCGACGCCGTCAGGCCTGGCCGCACCCGTGACCTCGCGGGGGTGGACCACCGACGACGTCGTCGAAGCCAGTCGCGTGCTGCCGCCTGACGGCGTGCAGGCCGCGATCGGCGAGGGCCCCACGGCCTTCCGGCTGAACGCCGCGTCGCTCTCGCACATGGCCGACGGCGGCGTGGCCGAAGGCGTCATCGATCTGATGGTGGCCCTGACCTATCCCAAGAAGTTCACGATCGACCGTGCGGCGTCCGGCGGCGGCTCGACGTTGGCCATGGGCAGCTCGCTCTGGGCCGATCCCTTCTTTGCGCAGATCGTCGGCCCAGCGGCGCTGTACGACTGCTATTCCGCCTACGGCTGGGCCTCGGACGGGTATTGGTCTGGCTGCTCGCGCTACAACCCCTACCTCTACGGCAGCTACCCCGGGTACTACAACGGCTACTACGGCGCCAATGGGCCTTACGGCACGTGGGTCGCCACCACGTCGGGTCCCGGCCCAGACAACGGCCGAGCGGACAGTGGCGGACGCCTCATCAACGGTCGTGGCTACACCCAGGTGCACGCCATCGACACATCGAACAGCGCGATGCCGTCCAACACTGACGGTTCAAGCGGCAACGGGTCGGGAACGAACTCGTCGAACTCCGGCGGCTCGTCATCGGGCGGGGCCACATCGTCAGGCTATTCCAGCGGCGGGGGCGCGGGCGGAGGCAATTTCGCCGTGGCGCGTCCGCCCGGCGGCTCATAGCGACCGGGCGCAATCGGCTCTGCGGCCACGTTCTAACGCGCGGCGACTGCGACAGGCATCGGCATGCGCACAGGACGAATGGGTTCGTCCATGATGCGCAGTCGGTCGTCCACGAGCCGCACGGGCCCTTCGCCCCACGAGTCGGCAGCCGGCGGCGCCGCCAGCAGCATCGGCGCGAGCGCAATGAACGTCTCGACCAGCACCGGGTCCATCGCCCCGCGTGCCGCGTCGCGGCGCAGTTCGTCGATGGCCCGGCCGAGACCGAGCGAGACGCGGTAGGGCCGATCCGTCGTCATCGCGTCGAAGGCGTCGACCACGCCGATGATCTGCGCCAGCAGCGACACCTCGCCGCCTTTGAGCCCATCGGGATAGCCGGTCCCATCGAGGCGCTCGTGGTGTTGCCGGATGATCGGGCGCACCGCCGCCAGCGATCGCAGCCCCGCACAGAGCCGCTCGCCAATGACCGTATGTTGTTTGACGATTTCGTACTCCTCGCTCGTCAACCGTCCCTGTTTGAGCAGCAGCGCGTCGGGAATGCCCACCTTGCCGACGTCGTGCAGCAGACCGCCGCGGCGCAGAGCCGACAGCTCGTCGGCCGACAGGCCGATCCCACGGCCGAGACTCACAGCGTAGGTCGAGAGCCGGTCGCAATGCCCTTCCGTATAGGCATCGCGAGCCTCGACGGTGAGCGCCAGGCTCACGATCACCGACTCGGCCGATTCGAGTTCGTCGGTGTACCGCTTCAACCGCGAGAGCGATCGCACGCGCGCCGTGAGCTCCGACGAGTCGAAGGGTTTCGTCAGGAAGTCGTCGGCGCCGGCTTCAATGCCGGCCAGCCGGTGCTCGCGCCCCACGAGTCCGGTGAGCAGCACGACCGGGATGAGCCGCGTGGCCTCATTCTGCTTGAGGCTGCGGCACACGTCGAACCCACTGGCGCCCGGCAGTTCTACGTCGAGCAGCACGACGTCGGGCGCGGACCGCGCCACGGCCGCAATCACGGCGTCGCTGTCGTGCACCACGTCGACGCCGTAGCCTTCGGCCGTGAGGAGCCGAGACAGGGCGTCGGTGAAGGCCGGCGAGTCATCGACGATGAGCACGCGTCGGTTGGCATGGTCGCGCATCGGACCCCTCAGTTCCGCGCCAGGTCACGCAGCAACCGAGTCTCCTTCGACACGACCCGGTTCTTGCCTTGACGCTTGGCCAGGTACTGCGCCGCGTCCGCCCGTTCGAAGAGGCTCGCCGGCGTGTCGCCCGCCGAGTATTCGGCCAATCCGCAGCTGAGCGTCGGCATCGTCGCCGGCCGATCGTCGCCCGCGGGATCCGTCTTGCTGATCCGCGACAGCACGCCCGCCATACGCTGCTCGGCCTGGCGCAACGTGAGCCCGGAGGCGAGCACGGCGAACTCGTCGCCGCCTACCCTGGCCACCAGGTCGTCAGCCCTGAACGACTGCATCAGAAGCTTCGCCACATACCGCAGCACCTCGTCGCCAGCGGCATGGCCGCGTGTGTCATTGATCTGCTTGAAGTCGTCGATGTCAAGAATGGCGAGCAGGAAGTCGGGGCTCGGCTGCTGGATCCACCGCAGGCACGTCTCGTCGAAGCTGCGACGATTGGCCACGCCGGTCAGCGCGTCGGTCGAGGCCTCACCCTTGACGACGGACAGGTCACGTTCGAGGGTCGCTACGCGCTGGCTCAACGTCTTGGCGGTCTCTTCCCACACGCGGCGGCGCTTGGCGGCAATCTGCTTCAGAGCGAGCACCTCGGCCATCAGGCGCGCCTTGATCTGTTGTGGATTGCTCAAGAGCCCGATGGCTTCGAAGCGTTCGGTCGACTGCGAGATGCTGTTGTGCATCGTCGACATCTCGTCGCCAATCGTGGCCATGACTTCGCGCAGCGCCCCCACGACCGCCAGCGAGTCCTGCGTGCGCTGCGCCCTCAGGCTCTTGGCGTGCTCGATCAGTTGCCGGCCCTCGTCCAGACACGACCTCGTCAGTTCCTCGAGCTCGCCTGCGGGCACGCCACTGGCGAGCGCCGACCGGCAGCTCTCGAAGCGCTCAGCGAGCGGCGCCCACGTGTCGTCTTCCTCGGATACCAGGAAGTCGCGCAAGAGCGCCAGTACTTCGTCCAGCAGGCTACGCACGGCCGTCTGGTCGCCCTCTCGTCCGCTCCGGCGGATGTCGAGGCTGATTACCGCGTTCTTTGACATGTGTCTCTCACCCGACAGGCTCCGCCTGCACCGGTCAGCCTCGCTATGAGGCCTCCAGGGGAGGAATCGGCTCATCAGGGTCTGGCTTGAACGCGGCCATTGGCGTGCGCACGAGGCACACTGGGGAGATGCGGGTCGGCAGCGGACTGCGGGTATCGAGCAGCGCCCGGACCGCCTCGACCAACTGGTCGGCCGCCAACGGACGAACCACGATGCCCACCCGCCGACTGGTCCCCACTCGAGCCAGCGCCTGACTGACCGCCTCGGAGGTGGCGAGCACCCGCAGGGCGGGATGCGCGTCGAGCCACGCCGTCATGCCCCCACGGCCGGTTCCCGGCATCTGGTCGGTCACGAGCAGATCGATGGCGTGCTCCTGAAGAAGCCCGGTGGCCTCCTTGGCCGATCCGGCCGTCGCGACGCGGTAGCCCTGACCTCGCAGGACCATCTGCAACAGGCGTTGGAGCGTCGGGTCCTGCTCGACCAGCAGCAGCGAAGCGGACGCCGTGGCGGGCGCCGGCGCGCGTGGGCGCAGCACGGTGACGCCGTCGGAGGGCAGCAGCACGGCCACCGACGCCACGCGCACGCCGTCGGTGTCGAACATGACGCGGCCACCAGCCTGCCGCAAGGCATCGAGACCCGATGGGGCATGTGGGTCGGTCTCGCGGCGCGAGGGTCGGGGCGGCACGGGCACGCCCGCCGTCAAGTACGTGATCTCGACGCGTACATACCGGCCTGGCCGGAGCGGCACCGGCGAGGCAGCACGACGCGTGCCGATCTCGACATTCATCGTGCGGAACATCAACGTGCCGCCATGTGGCATGGCGTCGATAGCGTCAGCGGCAATCGCCGCCAGCGCGTGCTCCACGACGGCCCGGTCAATGGCGACGGTCCAGGGATGCGGCGCCGACTGGACGGCCACGGCCAGGCGGTGTCCAAACGTGCGCCGCACGTCGGCCTGCACCGCCGAGAGGAGCGCGTCGATGTCGACGCCACGCGCGGTCGCGTCGCGCCCGCGTCCCAGGCCGCGCACCCGCGCCGATACCTTCGCGGCCGCGCGCACGGCCTGCAGGATGGCGTCGATCGCCCCTTCGTCCACCGCCGCGCCGGCCGGCGCCGACAAGAGGCACTCTGCGTGGCCGCTGACGATGGCGAGCAGGTTGTTCAGGTCGTGCGACAACTGACCGGCGTCGTCGCGGCCACCGCGCGCGCGGGCCGGCACGTCGTCGGGCTCCGCCCAGGCCGGTACTGGTTTCACCGACACGCGCACCGACGTCAGCGTACGGGGATCGTCAAACGAGGCCACCAGGTCGACGACCGCAGGCAGGGCGGACCCGTCGAGCCGGACCAGGTCGGCGTCCCACCGCTCGAGGCGTCCTGTCACCGCTGCGGCGCTCAGCGCCTCCGCGAGGCGGCCAGCATCCCGGCAGAACAGGCTGAGGTGGACGCCGCACGCGTCCCGCAAGTCGGCGAGGCCAAGCAGATGGGCCGCCGACTCGCCGCATTCCATGATGCGCCCATCGGGCGACACGACGAGTTCAGCCAACGGAGCGGCCGGCAGTACGGGCCTCGCGGCTGACGAGCCGGGCAGCGCGCTGGCGATGACGGACGACTGGGCAGCGATCATCGGCACCTCACCGGGAAGCAAGTCCACACGACGCGGGCTGCCCCACGTCACGCCGTTGCCCGCGAATGCGCGGCGGCACTGGACGTTCCCCAGGGGACATCGGCTTGGACGAGGCGAACTTTAGCGGGCACCCGCCACCCCAGGCACAGCAGGCACGGGAGCCCCGGCGGACGCCCCACGAGGGGCGGCGACCCCGTCTGCCTCGGCGGCGCCGGGACGGATGGATTGCTCCAGCTGGGTCTGCGACTGGCTCCGCACCACGATCGACACGCGGCGATTGCGCGAGTCCATCGGTGCAGCGGGTAGCCGCAGCTGAGTGGCCGCGAATCCGCGCACGCTCTGGACCTGGCCAGGGTTGAGGCCCACGGCCTCCATCACCCGCCGGGCGGCGTTGGCACGGTCGGCGGAGAGTTCCCAATTCGAGTACTGATTGCCGGCACCGAAGGGGCGGCTGTCGGTGTGCCCCTCGACCACGACGTCGTTGGTCATCGTGCCGAGTTCGCGGCCGATGATGCTCAGAATGCGCACGCTTTCGCCTCGCAGCATGGCGCTGCCGCTATCGAAGAAGCTGGAGCCGTCGCCTTCGAGCAGTTCGATCCTCAGCCCTTCCGCGGTCACCTGGAACTCGATCTGATTGCGCAAGGCCTCGAGTCCGCCCGCGCCGTCCAGCCCTTCCCGGATATGTTCGGCGGCCTGCTGCATGCGCTGGCGCTCCACCGTGAGGGCCGCGGCGTCTGGCATCTGCACCGTCTCGGGCGCGCGGCCTTCGTCGATGCCGGTCATCCCGCCGGCCATCATGCCGGTGGACTTCTCGAAATCGAAGACGCCGGGATCGCGGAAGTACCCGGCGACCGACTTCTTGACGTCGGGACTCGCGCCGACGAGCCACATGACCAGGAAGAAGGCCATCATGGCGGTAACGAAGTCGGCATACGCCACCTTCCAGGCGCCGCCGTGATGGGCGGCGTGGCCACCGCGGTTCTTCTTGACGATGATGATGGGCTGACTGGGCTTCATGACCTAGGCCGCCTTGGCCTCGGGCTTGCCGGCGGCTTTGCAGAACTTCTCGGTGTCCTCGAAGCTCGGGCGCACTTCGTGCGGCAGCACACGGCGCGCAAACTCGATGGCAATGGCCGGCGGCAGTCCCTTGAATGTCGCGAGCACGCCGGCCTTGATGCACTTCCCGTAGTTGCCGTCGTCGTCCACGCGCGCCTCGAGCGCGGTCGCGAGCGGTCCGAACATGCCATACGACAGCAGAATGCCGAGGAACGTGCCGACCAGCGCCGCCCCGACCTTCTCGCCGATTTCCGATGGAGGCCCGTCGATCGCCTGCATCGTGATGACCACGCCGAGCACGGCGGCCACGATGCCCAGACCCGGGAACGCATCGGCCACTTTCGCCATTGCGGCCGACGGCGCCCGGGCCTCGGTGTGATGCACGTAGAGGTCTTCGTCCATCAGCGCCTCGAGGTCGTGCGGCGCCATGCCGCCCACGATGATCACCTTGATCGAGTCCGACAGGAAGTCGAGCGACTCGTGGCGTGCCAGGAACTTCGGGTACTTCGAGAGGACCGAGCTTTCCTTCGGATTGTCGAAGTGGCTCTCGAGCGCCATGATGCCGGTCTGCTGCGCCAGCCGGAAGAGTTGGTAGAGCATCGCGAGCAGATCCGCGTAGTCTTTCTTCGCCATGCCCGGCGAGAGCACGCCGGTCGTCTGCTTGATCATCTTCATGATGACCGGCAGCGGCGTGCTGATGAGCATCGAACCAATCGCCGCGCCGAAGATGATCAGGAACTCGTTCGGCTGATTCAGCAAGGCGATCTTGCCGTGGTGCATCACGTAGCCGCCGAGCACCGAGCCGATCACGACGAGCAGGCCGATGATCAGGAACATGAGGCGCTCCGGTCAGGCAACGAGACGGCGAGGCGAGGGCGAGAGCATTCCGGCGGGCGCATCATGGGCGTGACTGGGCAATCGGCGCGGCCGGCGGATTCTTGACCGCCCCGCCGAAATTGCGCGGCCTATAATCCGAGGGATGGAGCGTATTCCCGGCCCGATCCTGCATGTGGCGCCGTTTCTCTGGAGTGGCGCCGGCCGGGTCATTACCCGTTTGTGCGCCGACCAGCGCCGTACCCGTGAGGTCGCGCTCGTGACGACGGGTGCCAGTGACGGCCTGGCCGACTGGCCGTCGTACCGTCGCGCCCTTCGGCGGGCGGGGGTGAAGCATCACGGCATCGACGTGTTCCATCGCGACGTCGAACGCTTCTGGGCCGCTGCCACACGTCTGTCGCACCTGATTGGCACGTTTCAGCCAGCGGTGATCCACGCCCATGCGGGAGTACCCGCCGCGCTGGCCGCCATCGCCCGCGACCAGTCCGGATCGCGCGCCCGTCTGGTCGCCCAGATGTACAGCTGGGGGCCGGACCGGCCTGGCTGGATGAACACCCAAGACGGCTGGGCCTTCCGGCAGGCCGACCGCGTCGTGTGTTCGGCTCACGCCTACTGGAAGCTGCTGGCGGCTCACGGCGTCGTCACGTCGCACATGTCGTACCTGCCCTGGGGCCTCGATTTGACCGCCCTGCCCTATTGCCCACGAGTCGCCACACCGACGCCCGCGCCGGTCATCGGATTCGTCGGCCGCATCGAGCCGCGCAAAGGGCAGGTCGCGCTGGTCGAAGCCTTCGCGCGCCTGCGCCGCACGCACCCCGCGGCGCAGCTGGAACTGGTGGGCCCCGTGGCCGACGAGGCCTACGCACGGGCGCTCACAACGGCGATCGCGCGTTTGGAGCTGGGCGCGGCCGTGCGCGTCACGGGGCAGGTGAAGGACGTCACGCGATTCGTGCGCCGCTGGTCGCTCTTCGTCTCGCTGTCGTCCGATGAAGGGCAAGGGCTCGCGGTGCTCGAGGCCATGGCGCTCGGCGTGCCGGTGGCAGCTCGTCGCGTCGCGGGCATCGAAGACTTCCTCGATCACGGCCGCACTGGCTGGGTGATTCCCGCCACGGGCACGGCTGGCACGGCGGCGGCTATGCGGGGCGCCCTCGCCGCGCCGGAGGCGCGTGCGGTGACACGCCGCGCGCGCACGATGATCGAGCGCCGCTTCGACTGGGACAGCATGCTGCACCGCTTCGACCGGCTCTACCGAGCGACCCGCTAGTAGTCCAACGGCCTGGCCGCGACCGTCGGGAACGACCGCTGGCGTCGCGTTGCTCCGGGGTCTACCGTCGGACGAACACATTGCCGAACTGCTGGTAGTCGTTGGTCGCGGCCAGGGTCGACGTGTAGTCGGGCAGTGAATCGAAATCGGTCACCGCCACCACTTCCTCGGACGTCGACGTCGCGCCCGCGTGGGTCGCCGGGTCGTAGCCCAGGGGTGGGCCGACACGGCGGAAGATGTCGGCGCCGCGGTCGTCGCACGGCAACACCAGGCGTACGGGCCACGGTAAGCCAGGCACCTGGCGGCGAACGTAGCGCAGCTTGGCCTCGATGACTCGCGCCGTCTGTTCGACCCGGCGCACGCGGCTGGAACTCCCGGCGTGCAGGCGGACCGTATACAACCGCTCGGGCAGCCGCGCGAACCGGTGCTGCGGCAACAGCCGTAGCCACAAGTCGTAGTCTTCGGCCGGCACCGTCGCCTGATCGTATCCGCCGGCCGCGCGCAGCAGGACGGTTCTGGCCAACACCGTCGCGTGGAAGATACAGCACGTCAGGGGCATCAGGCGGGCGATTTGCTCTGGGGCGAGCGCCGCGTCCCACTGCTCGTGAACCGTCCGTGTCCAGGTGGAGTCGACGGGCGCGCCCTGTGCGTCGACGAACGAGGCCGCGGTAGCGAGGACGCCAACGTCGGACCTGCCGTCCAGCCACGCGACCTGGCGTTCGAGGCGATCGGGCGCCGACCAGTCGTCGGCATCCTGCCTCGCGATGTATCGCCCGCGCGCCACGGCCAGGCCCGCGTTCAGCGCCGACGCGAGGCCGGCCCCTCCGGTCGTCAGCACGCGCACGCGTCGGTCGGCGAGCCCCCGCAAGTACTCTGACGACCCGTCGGTGCAGCCATCGTCGATTGCGATCACCTCGAAGTCACCGAACGTCTGACTCAGCAGACTCTCGATTGCGGCGGGCAGAAACGGCATGCCGTTCCTGACCGGAAGCAGCACGGAGACCTCGGGCGGAGCCGCGGTGCTCACTCCCCGCGCTCCAGTCGCTGTCCGAGGGCGCGGTGTTGGTGAACCAACTCATGACTGGCTAGCGCGGCCGGCCGCCAGAGCAGTCCGCCGAGCGCGGGGTCGGGCGGCGTGCGCCAGAATCGCGGAAGGAACGACGCACCGAGCGTGTCCTGCACGTCGATGCGTGCTCCGATCGCCGCGCCGGCCGACAAGAGCCGGTCGAACCCGTCCATCATCGTGGCCCGCCCTCTGGCTGATGTATCTCCGTCGCGAACCTGGCACGCCGCCTTGAACGTCACCCAGGCGTCGGCGGCAAGCGGCGCCATCCGCCGCCACGCGGCCAACGCGTCTGCGTGCCGCGCAGCCGCCGGTGGACTGGGACGCGTCTCGAGGCGCAGGGACTGGACCGCGCCACCCGCGGCGAGATGCTCCAGCGTGGCGCGGAGCCAGTGCGGCTTCGGCGCGCCGCTGCCCCCGAGATCGACGCAGGCCACCGTCGTCTCCGAGGCCACCAGGCCGAGCACGTCGCGGAGCGGCGCCTGCAGCGGGTCGGAACACTCGCAGCTCCCCAGGTCGATCCCCAGCAAAGCCACCGACCGGGCCCCGGAGAGCAGCCCCAGCGACACGGCCGTGGCCGGCCACAGCCCCCAGGTCGGCAATGGGTCGGGCACGAACAACCGGTCCGCCGGCACGTCGCGGAGAAGCGCCGCCGGGGTACGGGCGTCGGCGGCTACGAGGGGCGACAGGGCCTGAGATCGTCGATGCGGCTGATCGCGCAGCGAGAAGTGCGCGTCGAGCGCAGTCTGGTGTTCGACCAGGACGAGGTCGGGCACGATGCCGGCCGTCGCCAGCACCTCGGCCCCCCGGGGCGACGTGAAGAGGTGGAGGCACGACCGCAGGCGCCGCAGATCGGGCAGCGCAGACGTCAGCGAAGGGCCGGTCCCGACGACGACCACCGGCGCGCCGTTGGCCACGCGAACCGCGCCAGTGATTCGCGCAGGATGACCCAGATGGCAGAACTGCGGATCGAGCTGCGACCCGCAGAAGCCCCGCCAATGGCGCTCGTAGGCCGCCCACATGCGTGGCAGCGCGGAGCTGACGGCCGGCTCGAGCGCACCGAGTTCCTCTTGCGCGATCGCGTGGTCGCGGCCGATACGCGCAAACAGCTCCAGCACAGCGCGCTCACGGCCGGAAGCGTCGATGCACTGGGCCACGCTACGCCGCCCGCCGTCCGCCGGCCTGTTCGAGGACGCCGCGCAGTCTCGACGCGGCCGCGACCACGTCGTGGCCCATCGCCCTGCTCCGGCCCGCCAGCCCCATTCCGCGCGCAAGCGCAGGGTCGGCGAGCAGCGTGCGCAGACAGTTGGCTAACGCACCAACGTCACCCGCGGACACGACATAGCCTTCCACCCCGTCGGTGACGACGCTCCTGACATCACCCACATCGGTCATCACGACCGGACGCGCCGCCGCCATCGCCTCGAGCATCGCGGTAGGCACGCCTTCACAACCCGACGGCAGCGCGAACATCCGCGACTCGGCGAGGTCGGCGGCGACGTCGGCCCGGCGGCCCACGATCTCACACGCCGCGGCCATGTCCAGTTCCGCCGCCAACACCCGGAGGCGGCGGCCTTCGAATCCGTCGTCGGCGCCGACGAACCGCACCGAGAGGTCGTCGAACTCCGTCCGCAGCCGCGCCACCGCCTTGACCAGATCGCCGAGACGCTTGCGGGCATGTAGATTGGCGACACAGACGATGCGGCGAGGGGTGGCGAGGTCGGGTGGCTGCAGCGAGGCGAACCGCTGCACCGCTGCCGCTTTCCCGAGCACGGTCGAGCGCTGCTGCGGCGCCGTGAATCTTGCGGCCAGACTGGCGGTGGTGAAGGTCACCCGGTCGGCCCCCCACATCAGGGATTCGTCGGGCTGCCAGGCGAACTGCCCGTCCAGACGGAACATGCCGCTCATGTCATAGCCCTTGCCGTAGACGACCGCGGCGCGGCTGCGGGAGATGGCGAAGGGCAGCATGCGGCAGGCGGTGCGCTCAAAGGTGAAATGGATGACGTCGTACGGTCCGAGCAGGGCCCGCTCCCACGCCTCCGGCGCCGCCGCCAGGACTACCCCTTCAGCGGCCTGCTGGTAGGCGCCCTCGAGTGCGCCTCCCGACCATGCCAGCACCTCATGCGCCGCCCACGGCGGCGCCTCACGCCAGGCGCGAAGGACATTGAGGAACGTGGTCTCGATGCCCCCTGGCCCCAGCGACTCGAGGACATGAAGGACGCGCATCATGGCGACCCTCGGCGGCCGAGCAGCGCATGGCCGACGGCCAGCACGCGTGCCGGCAGGAACAGACAGAGGCCCAGTACCGCGGCCACGGCCACCGACGCTGCGGCGCGTGCGAGTTCCCGCCGCAGATTGGCGCCGCTTCGGCGAGGAATGAGGGTGCCGTCCGCGGTGATCGCCGTGAAGCCGAACGGCGACACGGTGAGCGCCGTGTAGTCGACATTGGCGTGGCCGCCGCCGGCGGGATCGTTCCACAGCACGCAGACGCGGTCGAACCGCCCGGCCAGCGCCCTCGCTCCAGCGGCGCTCGTGATGAACGGCCACGGCCGGAAGAAGGGCGTGCCGTCGTAGATGATTCGACGCGCCGACGCGATGCCCAACTGCTCGAGTACGGCCGTCGCGGCCGGGGTGGCCACCACGGTGACCTCGCACGACGGCGAGTCCTCGCGCAGCGCGTCGATGGCGACCTGCAGGTGCCGGCCCGACCGAAACAGGAGGATGCGCTCAGGCGGCGTCGGCATGGACGGCCTCCCCGCCGGCATCGAGCACTTCGCTCGCCCATCCCTCGAACACCAGCAACGTCCACACCAGCCGCCAGACGCCTTCGTCGCCCGCGTAGAACCGATCGACGAGGCGCGCGGTCGCGTCCGGATCGAAGATGCCCCGACGAGCGACCCGGGCAGGACTCAGCAGGTCGCGCACCATGGGTTCGAGCGATCGCCGCATCCACAGCGCGTAGGGCAAGCCAAAGCCCATCTTCGTGCGATAGAGGATCTCGTCGGGCAACAACGGCGCGAGCGCCCGCTTAAGCACCCACTTGCCCACGCCGTCGCGGAGCTTCATCTGCCACGGAATGCGCGCCAGCTCGGCGCCGTACTCGGGGTCCAGGAACGGGACGCGGACTTCGAGCGAATGTGCCATCGACATCGCGTCGACGTCGCGCAGGAGCACGTACGACAGGTAAGCGCGCTGCTCCATTCGCAACAGCCAGTCGCCGGGCTTGTCGAGATCGGCCGGCGCGTCGTCCCGCACGTACTCGGTGGCCGCCCGTCCCGGTCCGAGCGCGGCGCGCAGCGCCGTCGACAACACCTCATCCCGCTCGTCTGGCGTGTAGATGGCGATGCCACGTGGCGACAGGTACTGCTCGTCGAGCAGAGCACGGGCGCGCACCACGTCAGTCAGAGTGTTCACCGATTGCCACAACCTGCCGGGCGGGATGCGGCTGAGCGCCCCGGCGATGCGGCGGACATAGCCGCCCGGGAGAGCCCCGAGCGTGCGGCCCTGCTCGTGATGGCGCAGCAAGTGCGCGTCGCGGGCGTAGCCAAGCAGCAACTCGTCGCCGCCGGTCCCCGACAACGCCACCGTCACGTGCTCGGCGGCGGCGTACGACACCCAGTAGGCATTGATCGCATCCGAGGTGGGCTGGTCCATCGCCGCAAACGTGTGCGGCAGCGCCTCGCGAAACATCGCTTCGGTCAACACGAACTCGTGATGGTCCGTGCCGTATCGCTCGGCCACAATGCGGGCCCAGGGCCACTCGCTGAAGACCTGTTCATCGGCGCCCACGAAGCCGACCGAGATCGTCTTGAGCGGATGCGACACGTACTCCGACGCCAGCGCGACGAGCGCGCTCGAGTCGACGCCTCCGGACAGGAACACCCCCAAGGGGCGCTCGGACATCATCTGGCGCCCGACGGCCGCGCGTAACCCGCCGAGCGTGATACGGCACGCCTCGTCCACCGAGGTGACTGGGTCGGCCACTTCCTGCGGCGGCGTCCAGTAGGTGCGCACGCGCGTCTCGCCCCGGCGGTGCACGAGTACCCGCCCTGGGCCGAGCTGATGCACATCGCGTAGGATCGACAGCGGCGGCGGCACCGCCTGGTAGACGAGGTACTGCGCCACCGCCTCGGGATCGATGACGCGAGAGACCCGCCCACTGGCGAGGATCGCCTTGAGCTCGGACGCGAACACCAAGCCACCGCCGGTGTGCGAATAGTAGAGCGGCTTGATGCCGTGGTGGTCGCGCGCCAGCACCAGTTCGTCTGCTTCGGGATTCCACAGCGCACACGCAAACATGCCATTGAGCTTCTTGACAAACGCTGCGCCGTCCTCCTCGTAGAGATGCAGGAGCACCTCGCCGTCGGAGTGGGTGCGGAAGCGATGACCACGCGTTTCGAGCCCGGCGCGCAACTCACGATGGTTATAGATCTCGCCGTTGAAGACCAGGTGCAGTGACCCGTCTTCGTTGGTGAGCGGCTGGTGACCGCCTTCGAGGTCGATGATCGCCAGCCGCCGGAAGCCTAGCCCGGCCACCGCATCCAGGTAGAATCCGTCGTCATCAGGCCCGCGGTGGGTCATGGCGGCCGCCATGCGTCCGAGCGCACGACGTTCCGGCCGCCCCACCATTCCGCAAATGCCGCACATCGATGACGTCTCCTGTTCTGCCCTCGGCCTGGCTACGCGTCCAGCCGGGCCAGCCGCAACAAAGGCGCCAGGTTCTCGACAAAGCCAATCGAGAAAAAATCACGCTTGTCGACCAGGCCCGACCTGCTCAGCTGCGCGGCGATGGCCGGCAGGCCGAACTGGGAGGCGATGACGATATGGTCGTAGCTCTCGCGCGGCAGCTCGGCAAACGGCTGGACCGTGCAGCCCTCGAACGTCTTCCCGGTCTTTGCCGGATCGTTGTCGCAGACCGCCACGACCTGCGTGGCCATACCCATCTTCCGGAGTTCCTCGAACGCCAGAACACCCGCGGCCCCGGCCCCGAAGACCACGAGCCGTCGATTGTGCAAGTCGGGCAGGGCCTTGACGAGGGGCAGCGCGCCGGCGACGTCCTTGCGCGCGCGAATCGAGGTCGGAAAGCTCAACAGTTCGACATTGCGCAACTGACTCTCGCGGCACCACGACACGACGCGCTCGGGCGAGCAATCCTTGTCCTGATAGACCGGCGAGTACCAGTCGAACGTGTCGAGCACGCGCCAGTGCCAGTCGGGATGCGTATTCACGGGCAGCACGCGGCGCAGATGCCCCCACGGCCGTCGTGACATGAACGGCTGGCTATAGAGGCGCGAGAACACCAGGCAGAGCGCCCAGCAGAACGCATAGATCGCGCCGTTGGGCCACCCCCGCACGACGCGACGCCAGAAGTCACTGGCCCGGTTGTAGAGCTGGTCGGTGTAGTAGTAGAGCCACACCGCCATCTCGCCGCCGTTCTTCAAGTGGCGCGGCAGCGCCAGGAACGCCTCACGTGTGTCGCGGGTGTGGTGCAGCACGCCGATCGAGAAGATCACGTCGAAGATCTCATCGCGGAAGGGCAGGTTGAACACGTCGGCCTGAATGACATCGACGTTCGGCCGCTGACCGAGGTTCGCGTTCGACGCGTCGACGGCAAACGAGAAGTCGATGCCGATGGCGCGCGCCCCCCAGCGCGAGGCGATGTCGAGAAACCGTCCTGCGCCGCAGCCGACATCGAGCACGAGCTTTCCGGTCAGGTCACCAGGCACGAACCCGGTCTTTTCGGTGAAGGTCTCCTCGGACTCGCTGCGGCCGTTGGCCGGGTCGAACTGGACGCGGCTCCACTTGTTCCACTCGTAGGAGAAGGTGCCCACGTAGCCGTCGTGCTTCACGAATCGCGGCACCCCCCTGACGATCGGGTACACCTGCTCACAGGGCGGGCAGCTCAGCGTGCCTTCGGTCACGGCCGCGGCGTCGCCGACGGACACGACGAGCGCGAGATCACCCTTGCAACTCGGACAGCAGAGCCACTGCAACACGTCAGTCTTCACTGGCCATCTCCTTGGTCTGACAACAGTCGGTCATAGAGGGCGAGCCATCGCGCGGTGGATCGATCGACCGTGAAGCGCTCGAGCGCCCGCTGCCGGATCGCCGCCGCATGCGCTTGGGCCACATCGCGGCGTGCGAGCCGGGCGAGGATCAGCCGGCAGGTGGCCGCAGCGTCGCCAGGGGCGACGAGATCGTCTGGATCGAGCACGTCACTGGCACCGCCGACGCTCGTCGACGCCGCCGGCACGCCCAGGAACGCCGCCTCGAGCAGCACGTTCGGGAACCCCTCGATGTGCGAGGTCAGCACGAACACGTCCAGGCCGGCAATGACCCGACGTGAGTCACTGCGCTCACCCAGGAAGTGCACGCGGTCGGCAACGCCGTCCGCGCGGGCCTGGCGCTCCAAGGTCTGACGAAGGACCCCGTCGCCGACCACCACTGCGTGCAGGTCGGCACCTGCCGCCCGCGCCAGGGCGACCGCCCGAATGAACATCGCCTGGTCCTTCTCCGGCGCCAGCCGGCCCACCGTGCCGACGAGCCGCGTCTCGGGCGGGAGCGTCAACTCGCGGCGCAGCCATCCCGGTGCGCCGGCGCCGTGGCGCGTCACCGCGTCGGGATCCAGGCCGTTGGGCACCACCATCAGGCGGTTCTCATCCAGCCAGGTCCAGGCGGCGTGGTCGGCGACCAGTGGCGTGGCATTCACCGTCACTTGGTCGGCCACGCGCGTGGCGAGCGCGTCGGCGGCGCGAAACCACCACTGCGCGTACCACGTCCGCTTCCACAAGCTCATGTTCCGCACGGAGCCGACGATGCAGGGCGCCCCACCCAGTCGTGCGCCCGCAGCGCCGATCACGTTGGCCATGAACAGCCACGTATGCACCAGGTCGTACCGCGTGGCGCGGCACAGACGCGCCACTTCGAGCACGGCCATCGACCGGCGCGGCCACTCCGACGAGTAGTGAAACGTGAGGTCGTCGCGGGTCAGCCACTGGCGGGCGAAGTCGCCATCTTGACGGCCGAGGACCAGCACCTCGACGTGATAGGTCTCGGTGGGCGTCCGGCCGATGAGTTCCGCGAGTTGCACCTGGGCTCCGCCCACGCCAAACGAGCTGATCACGTGCAGGATCCGACGGCGCCCGCACGCGGCTGCGACCCGGGGGCGCGGTGTCAGGTACGCCAGCACCAAGAGCACGAGCAGCAGCGGAACATCGACGGCGTCCAGGATGCGCCAGAACGACGCATGAAACGTCAACCACCGGAACGCCGGCGGTGCGAGCACCGCGGGTGTCGTGTCCGCGGCTGCCACGACGAAGCGCGCGGCGCCGATGGCGCCCGCTACGCGATACAAGTTGGCGTGATGGCCGGCGACGCCGTTCGCCTGCGGAATCACGATGTGCTCGAAGCTCTCGGCCCGGAGCCGACGGACCAGTCCGGCATGACGCAACGTGCCGAGCGACCGCCCCCGATAGTGGAAGATTCGCGACACGCCCACGGCCTGCAGCGCGTCGTCGAACCCTGGTGAGGTCACGACGTCGATCGCCGCCAGCGGCCAGCGGCCGCGTATCCAGGCCAGCGTGTCAGCGAACTGGGGCATGCGACAGGACCGGAACACCAGGACACGCGACGAGACCAGGCGCCCGATGGCGCCCGTGCTCTCGTCGTGAATCGAATCGGTGGCAGCTGTCGTCATCATCGTCGTCGTTCGTCAGTGTGCAGAGCGCCGGGCCCGCCGTCGGTCGGTCGACACCGGTGTCGGTGGTCCGATGAACGGCCGCCAGGCCATCGAGGCACGTACTCGGGTATCTCCAGGGGTTTTCCCGCCACGGTGGCCGCCAACACGGGCGATGGCGGCGCATCCCCTGACAGAGCAAGAGTAGTACCAGCCGTGCCAGAAGGCTCAGGCGTCATCCAGGGCCGCCAGTAACTGCGTCTCGCGGCACGGCCCTTGCTCTGTGCAGGACCTGGCGTCACATGTCCGATCGAGTCGTCGTCATTGGCGATCCTCAGTCCGTCTTCGTGCAAACCCCAGTGCGCTTCTGGCGCGACCTCGGTGTGGACGCGATCATCCTGACGGCCCGCTGGCACGGTCCAGCGACCGTGGACGGCGACCTGCCGGTCGTGTCGGCCGAATCGCTGGCGCCGCCGTGGCTGAAGGCGGCGGCCCATGGCCTGTATCCGTTCGTCGATGCGGTCAATGCCAACAGCCTTGCGCAGGACCCGAGCCGGGTCCGCGCGGCGCTGCACACGTGGTCACACACCGCCGTGCCGCCCTCGATGGCGCCGCCTGTCTTCGACGCGCTGTTGATTGCCGCCGCGGCCGACGCCCTTCAACCGGCCTGCGTGTTCGGCCATGAAGCTTTCGCATACGGGTTGGCCACGAGCTTCTGCACGGCACCTCGGCGGGCGGTGATGGCCTGGGGCGCCGACGTCCTCCACTACGCACCGATGACCGACCTGACCTTCGCCATGGTCCGTCAGGCGCTCAACGGCGTGCACTACGTGCTGACCAACACATCGACGATGGAGGACGCGCTTCACGAGCGGTTTGCCGTGCCGCGACAAAACATCGCCAGGATCTCCTACGGCGTCGACCGCCGGTCGTTTCGCCGCGCCACCGGTCTGCATGCGAGGCAGGTCCGCACCAAGTACGGGATCGCGGCGGACGCGGCGGTGGTCATGAACATCCGGCGGTTTCTGCCGCACTGGGGCAGCGCCGTCGCCTGGCCGGCGATGGTCGGCGTCGCGCAGCAACGGCCTGAGGTGCACCTGGTGCTGCTGGGCGGCGCCGGAAGCGAGGGTGACCTCGAACGCGCCGCGACGGAAGCGCGCGCGGCCGGCCTGGATCGCCGCGTCACGATGATTCGCGGCCACGCTTCCATGGACACCGTGGCAGAGCTGATGTCGGTGGCCGACGTCGCGCTCTCGCTCGTGGGCACGCTCGAACCGGTGTCGTGGAGCGTGCAGCAGGCCGTCGCGTGCGGCAGCGCGGTGGTGGTCGCCGACCAGGAGTCGTACGCGCTCGAGGGCGCGCGCGGCCTCGCGGTGGCGCGCGTGCCGCCCGCTAGCGTCGAGCACGCCGTGGCCGCGATCGTGGAACTGCTCGACGATCCTGACCGCACGGGCGCGATGGCCAGGACGAACGAGCGCTACGTGGCGGCCCACCACAATCGTGAGATCGAACTCACCCGCCTGCTGCGCATCGTCGCCGGGGCCGCCACCGCCGAACGGCTGCTCCCCGCGGCTCTGACCCGCTCCTGACCGCCGTCGACGACCGGCCGAGGCACCGATGTGCCGCCGGCCGGCGAGCAGCCCGCCCCCTCGTCAGAGGTCGTCGCGCAACACGTCGCGCAGGGCCTGCGCCTCCGCCCAGGCAACATGCGACGGCACCACCACACTGTAATGGCGGCGGTTGGTCCGCGGGTCGGTGCCGTCGCCGGCACGCAGCCGGATCTCGTCGCGCCACCGCACCCAGGCGCCGCCCGCCGTTTCAGGCAATGACGGACCTGCGAGCTCTGGCAGCGGCTGCCCGTCTTCGAGCACACGAAGGGCCGACCGCTGATGCGTGACGTACCAGCGTGCCGCGCCGGTGCGGAACCGGAACACGCGGCTGCCGTCAGGCGCCGCCAGCAGCCGTGAGACCGGAATCGTCCAGACGCGCAGGTCCGCCGGCGGGACCTCAACCCGGGACGCCGCCTGTGCGTAGTCCAGGGCCGCGACCGCCCACCAGAGCTTCTGCGTGTAGAGGTCGTTCAGGCGCGCGGCCGTGGCCAGCACCGGGCCTCGCAGCGCCTCCATCGCGCGACGGTCCATCTCAGTGGGCGCGATCGGCCACGCGCGGCGAAACGTGACCATCACCTCGAACACCGACGGAGGAATGTCGGACCGTCGCTCGAAGTGCTGGCGCAGCGTGTCGTCGAGCACGTAGCCGTGGCGCCAGAAGGCGCTCGCCCAGTGCTGCAGGGGACGTTCGAGCCCCGTGGCCCCGGGTGCTCCCGGGAGCTGCGACGAGAACACCACCACGTCGCTCGCGCGCGTGCAGGCGCCGATGAGGGCCACCTGATCGGCAGGCGCGAGGTGCTGTACGACCTCGACGCACAGACACACGTCGAACCGGCGCCCCGGAGCCGGCAGCGCGCCGAGCGGCGTCGTACGCGCACTGATGCCCTGCACGTCGGTGACGCCGGCGGCCTCGAACGCACGCAGCCAGAAGCCCGCGCCGCAGCCCAGATCGAGGACGCTGCGCGGCGAAAGTGCGCGGGCGACCAGGGGCGCGAGGCCCGCGGCGATCGGCGCGTGGGCCGCATCCCACTTGGTCCGATCGGCGTCGTGCACCGGGGGCGTGCGACGCGAGGCTCCGCCACGAAGGACGGTGAGACGCGAGGTGTGGTCGACGAATCGGCGGTAGTCGGTCCAGAGCTCGGGCTGCTCGCAGAGCAACACGTCCACCGCCTGGCGCACCTGCGCGCCGGCCGACACGCCGGAGCGGTCGTCGACGACGACGGCGTCGCCGGGGCCAAGTGCCTGCGTCAGCGCGCGCAGTTCGCCGAGCAGATCCTGATCGGCACGCGTAAGCGAATGGCGGCGCACGGACACGCTGCGCGCCAGTTCGGCGAGATAGCGCCCGTCGGCGTCGGTCGCGTCGCTTGCCAGTGCCGGCTCCACCCACACCGCCTGGGGCGGCGTCTCGGCCGGTGTCGGCGCCCGCAAGGCGTCCGCGATGCTGGCGGTGCTCAGACCGGCGAACGCCTGCCAGCTACCGCTCACCTCATCCGGCACGGCCGGGATCGTCGTCTCTCGGGTCCCGCCGGGGCCGTGACGGCGCGCCAGCGTCTCAGCGGCCGGCTCGGCGAGCGCACGGCAGCCAGCGAGCGCGTCGGCCAGGCTCGCGTGCCGGATCGTTCCCCCCGTCAGGATGCCGGCGCCGGTCGCGTTGACGACGGTCCGCTCGGGCACACGCCCGGCTTCGGTGACGATCCAGTCTCGGAACGCGCACAGGTGCGGCGACGTGCGCACGCGCGCGCCGTGCAGGTCTGGCTCGAACGTATCGGGCCAGGCCGCCAGGCGCTGCGCCCAGCTCGTCTCGAGCGTGTCGCCCCACGCCAGGGCCCGGCGCCATTCCTCCTCGAAGGTCGTGCCACGCGCGTAGGGCCGCCCGTCGGTGAAGGCCAGGTCCGCGCCAGCAAACACGATCGGGTCGCAGCCCATCTGCAGGGCCAGATCGAAGGCCGTCGTCAGCACGGAGCCCCAGGCCCGCAACGGGTGACGATCCAGGCCGATCCGCCGCAGCCATGGCCACGGATGATGGTCGGCCACGCGGAACACATGCGTGCGGCCGGCGAAGTGGCGGAAGGCCTGGGGGTCAAGGCTGCCCTCGGCAACCAGCCAGGTGCGCGGACACGCGGGTAGATCGACGAGGTGACTGGCATTGACGTCGCTCGGATCGAGCGCGACGACGAGGTCAGGCGATACGCCCGCCGCCATGAGCGGCCGCAGGGCCGTGTCGACAGCAATGAGCACTGCCTGGGCGCGATGCGCCGCGATGGCCGACAGGTTCGCGTCGAGGGATGGGCCCGCGGCCAGGAGGAGCGCCGGCCGGCCGGGGAACAGCTCCACGAGCGTCGACGCATCGCCTTCGGCGACGATCGTCGGAAGATTCCTGAGCGTGTTGAGGAGGTACGGGGCGGCATACCGTCGCCTGGCCTCTTGATTGGCGCGCGCCCCGAACCACGCGCGCACGACCAGCCGGCTCACGCGCACTGCCTCGTCGCGGCTGGCCTGCATCAGGGCCGGATCGCCGACCACCACCGGCTGATCACAATCGGGTTCGATCGCCCTGACTACGTCATCGAGCCCACGGTAGTCGGGCCCGAGCAGGATGGTGAGGGCCGGCGAAGGCGTGAGCGGCGACGCACCCGCCGGCTCAAGGGCGACGACGCGCCCACGCCAGCCTCGCCGCTCCAGAGCCGTCAGCAGATCGCCGTCACCGAGACCGATGACGAAGACCACTGCCGAGCGCTCGATGGCCGCCCCTTCGAGCCAGCGCGCTGGATCGACCGCGGCCTCGCTGTCGGGGGTCATGCCGCGACCCGCCGCGCCTGGCGCCAGCCCCAGATGAAGTTCGGCGCGTTCGGCCCGGTGTGGAACAGCAGATCGAGGATCGTCACGGCGTGAACGAACGGGCCATGGAACTGGTCGTACTCTGGATAGCCCCGGTAGTCCTTCCACTCCACTGTGATGCCGGCGGCGAGGAAGCGCTCGTCACCGATGTACGCCTTCGCCGACGGGCCCGACACGTAGACGGACGCGCCGACGTGCTGCAGTAGTTCGACCACGCGTCCGCCCGCGCTCTGCGTGAGGGGGAACGCGCGCGAATCCACGTAGGGCGTCGTGATGCCGAGCAGATCACGGGCGATGCCGGTGACCAGCGCCTGGTTGAACTCCGAGAGCGTCGACCACGGGCGCCTGAGATAGAACTCCTCGAAGTAGGCGCGGTAGGCCTCGAAGTACGGTGCGCGGCGATAGGCCGCTTCGATCCGCCGCCAGTGGTCGCGCGCCCAGTCACTCGACGGCATCGCGACGTCGCAGATGCGCCGGGACCAGCGCTTACCGACGGGAATGGTCAGCCAGCACTCACCGTGCTCCGTCTTGATGCGATTGCGATTGCGCCAGTCGTTCTTGGTGTACTGCACGTCATCGTAGAACACGAACAGGTCGACGTCGTGGATGATGTCGAAGTATCCCTTCCACGGAACGTAGTTGGACTGGATGATGGCGACGCGGGTCATGACACGCGCTCACGTTTCCGCGCCGCGAAACACTTCCGTGTCATCTGCCGCGCAACGTCGAAGGCCGGGTTGCCAAGGACATGGGCACGGATCGCGCGGTCGACGCCGTCGTAGACCGAGAACGCGTCGTCGAAACAGATCCAGCCGCCGTCCACGAGGCACGGAAGCAGCCGTCGCAGATCGTCGTCAACGGCGGCGGCGCCGTGGTCGCCGTCGAGAAAGATGACCCGGCAGCGGAAGTCAGGTGGCGCCTGAGCGCCGAAGGTCGCGCTGGTACCCCGATGGGGCCTGACCACGGCCTCGAGGCCGCGGCTGCGGATGTTGGCGAGGAAGCCGTCGAGCACGCTCGGCTGGCTTGCGTAGACCGGCGCCAGATGCGCCTCGAACGGCGCGCCCCAGACGGTCTGCTCCTGGTAGCTGGCATGGCGCTGGCCGTCGATCTCGACCTCGAACGAATAGCTGCCGTCGGCGTTCTGCCGCCAGTCGTCGCGCGCGGGAAACGGATCGATGCAGTGCACGAGGCCGTGGGTGTCGCGCACGGCGGCGCCGAGGGCAATCGCGGAGCGTCCAAACCACGAGCCCACTTCCACCACGTCCCCCGGTAGATGCGCGGTGGCGTAGACGAGCGTCGAGAGTGTGAACAGCTGGTCGATGGGCGACCACCCTGGTACGCCGTCCACCAGATTCTCGATCTCGGAGACGAGCGAGGTCGTGGAGACGCTGACGGTGATCATGCCGCGCTCCTCTTGAGGCCCTTGATCAGCGTCGCGTACGAGGCGCCTTCTCCCGGCCACCGCGTCTCCTGCCAGTCCGGGCACTGTCCGCAGAAGGTGTGGGCACCGTAGTCGCCGGTCAGGTGCGCGCGACGCAGGGCGGCGTAGCGCTCACTTGCCCACAACTCCGCGATCGTCGTCGAGTGGTAATCGGCAAGTGAGGACCCGCCCGTCCAATCCGATGGGCAGAAGGCCAGCGTTCCCCGGGGTGTCAGCACAATCCGCTCCCAGGGATACACACAGGGGCGGCGCGCCGTTGTCGCGACGTGCCGCCGCATCACCTCGGCCACTGCGATCACGGCGCCCGAGGCGGAATGGAGCCGCCTGATGGCTACCGAGTGCGCGCCGGCGTCGGTCCAGAAGCGCCTGAAGTCGTCGGTCTCGTGGAGATTCCCCGGCTGCTCGATATAGCTGACGGCAATCCGCATCGCCGATCCGGTTTCACGCACCCGCCGGATCAGGCGCTCGACGTTGGCGCGCGTCACCGCGAGGTCGCCGCGCACGCGGATCGCGGCGTAGGTCGCGGCGGAAAAGGCGTCGATGCTGATGTCCACGAGGTTGACACCGGTCGCGATCAGCTGCTCGACGCGCGGGGCCGTCAACAACGTGCCGTTGGTGGTGAGCGACACGAACGTCCCCGATCGCTGCACGGCATCGGCCAGCATCAGGTAGATCGACGGGGCCAGCAGCGGCTCTCCGTCGCTGGCGTAGCGCACGTACTGCACGTGGCCACGGCCGGCCGCGGCCACCTCGCTGATCGCCTTGGCGCTCAGCTCGAGGCTCAGTGTGCGTCCGGCATAATGCGAGGATTGCTTGAAGGCCGGATGCGGGCAGTGTGTGCACGACAGGTTGCAGAGTTCGGTCGCGTCGATGATGACGTGCGAAGGGAACGCCGCCGACAGCCCGTTGCCAAAGCCGTACTGGCTCATGCCTCCCTCCGCCGGCAGATGGGTCGGCCGCGGTGTCGGCTGAGCGACCTCAACGGACCGGTTCGCCGGCGAGCGTGGCGCCGTTTGTGGGTGGGGTTCTGTCATGTCGGTCAGTCTCGCCAGCCACGGAGCGAACCTCGTGCCATGCGCGGGCGGTGTGTGTCAGGCACCGGCTACGACCTGAACCGGCCCACCACGACCCGCCCGGGCTGCTGCGCCGCCAGTGCTGCACCCGGAATCCTTGGCAGGTCGTTCGGCATCGCGCGGCGGCGACGCGGCGCAGCCGTCACTCGTGCTGGCCCGTCGGTGCCGACCACCGCCGTGCAGGCCCAGCGCAGATAGCTCATCCACTCCTCGGCCGGCAGGGCGTGGCCGTAGAAGTAGCCTTGCATCTCGTCGCATCCGTGCGCCAGCAGGAACGATGCCTGGCGCTCGGTCTCGACCCCTTCGGCCATCACCGTGACGCCCAGCGTGCGTCCGAGCGCCAGGACCGCCCGGGCCATCTCCTCGCCCGCGCGGGCCCCCGGCACCTCGCGCACGAGTCCGCCGTCAATCTTGACGCGGCGTACCGGCAGGCGCTGCAACCCGCTGAGCGACGACGTGCCCGCGCCGAAGTTGTCGACGACCAGCGTCACACCAAGCGCGTCGAGGCCTACGAGCGCCGCGGCCACACGAGCCTCGTCGTCAACGAGCACCGATTCCGACACTTCGATCTGCAGGTCGCCACGCCCGATCGACTCGCGGTGCAGCAGGCTGCGCACGTCGCCGACCAGAGCGGGGTCGAGGAGCTGTCGGCGGGAGAGGTTGACCGACACCGGCACCTCGAAGCCCGCGGCCCGCATACGCCGGACCTGAGCGCAGGCCGCCGCCAGCGCCCAGCAACCCATGGGGACGATGAGCCCGGTGTC
This sequence comes from Acidobacteriota bacterium, assembly GCA_031376505.1. Lineage (GTDB taxonomy): Bacteria > Acidobacteriota > Vicinamibacteria > Vicinamibacterales > UBA2999 > CADEFD01. Next base: position 43,414 of record JANMDX010000143.1, read on the forward strand.
CTCCGCGACCGGCAGGAATTCCGCCGGTGCCATCAGCCCGTGACCCGGGCGGCGCCACCGCAGCAGCGCTTCGCAGCTCGAGATGCGCCTGCTCGACGCCTGCCACACCGGCTGGTAGTGCAGTTCCAGTTCGCCGCGCTCGAGCGCGCCATCGAGCGCCACGGCGAGCGACGCACGGTGGCGGCTGTGCACGTTCATTGCCGGCGCGTAGTAGCAGACGCCATTCTTCCCCGCCGCCTTCGCGGCGTACATCGCCATGTCGGCGTGGCGCATCAGCGACGCGGCATCGGCGCTGTCGCCCGGGTACAGCCCGATGCCGATGCTGGCCGTGAGATGCACCGTGCGTCCGTCGATGACGATCGGCTCGGCCGCGGCGGCCAGCACCTTGGTCGCCAGGATGGCGGCAAAACACGGGTCGTCGAGGTCTTCCATTACGATCACGAACTCGTCGCCGCCCAGGCGCGCCACCGTGTCCATGTCGCGCGTGCGGCTGGCGAAGCGGCGCGCCATTTCGGCCAGCACGCGATCGCCGCACTCGTGGCCGTAGCCGTCGTTGACCGCCTTGAAGCCATCGAGGTCCACAAACAGCAGGGCCAGTGCGCGACCCTTGCGCCGCGAGAGCGCCATCGCGTGGTCGATGCAGGTCCGCAACGCGTGGCGGTTCGGCAGACCCGTGAGGGGATCGGTGACCGCGGCCGCACGCAGCGCCGCAGCGTGGCTCGTGCGCTCGAGCGCACACAGAATCGATCGCACCAGCGTCGGTCCGCTGGCGGTCGCGAGGGACAAGCAGTCCTCTGCTCCCGCGCGGACGGCGGCGACCGCGGCGGTGTCGTCGTCGCTGTTGCTCAATAGCACGACCGGCAGTGCTGGAGACACTCGCTTCAGTTCGGCCAGGGCCGCACGGGCGGCCTCGATGTGCGCGGTCTGCACGATGGCCAGCGCCGGGGCGCTCGCCAGTGCGTGCTCGAGCGCACGGCCGAGCCCGACGACCAGCTCGACGCGGAGCCCGCGCCCGCTGGCCTCGGCGATGGCCTGGTCCAGCCGAGCGGCCTCGGCCTCGGCATGACCGATGAGGACGTGGAGCACCCGCACGACGTCGCGACGTGCGGCGGCGCGGGTGCGCGGTCGAGGGAGTGTCATGACATGGGCGGCCATGACGTCTACGTCAAGTCCGTCAGCCGGGGGAACCGGCGCGGCAGGCCGGCCGCAGCCAACACGCCTGGGTGCACCGGCTCGACGTGCTCCTGGCCGTCGTGCACGCGCCGACAGCTCGGGCACAGATGCGCCGGGGCGCTCATGGCGATGAGGGTGCCGCCGGTCGGACCGGACTGCTCCTGGTCCAAGGGCAGGTCGAGCGCGCGAAGACCGAGCGAGATGAGCGACCGTTGCCACCAGTCTGCGCCGCGCCGGCCGGCGAAGGCGCGATCGGCCCGTAGCGGCCGGCCCGAGACCTCGACGAGGATGGCCTCGCGCCCCACGCGCGCCAGCTCCGCAACGGCCGCCTCGAGGTCCTCGGCTTCGAGGTGTTCGATCCAGTCGGCCGAGACCAGCACTGTCGAGAACACGTGGTCGGCAAACGGCAACGAGAGCGGCGACGCCTTCGAATAGCGATTGCGCTCGGGGCGGTCGAGCCGGCGCGCCGTATCGGCGCCCCACGGCCTCAGGCCCAGCTTGGCGAGCGCCTCGACGACCCGGCCCTGGCCCGCGCCCGCATGCAGCACGCTGCCGCCAGACGGCGTCACCGCCTGTACCGCGGCAACGACGCCGTCGATGGAGCCGGTCCAGGTGTCGTCACGGCCGGACGCCCCGATCCCGGGCCGCAGCCGTGCGAATGTCTCGACGGGACCACGCGTGTGCCAGCGTGCCGCCGCGCCGGCAAACCAGGCGCGCGCGTCGATGGCGGCGGAGAGGCGCTCGGCCAGCGGGCGTGACGTATCGGCAGCGGCAGCGGGATAGCCCGCGATGGTCTCGAGTAGCGCCGTGGCAGCCGCGTCGTCGCCGAGCACCACGAAGGGCACGCCGGCCTTGAGCGCCAGGCACGCGCCATCGTAGCCGCCGGTCAACACCGCGCCAGCGGTACGCAGGTCGGCCACGGCGCAGACCCACTGCTTCGGGCTGCCGAGCGCGTCGATGGAATAGTCGGCCACCAGGCCCGGCCAGGACGCGCGCACGGCGGCCAGCGCCGGCGTGAACTCGATCCGGCGGGACGGGTGGCAGTCGGTGACGACCAGATGGTCGGCAAAGTCGCGCGCCGCGCGGTCGGAGAACTGCGCGCTGAACAGCGCGTCGGGCACGAGGCGATGGGTGACGCCGATCCGCTGCAGCCGACGGGCGCTTTCAGGGTCGCGGACCGTGCAGTCGGTCAGACCGGCCAGTACCGCCAGCGCCTGGTCGGTGTCGCCGATGGACCCGTTCACGAGATACGTGGGCAGGTCCATCTGTTGGGCCGCAGCCAGAATGGCGAGCAGGTGCAGGTGCGGCTCATCGCGGATCGTGTCGCCAATGACCACCACCGCATCGACTTCGGCAAAGACCCGGCGCAGTTCCGGCGATGCCAGTGCGGCCGCGATGCCCTGGTCGAGCGTCGTGGACCCGAGATCGAGCCAGTCGCGACGGAAGTAGGCGTGCCGGACCTCGGCGCCAGCACGGCGCAGCAGGGCCCGATGCGCCTGCGACGCTGCCAGCGCGGCCACTTGTGGCTCGTCACCGCTGTCGTTGAAGAGTCCAACCGCCATGAGCGTGCTGGCCGCGGTGCGGCGGCTGACTCCGTCGTGGGTCTGGTCGATTGCGCGATGGGGGGAGGTCTGCGATGCCATGCCGTCTGGAAGAGCAACGGCCATGCCGAGCCCACGCGCACGCGGGCCGGCTGCCGACGTGCGCAGTTTCGTGAGGCGGCGCCCGAGGGTCTGGGCGGCTGTGTCGGCACACCGACGCGAGGTGCCGCGCCTCGGTCGACCAGCCGACACCGCGCGGCGGGTTACCGGAGCTGACCCGTGGGACTCAGCCCAGACGCGCGTACTCCCGCATGTAGCCGCTCACCATGCGGTCTACGGTGAACTCCGACTGATACCGCACGCGCGCGCGCTGGCAGAGCGCACGCAGCTGGTGCGGCGCCATCGACTGCGCCATGCCGATCGTCTCGGCGAGGGCCCTCGGGTCGGTCGGGTCGAAGAGCCAACCGGTCTGCCCGTCGTCGATGAACTCCAGAAGCTCGGGCACCCGGCTGGCGACGACCGGCACCTGGTCGCAGAACGCCTCGAGCACGGCCAGAGGCTGCTCGCCGTCGCCCGACGGCAGCACGAGAAGATCGGTGTCGCGCAGGTACTGCCGCACGGGCGCGTCAGGGCCCGCGAATCGCACCTGCACAGGGGCCGCGGGGGATTCGTCAGGCCGCGTCGCAACCAACGGCGCTGCGCCGAAGACCACGCACAGTGCCCCCAGGGAGGGAGTGAGGAACGGCAGCGCGTTCATGAGCAATCGCTGATCGTGCGACGACCCTGGCGCCGTCACGTAGCACAACACCAGCCCGCCGTGCTCGCGCCACGCGCGCATCTCGTGGTCGAGCAGGTCCTCGGCCAGCGCCGGCGGCTCGTGGCTGACGCCGTACGGCACGACCGCGATCTGGCGTCTCACCACGCCGCGCATGGCAAAGTGGTCGGCCACCGACCAGCTCGGCACGACGGCGCGGTCGACCAAGTTCATCACTTCCAGATCGTACGACTGCCGTCCGCTCGTGGGCCGCGTGACGCTCCACTCGTGCGTCGTCTGCAGAATAGGCACGCGCGCCGTGACCTTGCGCGCTGCGGCGATCGCAATGACGCTCGGTACCGTGCCGTGGGTGTGCAGCACATCGAAGGCTGCGGCGGTGCCGAGGTGCTCGTGGATGAACTGCACCACATCGGCATTCGGCACCGTCTGTCTGGCGGCGAGTGAGTCCACGAGGTGCACCTCGACACCGCCCGCGCTCAGGCGCGAGAGCAGGGCCGGGTCGTTGCTGTGCCCGCCGTGGGGCGACTTCGAGGTCACGAACGTGAGTCGATGGCCGACGCGCCGCTGACCGATGGCCAGTTCCGTCGCAGCCTGGCCGGCCGCCCCATGCACGAACGCCGTCAAGTGTAGAATCCGCACGACAGCTCCGCTACGCGCTCCGCCGGAGCGATGCGCGTCGGTTGATGGCGGCGCTCTGGCGGCGAGCGCTCGCCCAGGCCTCGGCACTCGCCTCGAAGTCCGGCACGGCCGCGACGAGCAGGTCCAGCGTCGCCTCGGCCTCGCCCCGCGCCACGAGATGCCGGAGGCGTTCGAGCGTCCGCCCGATGGCGCCCTGGTCGCTGGCGCGCTGGCGCGCCACCCAGATGCGCCGATGCGCCGTCCGGGACATGCGCAGGCCCTGGGTCGTGAGTTCCTCGCGCCGCTTCTCGCCCGGGCTGAGTCCGACGATCTCGATCGGCACGCGCGCGAATCCTGCGGCGGTCTCGAGCGCCAGCAGGCGCTCGGTCAGGCGGCCGATGGCGACCGGCTCGCCCATGTCGAGCCAGTACGTCTCTGGCCGACGCGCCAGCACGTCGGCCTTCATCATCAGGGACACGGCTTCGCCAGCCGTCATGACGTAGCGGGTGGCCTCGAGGTCGGTGATCCGTAGAGGCAGACCGCGATGCACCCGGTCCCGAAGCACGGCCAGCAGGCTCCCACTGCTGCCGAGAATGTTGCCAAACCGCACCACGATTGGCCGGAACGCCGCCGTCGCTTCCGCCAGCGTGGCGAATTCGGCCAGGCGCTTGGTGGCGCCCATCACGCTCCTCGGCGCCGCGGCCTTGTCCGACGAGACGAGCACGACGCGCGCACCGGCCTCCCGGCTCGCGCGTACCACGTTGACCGTGCCAATCACGTTGCCGGACACGGCGACACAAACGTCCCGTTCCACCATGGCGACGTGCTTGTAGGCGGCGGCGTGAAACACCACGTCGGGCGAAGCCGCGATGAGCGTGCGCTGCATCAGCCGTGCCCGGCACACGTCGGCCAGCACGGGCTCAACGGGGACGTCCGGACAGCGCTCCGACAGCTCCCGCAAGATCTCGAACAGCGCCAGTTCCGAGTGGTCGACGAGCGTGAGCAACGCCGGCCGGCAGTCGGCAATCTGGCGCGCCAGTTCCGAGCCCACCGAACCGCCGCCGCCAGTGATGAGCACGCGCCGACCGGCAAACCTTCGCCGGTCGGCCGCCGTCAGCAACTGCCGGACCGGCCGGTCGAGCAAGTGTTCCAGTTCGTCGTCGGTAAACGGCACTCTCACGGCAGCACCCTCGCCATTGGCTCTTCCGCGGTGGCCGTCGCGACGTTCAGAATAACGAGATCGACGCGTCGATTCCGGGTTCGGCCCGCGGCGGACTCGTTCGAGGCGCGCGGTTTGAACTCGGAGTAGCCCGCGGCCGACAGCCTCAGCGGATCGACCCCGCCGCCCGCGATCAGGAACTCGACCACCTGGGTCGCGCGCGCCGTCGACAGATCCCAGTTGGACGCGAACTTGACGGTGCGAATCGGCGCGTTGTCGGTGTGCCCCTCGACCCGCACGCCGTTGTGCAGACCGGCCAGCATGGCGCCGACGCGGCGCATCATGCGCTCGGCATCCGGGGAGAGTTCGGCCCGGCCGCTCTCGAACGCACCGGCTTCGGGCACCTCGACCACGAGGCCGCGAGGATCCTCGACGAGTTGGAGGTATCCGGCCGCGAGTTCATCCGCGAGCGCCGCCTCGACGCGTGCCCTGAGCGCCGTGGCCTCATCTCGTGGCGTGGGCGCCGGTACTGGCGCTGGCACCGCCGGTACGCTGATCGCGACCGGCGCGGGTTCAGGCGTGGCTGGCTTGGCCGCGTCCACCAGGGACGCCGCGTAGAGGGTCGTGAAGAACGCGCACAGCAGGGTCATGAAGTCGGCGTACGACACCAGCCAGCGATCGCGCGAGACCTGGGTGGCCGAGAACCGGATGTTCATGACTTCACCAACGTGGCCACGCCAGACTTCTTCACGCTGGCTTTCCGGGGCACACCGTGCCAGGCCAGCAGCAGGCTCTGCAGGTGTCCGTCCACGAGCGACGGGTGCACACCCTGCTGGATGGCAACAGCGCCCTCGATCACCACTTCGCGACTGAGGGCCGCCGCCCGGCCCAGGCTCCGCAGCCGGGTCGCTAGCGGCAGGAACACGAGGTTGGCGGACCCCACGCCGTAGACCGTCGCCACGAAGGCCACGGCAATGCCCGGACCCACGCTGGCCGGCGAGGTCAGGTGCTCCATGGCCTGGATGAGGCCCAGCACGGCTCCAAGGATGCCCAAGGTCGGGGCGTAGCCGCCCGCGGCCTCGAGCACGAGCGCGCATTCCGCGTCCGATTCCTCGCGCGCCTGGCTGAAGGTCTTCAGGGTATGACGCACATCGGCCGCCGGCACGCCGTCGACCACCAGCGAGATCGCGCGCACGAGAAACGGATCGTCGCCCTTCCCCACCACGTTCTCGAGCGAAAGCGCGCCGCGATGGCGCACGCGTACGGCATAGTCGCCCATGCGGGTCAGCAGCGCGACGTCGGACTCGGGAGACGGTCCGAAGGCGGCTCGCAGCGCCCGCCAGGTCCGGGCGAGGAGTCGCAGCGGGAAACTGAAGACCACGGCTGCGGCCGTGCCGCCAAACACCACGAGCCCTGCCGAGGGCTGCAGGAGGATGCCGAGGCTGCCGCCGTCGATTCGTTGCGCGAGCACGACCAGCGCCACGGTCAGCGGCACGCTGAACAGGAACGCCGCGTCGTTGATGCGAGAGGCGCTCATCGCGCGTCCGCTCCTGGCCGCAGGTCTTCGCGCGCGCGCAGGCGGTCGGCCGCCGCGATGAAGACGCCGAGCGGCGCGGGTGCCTCGGCCGCGCCGGCCTCCTGATAGACCCGCCGCATGTAGTCGAGGTCGTCGGCCGTGTCGATGGTGAACCGCAGGTCGGGCCGCCGCAAGGCGGTCGGCGCCAGCGAGTCGACGGCGCGCGACCGGGCGTCGCGCCGGAGAAATGGCGTGACGTGCTCGCGGTCGTAGGGTTCGGTGGCGAGTGCAGCCGCACGCACGAGCGCCGGCACGGCAATCGCCTCCACGGCGCCACCAAGCGGCAACCCGTAGTCGACGACGTAGTCCGCACCCGAACGCTGGAGAATCTCGAGCGTCCGGTACGGCGCGTCAAGGTCCACGGCAGGATTGTCGGCCGTGGCGCGGACGATGGCCGACACGCCGAGCACAGACGCCGCGAATGCGTATCGGCCGAGCACGTCGTCGGCCGATCCGCGCAGCACCGCAATCTCGAGGCGCTCGGCTTCCTCGCAGAGCAGGTCGTCCTCGAGCAACGTGGTCGTGGCCAGCACGACCGGCAGATCGGCCCGCGTCTTCAGTCGCTCGACCACGCGGGCCAGAAGCGACCGGCCGGCGATCGGTGCCAGTGACTTGCCTGGCAGCCGGGTCGAACCCATGCGGGCCTGCAGCACGATCGCGGCGGGCAGGATCATGCCACCTCCGCAACCTGAATGGTGGGCTGGTAGCACGGCAGGTCGAGACGTGTGCCGTCGACAAACACCGACGTCTCGTAGCTGGCCATCCACAGATTGTCACGGAACCGCCCGATCGACGGCGACACGCGGCGACCCGCCACGAGGTCGACGAGCATGCGCGGCAGGTCGGCGCCGGCCTGAATGGTGAGCGGGATGCCGCCCGAGAACCTGGGGTTGATCTCGAAGATCACCGGGGCGCCATCGACCAGCCGGCACTGGATGTTGACGGCGCCGGCAAACTGCAGCGTCGCCGCACACCGCTCGGCCACCCGGATGAGCGCAGGATCGTTCACGGTGCGGCCGCGGTCGCTCACGCCCGCGCGGATCACGTCGCGACGGCGTGGCACGATGCTGAGCGGCTGGCCCGAGAAGTCGCACAGCATGTCGATTGTGAACTCGGGGCCCTCGAGAAATGACTGCACGACGGGGTCGGGCACGTAGTCGACGAAGAAGTCGAGCTCGCGCTGGGTGCGCACCGGATACGCCCCCACGCTGCCCCGCCCGCGACGTGGTTTGATGAAGAGTGGGAACACCGGTGCCTCGGGCAGCTCCGTGGGAAGCCACGACGTGGCCGCTGGAAGACCGCGCTCGTTCAGGTACCGGCAGGTCGCGTACTTGTCCTCGCACAGCTCGGAGGTCTGAGGCGGCGACACCGCCACGCGGATCCCGTGCTCACGAAACCTGGCGGCCGCGCGCCCGAAGAGGACGAGTTCGTCGTCGATGGTGGGCACGACGAGCGAGACCTGTTCGCCAAGCGCGATCTCGAGCACGGCGTCGAGATAGCCGGGGTCGGAAGCCAGCGGCACGCGGTACGCGCGGTTGGCCGCGTGCACGGCCGGAGAGAGCGGATTCACGTCGGTCACGATGACGTTGCCCCCGCGGTGCTGCGCCACGGCGCGCTGGAACGCGCGGACGAGCGGCACGCGGCGGGAGCCGGCGGTAATGAGGACGTTAAGCGACATGTTCGGTGCCTTTGTCGTGCGCGTGCAGGTCGGTCGTCTGGAAAGCGACGCCGCCGTCGACGTCGCGGGTCAGCCGCTCCCCGACCAGTTCGGTGAGTCGCTCGACGCCGAGGCCGAAGGCAGGACGCAGGGCAATCACGTCGGCGGCCGACACGACCTGGCCGGCGAGAAGGCGGCGCCGCGCGTACAGGGCGCGACGGCTCCCGTCGCGGTTCGGGCGTTCCGCGGGCAGACACACCTTGGCGCCGGTGCCCAGGGCGGCGGCCGCTCGCGCGGCGGCGCGCACGATGGCCGCCAGCTCGCCGGGCGTGCTCGACACGTCGGCATCGACGCTGTCGTCGCCTGCGGCGAGCACCAGGTGCCGTTCGTAGATCGCGGCGCCCATGGCCACCGCCAGCGGCGCGGCGAACCCGTCGGCGCCGTGGTCTGACAACCCGACAACGGCGCCGCACGCCAAGCCGAGCGTGGCAATGGCGCGCAGGTTCTCGCTGCCCTTCGGCACCGGGTAGGCTGACACGCAGTGCAGTACCGCGACGCCGGACGCGCCAGCCCGCGTGGCCCATGACACCGCGCGCTGCACTTCGGGCAGCGTCGACATGCCGGTCGAAATCACGACCGGTTTGCCGGTTGCCGCCGCCTTGCAGATCAGGTGCTCCCAGGTGATGTCGCCGCTGGCGATCTTGTAGGCGTCGATGCCGACGCGTTCGAGCAGATCCACGGCGTCTTCCGACAGCGGCGTGGCCATCACGGCCAGCCCCCGTTCGCGCGCCCACGCCACGACCCGCACGTGGGCCGCTTCGTCGAGCTCGTAGCGCCGGAAGAACTCCACCATCGACGCGGCCTCGAGGTGCTGCGGGGCCGGAGCACCCGGCGCCACGAGCGCGGCGGCATCGAGCGTCTGCAGTTTCACTGCCGAGGCGCCCGCGGCCGCGGCGGCGTCCACCAGACTGAGCGCGCGCTCGACCGAGCCGTCGTGATTGAGTCCGATCTCGGCCACCACGAACAGGGGCGCGCCTTCGCCCGCCACTCGGCGGCCGATACGCAACTGGGTCACATCACGCGACATGGGAACTCCAACGAGAGGCAATCAGCCGCGCGGCGGCGGCGGGCACGAGTGACAGCGACGGCAGAATGGCGCTGGCGACTCCCGCGCCAGCGGCCCCGGTTGGGGCCTTCGACGGTGACAGCCAGATCGCGGACATGCCCACCGCGTGGGCGCCGGCGATATCGCAGCGCAGGTCGTCGCCGACAAACACGGTCTGCTGCGGCGGGACCGCGAGGGCGGCGCACGCCTCGAGAAAGGGTGCGGCGTCGGGCTTGCCGAGGCCGGAGCCGTGCTCGGCCGCAAAGACGATGGCATCGACCATCGGCGACAGTCCCAGTGCGGTGATTTTCCGGGCCTGAATGTCGGGACGGCCGTTGGTGACAACACCCACCCGCCAGCCGCGCCGCATGGCCATCAGCACAGCCGTCGTGCCCGCCGGGAGCCGGATCTCCGGGGAGTGGGTCCGGATGAGTTCTACGAGCATGGCGACCGCACCTGCCGGCAACGCCAGCCTGCTGGCCAGCACGTCGATCTCGTGGCCGCGGTCGGCGCCGTGTGCGGCGTTCAGCAGCCCAAAGGTGGCGTCGGGCGCGTGCCCCCATTCCTGTGCCACACGGGCCGCCACGGCCCGGAACCCACTCAACCGGAACTGCTGGAGTGGATACAGCGTGTCGTCGAGATCAAACAGCACCGCGCGCCGATCAGGCTGCATAAGACGCCCCTTCCTTCAGCCGCCCGCGCGCACCGAGCGTCCGGAGGGCCGCCGCGACGCGGCACACTCCTTCCCCATCGATCAGCGCCTTAGCGGTAGCCGCGAGGCGCCGTTGAGTCGCTGGCGTCGCAAGCAGAAGCGCGGCCCGCTCTGCCACCCGCCTGGCCGAAGCCGCGTCCCGCAGCCGCCCGCCGTCGATGGCGGCGCCGAGGTCATGAAGCGTCCGTGCGGTTGGTTGCTGTGCCGGCGTCACGGCGACGGCTACCAGCGGCACGCCCAGGGCGCACGCCTCATAGGCCGTCACGCCCCCGGCGACAATCGCGACTTCCGCGACGGCCAGCGTGTGGGCCAGGTGCTGAGGCGCCAGCCAATGCCCTGACGCCAGGGGCGGCAAGGCCTTGCGCCCGACGAAGCCTCGCGCCACGCGGATGTCCACGCCAGGCGCGCGAACGGCCAAGGCGGCCACCAGCATCGGCACGAGCGCAAACACCTGGGCGCCGCCGCCAAGGGCGATGCACACCGTGCGGCCGCGCGGCCCTCGCCGGGCACGGCGCTCGGCGCGCAGGCCCGGGTCCAGCACGGCGTACTCGGGCCCGAACAGCCGCGACCCGTCGCGATAGGACGTCACGCCGACACTGCCGTCAATCACGAGGTCCGCGGCGACCCGCTCCCGCCCGGCGTCGTGAATCGTGCATGCCGGCACGCCCTGCGCATGGGCGCGTCGCACCCACGCCGACGCGACGGCCGGCGATGGGTCATCGACGACGAGCACGGGCGACGGGCCCACGTCCCGCAGCGACATCGTGTCGCGCAGTACCTCTACGCCCATCGCTCTAGCCGAGGCGCGGGTGGCCGCGCTGCCGCGGACCCACGCCCGAGGCGTGACGCCCAGCGCGCGCGCCAGCGACCGGCACCGCACGAGGTGCCCGAAACCCAGGCGGGGGCCTGCCGCCACGTGAAACACGACGGTCATCCCGGAAGTAATCGGCATCACCGCGACCGACCCGGAATTGCGCGTCGCAGCGCGCCTACCACCGTCCAGGCTTCGTCGTCCGTCATGCCGCCCCCCAGGGGCAGCGACATCACCTGGTCGGAGACCTGTTCAGCCACCGGAAACATCCCGCGCGTGAAGTGATAGCGCTCGCGATAGTAGGGCTGCAGGTGCAGCGCCTGGAAATGGAGGCTGGTGGCGATGCCCTCGGCCGCCAGATGGACCATGAGCGCGTCGCGGGTCCAGCCGGAGTCTGGCGACACGAGCACCGAATACAGATGGCGCGCGTGCACGTCGCCGGCGGGCACCGGCGCCGGCCGCGTGAGCGGCAGATCGGCCAGGCCTTCGTCGTAGATCGCCCACACGGCGGCCCGCCGCGTCATCCGCGTCGCGAGGCCGGCCAGCTGGTGCAGGCCGATGGCGGCCTGCAGGTCCATCATGTTGTACTTGTAGCCGGGAAACAGCACCTCGTAGTGCGGGGCGCCAGTCGCGCGGTAGCGCGACCAGCCGTCACGGCTGATCCCGTGCTGGGACGCCGTTCGGACGAAGGCCGCCGCCGCGTCCGACGACGTCGTGAGCATGCCGCCCTCGCCCGTCGTGAGGTTCTTCGTCGCGTAGAAGCTGAAGCATGTGAAGTCGGCTGTCGCGCCGATTTTCCGGCCCGCCGACACCGCCTCGACAGCATGTGCGGCGTCTTCGATGAGCGCCACCTGGTGACGGTCCGCCAGGGCGCGAAACGCGGCCACGTCGACCGGACGTCCACCGAAATGCACCGGCACCACGGCTCTGGTACGAGACGACATCGCGGCCGCAGCCGCCTCGGCCGACAGGTTCCAGGTCACCGGATCGATGTCGGCAAACCGTGGCGTGGCGCCGGTGTGGATGACGACATTGGCCGTGGCGCAGAAGGTCATCGGGGTCGTGACCACTTCATCGCCGCTGCCTACCTCCATCGCGAGCAACGCCAGGTGGAGCGCGGCCGTGCACGAGTTGAGCGCCACGGCATGAGGCGAGCCGACATAGGCGGCAAACGCCTGCTCGAACTGCTTCACGCGAGGCCCGGTCGACAGCCAGCCCGACTGCAGTGTGGCGACGACCTCGTCAATCTCGGCCTGCCCGACGACGGGCGGGGCAAAGCGCACGGGGGCCGCTGGCACGGTCGACATCAGTGCCGGGCTCCCGCGGCCACCGGCGCCAGCACGCGGCCGCGACCGAGGCGGCCGGCCTCGTTGGCCAGCAGCGCGGCGCTGAGATGCACGGCGGTGCGGGCACCTTCGATTCCGAGAATCTCCAATACCGGCCCGCGCCACGACAGGCCCGTCGGCGGCCAGCGCAGCCCATCGGTGCCGTCGACGTGCAACGCGCCCACCACGGTGCCGTCGAGTTCAAAGACCTGGATGCGACGGTTGCCGTAGTCGGCAACGGCCACCCACACGGCGTCGGCGGAATCCGCCGGCACGTGTTCGCCGGCAAACTGCGGCTGCACGAACACGAGGTCGAGCGGCGTGTCGAGGCAACCGGACTTACGCCCATAACCGCCAAACGCGCGCACGACGCGGCCGGCATCGTCGGTCACGACGACGCGATGCGCCATCGTGTCGCACTGATAGAGGAGATGCACGCCGCTGGTCGGAAAGAAGATCGAGCCGCTGCCCTGCGTGGGGTGGTCGCAGTAGATGCTCACGCCTGTGCCCTTTCACGAATCGGTTCCAGAACGTCGTGCCAGCGCGCGATGGCCGGCGCCAGAACGGCGTCGAGCGCGTCGGCAAGCGCGGTCCAGTCCTCGTTGTCCTGGTGGGTCACCAGACCGCGCAGCGCCGTCTCCAGGCCGCTGCAGGCGGCCACAACCACGGGGGCGGCGCCAGGCGCCTCGCCCACCGAGAGGTTCGCCGCGGTCGCCGCGGCGGCCGTCAGGGCCACGAGTGACTGCACCGCGGCCACGAGCGCCACCAGGTCGGTGTGCGCGTGGGTGGCACCGGCGCGCAGCGCCGCCGCCGTCATCCGCACGCCAGTGACGAGCCCGGGCAGGCTGTCGGCCGCCGCCGTCACGGCCGCCGACAGCAGCGCCGCTGCGTCCTCGGCGTCGATGTCAACGCGTGCAATCCGAGACAGCTCGGCTGCCGCCAGGTCGCCGCTGCGAAATGACGGCTGGTCGACACCGTCGAATCGCACGGCCGTCACCACGCGGCGGTCCGCCACGAGCGACCGGTCGAGCGTCTCGAGCAGCTGCCCCCATGTTTCCGGGCTGAAATTGAGTGTTTCCGGCGTGTCATTGACCAGGCAGTGCGCCATGTGTCGCGTCTCCGGCACCAGCCAAAAGCCGAATCCGTGCCAACTACGCCGGGCCCATTCAAGAACCGCGAGCGACCTCCGATTACCTCTCCGACGCGCGGGAGGCAAGCCTCCCCGCTCACGCCGGCAAGGACGCCGGTTGGTTACTCACGGAGGAGACTCACATGGCTTCATTTTCAGTCGTCAGCAACGTCTCGGCATCGAACGCCCAGGCAAACCTCAACACCACCAGCATTGGCCTTCAGAGGACGTTGACGCGGCTGTCGAGCGGCTTCCGCATCAACCAGGCCGGAGATGACGCGGCGGGCCTGGCCGTCGCCAACAGCTACCGTTCGGAACAGGCCGTGCTCAACCAGGGCATCCGCAACGCCAACGACGGTCTCTCGACCCTGCAGATCAAGAACGGCGCGCTCGACAACATCAGCACGCTGCTCGACCGGCTCTCGACCCTGGCGTCCCAGTCGGCCTCGGCCGGGTTTGCCGGCAACCGCACCACGCTGAACAACGAGTTCACTGACGTCGTGGCGGAAATCGCTCGCGAAGTGTCGGTGGCGGGCCTCGGCGCGTCAGCGGGCTTCTCGGTGTTCGTGAGCAGCGGCGGCAGCGGCACCGTGGGTGGCACGATCGGCGCGGCCGACACGACCACGCTCGGCATCGCGGCCAGCAACATCTCCACGGCGGGTGGCGCGGCCACCGCAGTGGCGGCGATCACCGCGGCCGTGACGACGGTGGGCGCGGTGGTGGGCAGCGTCGGTTCGCTCCAGAACCGTCTGCAGTTTGCCATCGGTCTGGCGCAGTACCAGTCGGTCAATACCAAGGCCGCCGAAAGTCGGATCCGCGACGCCAACGTGGCGGAGGAATCGGCGAACTTGACCCGCTACAACATCCTGACGCAGAGCGGCATCGCCGCACTGGCCCAGGCCAACCAGCAGAGCTCGTCGGTGCTGTCGCTCCTCCGGTAAGACCTCCAGGAGCAGTAATCGCGTGACTTGACGGGCGGGCGCCCCCACCGCCTGCCCGTCATTTCACTTGGCAGGGCTTTCGCACAGGAGTACGGGGACCGGCACGCGCGGCGGGCTGGTAAAGGAGGACACGTGGGTTCCCCAGTTACGCTGAGTGGTTTCAACAACATCGACTTCAACCTGATCCTGACGAGCATCATGCGTCAGGAAAGTCAGCCGCTCGAGGCGCTACAGTCCCGGCAGGCCTCCCTGCAGTCACGCGCCAACTCGTTTGGCCTGCTGGCTACTCGCGTGGCGACGTTGCAGTCGGCGGCGGCCAAGCTGGCCAGCGCTACCGACCTCGCGGGCTTCAAAGCCACGAGTTCGGACGCCTCGGCCGTGTCGGTCTCGGCCACGTCGTCGGCCATCGCCGGCCGATACGACGTCGTCGTCAACGAACTGGCACGCGCGCAGGTCACTGCCTCGAACACCGTGGCCCCCGATGCCGACACCACCATCGTGGCCTCGGGCGGGTCGCTGTCGATCGGCGGCGTCACCGTGACCCTCACCGGCGCCGTCACCCTGCGTCAGCTGGCCGACGCCATCAACGCCACGAGCAATCCGCCCGCGCGCGCGTCGGTCGTGCAATCGGGTCCTTCGAGCTACCGGCTCGTACTCTCGGCCGCCGCGACCGGCGTAGCCAGCGCCTTCACCGTGACCAACAGCCTCACCGGTGGATCGGGCATCGCCTTCACCGACACCGATAGCGACGGCGTCTCGGGCGACGACGCGGCCGACAACGCCGTGCAGGCGTCGAATGCCGATTTGCTCGTCAACAACATCCAGGTCACCAGTTCGAGCAACACCATCGACAGCGCCATTCCTGGCGTCACGATCACGGCCTTCAAGAAGAACCCGGCCGCCACCGTGGTCGTCGACGTGGCCACCGACTCGGCGGCGCTCAAGGACAAAGTCAAGTCGTTCATCGGGAGCTACAACGACCTCGTGAAGTTCGCCACCGACCAGGCCACGTCGGCGGGTCGCGGCGATCAGGCCAGTATCGGCCGCGACCCGCTGCTGTCGCAGATCCGAAACCAGTTGCGCGGGACGTTGACGTCGGAGTACACGACCGGCGGCGCGTTCACGGCACTGTCGCAGGTGGGCATCGAATTCACCCGCCAGGGCACGCTCGACCTCAACGAGTCGACCTTCTCAGCGGCGGCGGGCAAGACCACGGAGCTGGCGCGACTCTTTTCCGGCGCCACCGGAGCGCCCGGGGCGTTCGCGTCGCTCGACACGCTGCTCGACACGTATGCGCAAAGCTCCGGGCTGCTGCCCGGCGCCCGCAAGCAGCTGACCGACCAGGCCTCGCGCCTGTCCGACAGCATCGTCAGAATGCAGGAACGGTTGGCCATCCGCCGGGCCGCCTTGCAACGCGAGTTCACCGCGGCCGACGCCGCCATCAGCCAGCTGAAGAACCAGAGCGGGTCGCTTGCCTCGTTTGGCGCCTCGCTCTAACCGACACCCCCCACGCGCCACCGGAGAGACGACGGCATGTCAGCCCACCGCGGACTATCGACCTATCGCCAGACCCAAGTGCAGTCACGCACGCCGCTCGAGCTGGTCGTCATGCTCTATGACGGCGCGCTCACGTTCCTGAAGCACTCGCGCGAGGCCATCGAGCGCGGCGACGTGGCCGCCAGGCGCGACACGTCCTCGCGGGCGCTGGCCATCATCTCGGAGCTGCAGAGCACGCTCAATATGGCCGACGGTGGTGAGATTGCGCAGCGGCTCGACGCGCTCTACGGCTACGTCAACGCCTGCATCCTGCAGGCGGCGCGCGACAACGCCGTCGAGCCTCTCAACGACGCCATGCGCGTGCTCGAGACGTTGCGCGACAGCTGGGACAGCATCGCGGCCGCGCCCGGTCAGGCCTCCGTCCGGGGGGCGGCGTGAACGATCGCGACCTGGCCGACAGCCTCGAGCAGTACCGCGCGGGACTGGAGGCCGAAATCGCGCTCCTGGTCCACCTCGAGGTCGTCGCGGCTCGTCAGCGCGGCGTGACCGCCCGCCGCGACTTCGAGCAGCTCGGCGCCGTGGGTGAGGAGCGCGACCGGCTCACTCGTGCACTCGTCTCGCTCGAAGAGGGGCTGCAACCCGTACGCGCGCACCTGTCACGCGCCCGCGACCTCGTGACCCGCTTCCCCGGCTACGCCGACGTGCTCGCCCTTCGCCAGAGGGCCGGCGCGCTCGTGGCACGCATCCTGGCCACCGACGAAGAATCGATGCAGTCGTTGGCTGATGCGGAGCTGGCGCGACGGGCCGCCGTGGTCAGTCTGGAGCAGGGCGAGACGACGCTTGCGGCCTACCGCCGCGTGCTGACGCCGTCGCTCGGACACGCCTCACTGGTCGACCGGCGCGGCTGATCGCGTCTGGCGCTCTACGAGTCAGCGGCCCGGCTGCGCGAGCGCAGCTGGCTGAAGACTGCGAGACGCCGCCGACGCCCGATGCCCGGTGGCCCGCGCATCGCGGTGGGCCAAGGTGGCCGTCACGAACGTGGCGCGCGGCACGAACCCGTGCGCGGCATACAGCCGGCGTCCCCGGGCATTCGTCTCACTCACGAGCAAAGAGATCCGCGGGAACCCGCGAGCGGCCACGCCGTCCATCACCGCCGCCAGCAGGCGCCTGCCGAGACCCCTTCCGCCCGCCTCGGAACGCACTGCGAGCTGGGCCAGATGCGCGGTGGTGGCCGACACCCTGGTCACGATCGCCGCGCCATCGAGCCCGCCGCCAGCCGCCGGCGCGAGCGGAGACAGCTCTGGCAGGAACTGCCCGCAACCCGTCGTGAGAGTGAGCTGCTGGACGTACTGCCACCAGTCGTCGAGTGCGCCAGACGGAGCATACGCGCGTCTGCAGTCGACCCCGTAGGCGGCGCGCAGCACCTCGGCCACTTCGCCCAGGGCCTCGTCGCGCCACGAGGGCAGCGTCACCTTGAAGGATGCCGGCGCCGCCAGCTCGCGAACCAAGTAGTGCGCCATGCCCACATGGAAGCCCCGTTGCGCGAGGACCTCCATCATGCCAGGCGCCTCGGTGTAGGCAAAGAACAGGCTGCGATCCGCCAGCACAGCTTCTGGCGAAGCCAGCACCGCGTCGAGCAACGCCGCCCCAGCGGCCGGCGACGGCGCGACCAGCGCGCCAATCTGCAGGTCGCCGCCGTGCAGCACGTAGTAGGTCCACCCGACCACCGCCCCGCGCTCATCACGAGTGACGAACCCCGGCACCGTGCCGTTGCGCCGCGCGCCGTCAAGCGCGTTCCAGGTGGCGGTCGTGTCCCAGTCGAGGTGTGCCCGCCAACGCGCTGCCTCGCGCTCGAAGCACTCCGCCATCTCGACCGACGGCACGTGCGTCCAATTCTCCACGCGACGCACGGAGCTACTCGACGGGCTCGAGCTGCGGGTGCAGACGCAGGCGCGCCGCGACCTCCGCGAGCGAGGCCACGGGCACCGCCGCCGCCGACTGGTTGGCCGCCCGCACCGCATCGTAAATCTCGCGCCGGTGCACCGGCACGTCGTGGGGGGCCGTGACGCCGATGCGCACGGCATCCTTGCCAGTGCGCAACACACGCACTTCGATGCCGTCGCCAATCACGATGGCCTCGTCGCGCCGACGGGTGAACACCAACATGACTAGTCTCTGTCCAGTGGATGGTCGGCGGCGTAGGTGGTATCGGCGTTCATCACCTGCAGGCCGGCCATGTGCCGGGGATTGATCACGATGGGCGCTTTGAGGTTCACCCGCGCCGTGGCGTCGTCGATGTGCACCACGGCCAGCCACAACAGCGCCTCTTCGCGCTCGACGCCCAACCGACGGCGATCAGCGTCGGCGAGCGGCGTGTGGAAGCCGGGCACGACACGCTGGGGATCGAGCGTCAGGAACGATGGTTCGGACGCGTCGATGCCGTGCAGACAGGTGAACGGTTCGAGCGCCGGCGCCGACACGAGCACGAAGCGCCGGCACCGCTCGAACCCAGGCAGGCCGTGGGCAAACGTCACGATGTCGTCCGGATCGACGGTGAACGTACCGAACCGGGTGACGATCTCGAGTGTTGCCGACGGGGTCATGCGTGCTTACCTCAAGTAGTCCAGGAGCGACGTGCGTGACGCCGTGCCGACAGCGCCGAGCGCCGCGCGGTACGCCACGTCGGCGCGGTTCATCTCGGCAATGGCGCCGGCCAGGTCGGCGTCCTCGTCCTTCGACACGCGCGTGAGCACTGCGAGGCGAGCCGAGGTCAACTGCAACTGACCCTCGAAGATGCTCTGTTCGTCGACGCCGATCTGACTCTGCGTGCGCGTCGCGCGGCTGAAGGCGCGGCCCAGCGCGTCCACGCCGGCGCCAATGCCCACGTTGTCGCCCGCGCGCACCGCAACAATGAGGGTCTCGAGTTCGTCGAGCACATTGGTCGGGTCCGCGCCTTGTGCCACCGCCTCGCCGTCGACGGCGATCGCCACGGTCCGCCCCGCACCCACCTCGACGCGCACGGGCGTGTTGTCGCCCTGGTACGTCCACGCGCCGGCCACCTTCGCGTACGGCGCCGTCGTCGCCTGGGTACCGCCAAACAGATAGGTGCCGCGGAAGGTCGTGTTCAAGTCGCCCACGAGCGCGTCACGCACGCCCTCGAGGGTCAGGGCCGCGGCCTCGCGCGAGGCCTGGGTGGCCGTCGTGCCTCGCACCGACACCGCAGCGACCGTGGCCTGCTGCAGCTTGTCGATCACCGCACCGAGCGTGGTGTCGAGCGTGGTCAGCTTCGCCGTTGCCGAGTCGGCCGTGCGCGAATAGGTCTCGATGGCGCGCAGCTCCGCGCGACCCTCGACCGCGCGCTGCATCGCCGCCGGGTCGTCACTCGCCTTCTCGAGACGCTTGCCGCTCTGCACCTGCTGACGGGCGCGGGCCAGCTGCTCCGCGGCGGTGTTGACGTATTCGATGCCGCCATACGCGGCGCTGAACGTGACACGCATCACTGGCCCCCTACGGTTCGCATCAAGGTCTGCAACATGTCGTCGACCGCCGTGAAGTACTTCGCGTTGGCCTCGTAGGCGCGCTGGAACTTCAGCATCGACGCGGCTTCCTCGTCGAGCGACACCCCGGACACCTGGTCGCGCAGCCGCTCGACCTGGCTCAGCACGTCGCGACGGCTCCCTTGCTCAGTCTTGGCGCTGTCGGCGTCGCTCCCCACACGGTACGCGAGTTGGGCCCACCCCTCGGTGAAGCTGACGGTGCCGCCCGCCAATACGGGTTGAGTGCGGAGCGCCGCGATCGCCAGCGCCACCTGGTTGTTGCCGGGCGCGCCGGTCTGCGACGCCGCCACCAGACTCGGATTGCCCTGAAGGGCGCCCGAGACGGCGAGCCCGGCCGCGGCCCCCGCCACCACAGCCGGCGGTGTGAAGAACGCAATGCCGGCTGCGCCGTTCAGGTCGAAGCCTCCCTGATGCAGTGTGTTCACTTCCTGCGCCACGCCGAAGGCGAGCTCATCGAGACGGGTCTGGTAGCCCGGAATCAGCGTGTCGCGGGCATACAGCAACCCGCCGATGCGCCCGCTGGTGATCTCGCTCGTGATGGTGGCACCGCCAAGGGACAGCGTTGCCAGACCGCTCGGGCCGTTGCCCACGGAGACGTCGTAGGTGGAACCGCCGATGACGAGCGCGCGGCCGGACGGGATCGTCACGTCCACTCCGCCGTCGGCCCGCGTCAGCACGCTCACGGCGGTGAGACCAGACAGCTCCTCGATCGCGGTGAGCTGCTGGTCCTTGAGCGCCTCGACGTTGGCGCCATTGGCGGCCGCGAGGGCGTCGTTCAGGGCGGCGATTTGCTTCGAGAGGCGGTTGACCTGCTGTACCGCGTCGCGCACGCCGGTGTCGGCCAGGCGCACGCTGTCGGCCAGACGGCTGGCCGTCTGATTGAACGCGCTGGCGAGCTGGGTGCCTTGGAGGATGACGCCGTCGCGCGCGGCGGCCGACGTGGGATCGACCGAGAGCGCGGAGAACGCGTCGAAGAACGAGGCGAGGCGACCGTCGATGCCCTGGCCCGGCGCGCCAATCGCGGTCTCGACGAGCGCCAGCGTGTCGACCAGGGCGCCCTCGCGTGACAGGTCGGGGATCGCGCTGCGCACGCGGCTGTCGAGCACGCGGTCGCGCAGCGCGCGCGTGCCGACTACTTCGACGCCGCCCGCGCCGTATACCACCTCGGCAAGGTCGAGCCGACGCCGAGTGTAGCCAGGCGTGTTCAAATTCGCGATGTTCTGTCCGGCCACATCGAGCCCGGCGCGTTGCGCCTCGAGTGACCGCGCGGCCATGGACAGACTTGCAAAGAGTCCCGACATCACACCCTCGCCTTCAGCTCGCGTCCGCGCAGGCTTCGAGATGCACCGGCGCCCTGTCGGCTGTAGGACGGTGTGCAGCCGAGCGCCTCGAGCGTCGCCCCGGCCACCAGCGCGGTGCCGGCGCCAAGCGCGCGGCAACGCGCCAAGGCGGCGCGCGCGGCCGTCAGGTCCTTCCGCACCAGCTCGCGGTCGGCTGACGCGACCGAGGTCATCGTCCCGGTCTGACGCCCGGCGGCCACCTGCAGGGCCGGCTCGGCGGCCAGCACGGCATCGGCATCGCCGACGGTCATGGCGGCAGCCAGCGCGTCGAGCGCGGCACGAAGCCCGGCGGCCACCTCGGCGACGGCGGCCTCACGCGGCGTGGTCATGGTCACCTGGCTAGCCCTTGTCGATGGCGCTGTCGATGAGCGCGTCGGCCAGCCGCGTCGCATCGCGGCCGAGTTCGCCGCTGTCGAGCAGGGCACGCGCGCGCGCCACTGCCTCCGGCCTCACGTCCGGTGCCTGACCGGCCGCGACGGCGGCGGCGGCGGCGAGTTGTCCGGTGGTCGAGACGCGCACCTGGTCGGTGCCCTTGTCCTGCGCTGCGCGCTCGGCGGCCGCCGCGCGTTCGTCGCGCACCGGCTCCTGGCGCACGCCGCCAACGGTCTCGAGGTTGGCGCGGTTCTGATCAATCTTCATCGTGTCCCTCCCAGGCGAGCCCCACGCCCGCTGGTCGTGCATCCGGGAAATCGGCAATCACGGCCGCACCATTAGTACCGCAGGCTGGACCCGTCCGATTCGCCGGCCGACGTGTCGGCATTCCGGCCAATCCAGGACTCCGCCACCAGCCTCGGATCCACCGGCCGCCCGAATTCCCGTGCCTCAAAGTGCAGATGCGCGCCGGTCGTCCGGCCGCTGTTGCCCGATCGTGCAATCAGCTGGCCACTCCCGACCCGATCGCCGGGCGCCACGTCGATGGCCGACAGGTGGGCGTACCGGGTCTCGCGGCCGCTGCCGTGGTCGACCACGACCGTGAGACCGTAGCCAGGCCGGTCATCGGCCGACAAGACGACGCCTGGCGCTGCGGCGCGCACCTCCGAGCCGTACGCCATGCGCAGGTCCGTGCCCTTGTGGAAACGCGTCTGGCCGGTGAGCGGGTCGCTGCGCCATCCGAAGTTCGAGGTGACGCCGGCAAGGGGCAGCACGAGGCCTTCGACCAGGTCCGGTGTCGGTCCGCCGGCGGCGTCACCATCCTCGTGCGCGGCCAGGCTCGCGACCGACCGGCCAGGGGCCTCGCGCGCCGATGCGGCGGCAGGTGGCGTCAATCGCGCAGGCACGAGGCCGCCCAAAGCGCCGGCCGGAAGCTCGACGCCCTGCTGGCGAGCGAACGCCTTCACGAGCATGTCGCCCATCCCAAGACCGCCGGCACGACTGAGCGCCAGGCCGAACTCGCTCTGGATGGAATCGTTCATGGTCGAGCCGCCGAGACCGAACGACTCGTGGTCGTCTTCGTCGTCGCCAGCCCGCACGTCCCGCAGCATCTCAGTCAGCAACATCCCCTCGAACTGCTCGACGAGCGCGATGATCTGCTGCCGCTCTGCCTCCTTGGGCGACGGCGCGAGCGGCGCGGCGGTAGCTGGCAGGCCGGTCAGGGATACGGGCATGGCGGCGTCCTAGAGGATCACGATCTCGGCGCGCAGCGCGCCGGCGGCCTTCAACGCCTGCATGATGGCAATGATGTCGCGCGGCGTCGCGCCGAGCGTGTTGAGCGCGCGCACCACGGATTCGAGCGTGGTGCCTTCCTCGAGGGCGACGAGTCGGGCGGTCCCCTCGCGTACATCCACCTGGGTGTTGGGCACCACCACGGTCTCGCCCGCGCGGGCGAGCGGCCCCGGCTGGGACGCCTCGAGCCGCGTGCTGATGCGTACGGACAGGTTGCCGTGGGCGACGGCGGCCGCGGAAATGCGCACGCTGGCGCCCACCACGATCGTGCCGGAGCGCTCGTTGATGACCACCCGCGCGGGCGCATCCGACGACACCGGCAGCATCTCGAGCCGGGCCATGAGGTCGGAGAGCGCTGCGCGGTATTCCTCGGGCACCTTGACGGTCACCGTGCCCGGGTCCACGACATGCGCCAGATTGGGGCCGAGATCGGCGTTGATCGCCTGAGCCACGTGCAGCGCGTTGCTGAAGTCGGGATCGCGCAGGGACAACGACACGGTCTCGGCCATGGGCAGTGCCACCCCACTGCCCTGCTGCACGAACGCGCCCCCCGGCACTCGGCCGACGGTGAGGTGGTTGACGACGACCGAGTTGCCGCCACCGCCACCCCCGAAGCCGCCAATCGACAGCGGCCCCTGCGCCAGCGCGTGAATCTGACCGCTTGGACCGCGCAACGCCGTCGCCAGGAGCGTGCCGCCCTGGAGACTGCGCGCATCGCCGATGGACGAGGCCGTCACATCGAGCTTCACGCCCGGACGCGCGTACGCCGGCAGGCTCGCCGTCACGAGTACCGCGGCGATGTTCTCCACCTTCACCTCGTCGGGCCGCACCGACAAACCGAACTGCTGCAGGATATTGGCGAGCGACTGCGTGGAGAAGATCGTCTGACGACGGTCGCCCGTCTTGTTGAGGCCGACGATGAGGCCATAGCCCATGAGCGGCAGGGCCTCGGGGCCTTGAAGCGACACGATGTCCTTCAGGCGGGTCATGGTATCGGCGGCCGCTCGCGGCTGCCACGCGGCGGCCAGGGCGAGCACCAGGACGGTCAGGCGGCGAGTTGCAGTCGTCATGATCAAAACACCTTGTTCAGAATCCGCAGCAACCACCCGGGCGTGAGACTGCCCTTGGTGAGGCCGCGGCCGAAGTAGCTGATCCGCAGCTGGCCGAGCGCCGTGGACATCACGACGTTGCCGGGACCCACGTCGGCGGCGCGCGCCACGCCGGTGAGGACGACGACCTGGCGGTCGCCATTGATTTCGATCTCACGCACGCCTTCGATGAGCAGGTCGCCGTTGGGCAGCACCTCCGCCACGCGCGCGCTGATGGTCGCGGTGAGCACACTGGCGCGCGCCGTGCTGCCACTCCCCGTGAAGCCGGTGTCGCTCTGACTGCTCGCCAGATCGCTCAGGCCGACGCCCGCCGGAATCTTGCTCTGCAGCCCGAAGAGGCTCGAAATCCCGACCCCCGAACTCGTGGTCTTGGCCAACGACGAATCGGCCGTGCCCGACGCGGAGATGCTCTCGAGCACCCGCACGGTCACGATGTCATTCACCTTGCGGGCGCGCAGGTCCATCGTCAGGCCGTTCATCCAGGCGCTCGGATCAACCGGCGTGGCCTGACGCGCCGCCGCAAGATACGCGGCAAGCGCCCGGTCCTGGGAGTCGGGCGCGGGCTCGGGCTTTGGCTTCTGCGCCCACACGCTGCCCGGCGCGGCCACGACCAGACCGACCACGACCCAGGCGCTGGTCCACACCACCTTCTTCTGCTCACTCATGACTGATCTCCACAAGGTCGCGAGACACGA
The DNA here is from genome assembly GCA_031376505.1 of Acidobacteriota bacterium. Taxonomy (GTDB): domain Bacteria; phylum Acidobacteriota; class Vicinamibacteria; order Vicinamibacterales; family UBA2999; genus CADEFD01. The sequence goes on from JANMDX010000143.1 coordinate 67,796, forward strand.
CCCGCGCTCGAAACGTCCGGCGGCTCTTCGGGTTGATGACCCGCACCAGGTCGCCGGGCCGACCGCTATCGACCGCCATCAGGTCCGCCCTCACTTCGATGTCTCCCACGCGCATCACCGCCACGACGTCGCCGCCCGCCCGAACGGGCGGCGTGGCCGTAAACGACTGATGCGTGAGACACGCGCCAGCGGGCAGGTCCCGCAGCACTCGTCCATGCAACGCGTCCTCAATGGCTGGCGGACGCGTGAGCGGGCCGGCGTCGAAGCCATGGCGCGCCGGCACGAGATCCGCTGCCTCGAGGGCTGCGCCGCGCCGCACCGCTCGGGCGGTGTGGGCGTGATCTGCTACGACACGCACCGTCACCGTGGCGTGACCAACCGGCGTCATCCGCCCGGGGTCGGCGACCGTGGCGCCCGCGCCGCGGAGCACGAACCGTACCGCGGCGCCAAGCTTCGCCCCGGGCGCCGGCACGGCATCGACCAGTGTGCCGCCGACCAGACTGACCTCGTGCACCTGGTCGACCACGACGTCTGCGTCGGCGCCCATCCGCACCTGTACTGCGGCCACGACGGCACGCACGGCCGCCTCGGCGGGCACTCCCACCGGAGCAGCAGGCGTCGCCGCGGCGAGCCACGCGAGGAGCAGGGACGGCAGTCTCATCGAACGATGTTGTTGACCTGAGCCAGCATCTCGTCGGCGGTCTTGAGCACTTTGGAGCTGGCTTCGTAGGCGCGCTGGCCGAGAATCATATTCACCATCTCTTCCACGACGCTGACGTTGGAGTCTTCGAGAAAGCCTTGCACGAGCGTCCCGCGTTGCTCGGTGCCGGCCGGTCCGGTCTGCGGTTCCCCCGAGGCGCTCGTCACCTGGAAGAGGTTGCCGCCCATGGGCGTCAGCCCCGCGGCGTTCTGGAAGGTGGCCAGCTCGATGGTGCCGATCTGTTGCGCCGCGCTTTGTCCGGGAATCGAAGCCGACACCACACCGTCTTTCGAGATCGTGACCGACGTGGCATTCTCGGGAATGGTGATCTGCGGCTCGAGCGCGTAGCCTTCGGCCGTGACCACGAGCCCCCGGGCGTCCTTGTGGAACGACCCGGCGCGGGTGAACGCGGTCGACCCGTCGGGCAGGTTGATCTGAAAGAACCCGTCGCCTTCGATGGCCATGTCGAGCGAACTGCCGGTCGAGCGGAAGCTGCCACTGGTGAAGTCACGCGAGGTGGCCACGGCGCGGGTGCCCAGGCCGACTTCGAGACCCACCGGCGCTTCGCCGGTGCCCGTGGCCGAGCCAGGTACACGCGTGTGCTGGTAGAACAGGTCCTCGAACTCCACGTGGCTCTTCTTGTAGCCGGCGGTGTTCACGTTGGCCAGGTTGTGCGCGACGTTGTCGATGTTGGCCTGCTGGGCGTTCATCCCGCTGGCGGCCGTATACAGGGCACGAATCATGGCGTCTCCTCAGAAATGACAATCAGCGGCGTCCGAGCGACTCGATGGCCCGGCCATCCACGTCGTTCATCAGGACGGATACGGCCTTTTGCAAGGCCTGGAAGCTACGGTTCACCGACGTCAGCTCGGCCACCCGGTCAACCACCGACACGTTGGCCTGCTCGAGCGAGCCCGAGCGCACCGTCGGCATCGCCACCGGCGTGGGCGTCTCTTCGCCGCGGAGCAACGCACCGCTCTCGCGCACGAGCGCGCCGGCATCCGCGAATTGCACGATCGCGAGCCGGCCCACGGCAGCGCCGTCGCTGTAGACGGTGCCGTCGTCATCCACTTTGAGGGCGCCGGTGCCCACCGTGAGGGGGCCGTCCACGCCGCGCACGACCGCGCCGTCAGCGGTCATGAGCGAGCCGTCCACGGCCCGGTTCAGATGGCCGTTGCGCGTGTAGCGCACGCCCGCAGGCGTGTCGACCACGAGGAACCCGGCGCCTTCAATGGCGATGTCCATGGCGCGGCCGGTCGACGCGATGGCGCCCGCCCGCGCGTCGAGTCGGCGTCCGCCGGTGGACGCGTCGATCGCCGTTTCGAGGGCGTCGTCGAACCTCGGCCGGGGCGCGTTGCGCTGGCCGGTCCGCTCGGATTTGTAGCCAGCCGTGCCGACGTTGGCGATGTCGTTGGCCAACCGGTCGAGCTCGTCGAGCCTCGTGCGCATGCCGCTCAGCGCGACATAGTGGCCGCCCGCCATGTGTCCTCCTCTTGCGGTGCTGGCGCGCCGGCATGGTCGAGCAGCAGGTCGAAGCCCGCCCCACCACCCTGCAGCCGCACCCACACGTACTGACCCCAGCGCGCGTCGCGCATCGTCGTCTCGCGCGCCGCGATGACCATCTCGGCAAGTCGTCGCACCGCCTGGACGGCGTCGTGCTCACGCGCGAAGGCCACCGACAACTCCTCCGGCGACCGGCGCCCCGGCGCCGATGCGCCGTAGTGCTCGAGCAGCGCCAGCCACGCGTCGTCGCTGACGAGAAACGGTACCGGCGTCCACCCGGTCTGTTGCCGGAACGCCGTGAGCGCGGCGCGCGGCACCGGCGCCGGGAAGGCCACGCGGATACGGTCGCCGTCGGGCACGCCGATCGGCACGATCCGCAGCGCCTGGATGGCATTGAGACTGAGGCCGCCGGGCGCGTCGTGCACGGTCGCAGGATCCACCGACGCCAGGTAGCTCACGCCGGCCTGATCGGCGAGCGCACGCAGCAGCGCGTGCGGCTCGACGGCGCCCATCGAGCGCAACTGCTCGCCCAGGCGCAGCCGACTCTTCGCCTGCGCTTCGAGCGCGGCCGCAATCTGTTCCGGCGGGCATGCGCGGTGGAGCCGCAGCAAGGCACCGAGCCGGACACCAGGCAGACGCGACACTACCTGCGTCGTCATCCGCACGCCCGTCAACCGCTCGAGGAGCACCGCTTCGATGCAGGGCTGTGAGCAGTACCACAGCTCGTCGAGCGTGGCGCCGGCACCTGAGCGCCGCTGCCACCACCGCGGTGTGCGGACGCAGCCGCTATGCGCGCACTGCGGCATGCCGTCCTCCACGAGCGCGACGGCCCTTCTGCAACGTGTGCATCCACGACTCGAGCTCGGCGAGCACGCCTGGGGAGGCCGGCTCGGCCTCGGGAGCCTCGATCGGCTCGGCGACCGCCGCGCACGCCGCGGCCTCGTCGAGACCGAGATGCAGCCGCACCTCGCTCTCCGAGAGCGATTCGGCCATGGCGACGTCTTCAATCGCCCGGCCCTTGCGCACGGCCGCCGCAATCCGTTTCGTCGTGGCCCGGCGCGATGCCCCCGACGGCAGCGGCCGCGCCCCAACGCGTTCGAGTTCCGTGGCCACATTGACGAACCCTTCTTCAGTGGTATCCGTCAAGAGCGCCAGCGCCGCGGTCAACTGCGTGTCCCGCTCGTCGGCCCGCGCCGCCACGCGCGCCGATCGCACGAGGCGCACGATGAGCGTCAGCTGCACCAGCGACAGCACCGCCAGGCCGAGAGCCGCATACGTGATGTCGTTCATAGGTCCATCGCCTTCAAGCGTTCGGCCGCGCTGACCAGGCTGGTGATCCGCACGCCGTAGTTGCCAGCGACGACGACGACCTCGCCTTCGGCGATGACTTGCGCGCCGACGAGCAGTTGCACCGGGTCGTCAGGAGACCGGCCCATGTCGACCATCGAGCCGGGCCCAAGCGCCGTCAGCTCCCGCAGCGACAGTTCCGTGCGGGCGAACCGCACCACCAGCGGCAGGTCGATGTCGAGCAATGCCGCCAGATTGCCTGGGGTTGCGCCGCTGTCCGGCAGTGCAAGCCCACTGGCCTTGCCTGCCGCCGGCGCCGGGACCGTGACGCCAGCCACGACGAATCCGGTGACCGAGAGCGTCATCGCAGTGGCGTCGCCGGACCGCACTACCCAGCTGCCGGCGCCAGACTCGGGCTCCGGGTCGGCGTCACCCGCGACCGGAGTCCCGGGCGTCAGCGTCACGCCCTCGAAGCCGTCCCTGCGCGCCACGGCCGCGGCCGCCTGCGACCAGAACGAGCGCAGCATGTCGACGACGACCGTTTCCTCGGGATCTTCCTCGAGGCCCATCATCTGCCGTGCGACCGCGCTGACGCCGCGGCGATCGAGGTGCGCGATCAGGGCGCCGTTCAAGGCACCGGTCGCCGTGATCGGCGTCTCCCGCCCTGGACCGGCCGACGGCGCGGCCGTCGAGACCGTCACTCGCAGCCCGAGCGCTGCCTCAACCGCCGCCCCGAATTCAAGGGCCAGCGCCGACGCCAGGCCTTCGGTGTTCAGCTGGTTCGCCATCTTACGCCTCTGCCGTTCCGGCGCCGTCGCAGCGATGCGCCACGGTCACGCCTGCACGCCCCGCCACGACCATCGGGTGGCCACGAAACTTCAATGTCTTCCCCACGCGCACGTCGATGGGCCGGCTCGCCGGCACGCCGAGCGTGATCACGTCGCCTTCGGTCATCGTGACGAGTTCACGCGTCGTGCACCACGACTCGATCACCGCCGTGACCGGAAGCGGCACCCGAGCCAGATTCTCGAAGAGCCAGGCGCGCTCCTTGGGCGTGGGCTCGCGCCGGTGCCGGTCGCGTGCGCCGGCAAAGTGTGTATCGGTCTTGTGGACGATGCTGGCCGGCAGGCACATGTTGAGCGCGCCCTGCGACTCGCCCACGCGCAGGTGGAACGCCAGCATGACCACCGCGTCGTTGGGCGAGGCCACCTGCAGCATCTGCGGGCGAGTCTCGCGCCCCTCGATGCCGAAGCTCACGTCGACGACCGGGCGCCACGTATCGGCAAGCACCTCGAGCAGAATCTTGACGACCGAGTCGACGACGTTCTGTTCGATGTCGGTGAGGGCGCGGTCCACGGCCGCGTTCTTGCCTTCGCCGCCCAGCATGCGCTCGACCATCGCAAAGGCGACGGCCGGGTTGATCTCGAGGCCGCCGAGCTCGTCACAAGGCGACATCGACAGGGCATAGAACGCGGTGGGGTCCGCCAGCGACTGGAGGAACTGGGAATACGCACACTGCTCCACCGACACGAGCGACACCACCGTCGCCGAACGGAAGTATGCGGCGAGCGACTGCGACAGGTTGCGGCCGAAACGCTCGTGCAGGAACTGCAGCGCGTCAATCTGTTCCTTGGAGATGCGGTCGGGCCGGCGGAAGTTGTACCGGACATACGCGCTGGACGCGGCGCCGTCACGGCCCGCCGGAGCATCGTTGGACGCCTGCCCCGTCAGCAGGGCGTCAATCTCGGCTGGCGAGAGGTTCTTGGTCACGGGTTAGTGCGTGTCCTTCCGGGTCAGACTCGACGCCAGGGTCGACCGCAGCCGGGCAATCGCCTGCGTGCGCAGTTGCGACACGCGCGACTCGCCGACGCCGATCACCTCGCCAATCTCGGACAGGGTCAGCTCTTCCTCGTAGTAGAGCGCCAGGATCTGACGTTCGCGCTCGGGCAGATCGCCGATGGCGCCGGCCAGCAGGCGCCGCAGTTCCTCGCGCTCGAGGCGCGCATGCGGTCCTTCTGATGGCTCGATCTCCACGTCGAGTGCGCTGCGTCCGTCTTCGCCAACCGAGCTCTGACGAATCGTGGCCAGCTCAGCGGACTTGAGCTTGTCGAGCATCCGGTCGTACTCGGCCTCGGACACATCGAGCGCCTGCGCGATGTCGGCGGCGTCGGGCTCGCGACCCAGCGAAAACCGCAGGTTCGCGATGGCGCTGTCGACATCCCGGCGCAGCTTGCGCACGGCGCGCGGGGCCCAGTCGAGCCCGCGCAGCGAGTCGAGCATCGCCCCGTGGATGCGTCGGCGAGCAAATGCGCTGAACGGCACGCCGAGCGACGGCTTGAAGCGGCCAGCCGCGTCGATGAGGCCGAGCACGCCGACGCTCACGAGTTCCGACACCTCGACCTGGGGCGGCAGGCGGTTGGCCAGGCGGCTGGCCATGGCCTTGACGAGGCCCACGTGCTCCATGACCAGTTGGTCGCGAACCGAAGCGTCGGGGTCGATATCCGAAGTACTCATGCGCATCGCTGTCGCTCCGTTGCGGCGGTCGTCATGACGGCCGTCACGCCAGTCCCATCGCGGCCGAGGCAGGCTCGTCCCGCAGCATGGCGGCGGCCAGGACGGCCGGCGTCGCCCGCTCCAAATCTTCCGGGACCCGTTGTCCGGTCGTGATGTACGACACCGGCAGGCCCCGTTCACACAGCCACGCAAGCAGCGACGACGGTGACTCGGCCTCATCGAGCCGCGACACCACGACGCGATCGGGTTTGGCGTCGGCAAACCGGTCCATGATTCGACGCGCCGACGCAATCGAGGTCTCGGCCGGGATGACGAGGTGCGTCCGCACGCCGCGGCGATGACCGAGCAGCCGCCGCACATCGCGCATGTCGTCGTCCTTTGGCGACCGTCCAGCCGTGTCGACGAGCAGGGTCTGACGTGACTGATCGATGGCCTGGTCCATCTCTTCGATGGTGCGGGCCGTGCGGAACGGCGCGCCGATGATGGCCGCGTAGGTGCGCAGTTGCTCGACGGCGCCGGCGCGGAACGCGTCGGCGGCCACCACACCCACGGTGCGCCGCCGGCGCACCTTCTCCTGGGCCGCAATCTTGGCAATGGTCGTGGTCTTCCCCACGCCCGGCGGGCCGATGAAGACCTCAACCCGCGCAAACGCCTCGTCGCCTGCGGCCATGGCGTTCAGATGGGTCGCCAGCGCCTGGCGCACACCGCCAGCGCTCAGGCCGCGCTGCTGCCGCGGCGTCACCCCAGCAGCCACAGATTCGGCCAACGCGGGGTCAATGCCGGCCGCCATCAGCCGCGCCGCCAGGCTGCCAGAGCCCACCTGCATGTCGGCGGGTCGACTGCGCTGAACGTCCGGCCGACGCTCGGCCTCGGCCTCCCAGCCGTCAGGCGCACTGGCCGTGACCTGCACTTCGCGCATCCCAACCCAGCCGCGCCAGCCGCGGGCGCTGACCAGCTCGCTCGACAACACGAGGGCACTGGGGCCGTACTCGTCACGAATGGCCCGAAACGCTTCTCGGACAGTGGGTTCGCGGAATTGTTTAGCCTGCATCGTCAGTCCAGTGTCGCAATCGAGGCCACGTGCACCTGCGGTGGAATCTCGTTGTGCGACAACACGCCCAGATGCGGCAAGACCCTGGCGAAGAGCCGCCAGATGTGAGGCCGCAGCGTCGGTGTGCACAAAAGCACAGGTTGTGCCACTGCGCCCGCGAAGACCTCGCCGATGCGGCTGGCCAGGCGCTGCGCCTGCGCCGGGTCGATGGCAAGGACGGCGCCGTGGTCGGTCTTGACGATGGACGACACGAGGCGCTCCTCGAGCTCGGGCGAGAGAGAGATGGCCGGCAGCTCGTCCTTGTCGGTCTGGTACGGCCGGCAGATCGACCGGCCAATCGCCGTGCGTACGGCCTCGGCCACCGCATCGGCATCCTTAGCGCCGGGCGTCGCGTCGGCAATCGCTTCGAGGATGGTCGTCAGATCGCGAATCGACACACGCTCGCGCAGCAGCTGCCTGAGCACCCGCTGGATGTCGCCAATCGACGCAATCTTCGGCACCAGCTCCTCGACCAGCTTGGGCGAGGTCTGCTGCACCCGGTCCACGAGTTCCTTGGTGTGCTGCCGGGTGAGCAGTTCGGGCAGGAACACCCGGATCATCTCGGACAGATGCGTCGACAGAGCCGTCGTCGGATCGACGACCGTGTAACCGGCGGCCGAGGCCCGGTCCCGCTGTTCGACCGCGATCCAGATGGCGGGCAGGCCAAACGCCGGCTCCCGGGTCGTCACGCCGTCGATGCCGCCACCGGCCGTGCCGGGGTTGATCGCCAGAAGTCGGTCGGCGTAGATCTCGCCGCGCGCGACCTCGGTGCCCTTGACCAGCAGCGTGTACTGCCGCGGTCCCAGCTGGAGGTTGTCGGCGACGTGCACTGCGGGCACGACGACGCCCGTCTCGGTCGCCACCTGCCGGCGCACCGACCTGATGCGCGCCAGCAGCGTGCCGCCCTGGGCCTCGTCAACCAGCGAGACGAGCGCGTAGCCCACTTCGACGCTGAGCGGATCGATGCTCACCGCGCCGTCGAGCACGTCGGGCGCCGGCGCCGGCGCCTCGGACGCCGTGGCCGGCGCCGCCCCGCCGTCGCGGGTCGCATACGCGGCGCCGCCGAGCAGCAGGGCGACCGTGAAGAAGGCCAGCTTCGGCAAGCCGGGGATGAGCGCCAGCATGACCAAGGCGCCCGCGGCCGCAGCCAGCGGTCGCCAGCGTGCCAGGAGCTGTGCCGCGACTTCGTCGCCCAGGTGCGACTCCGACGCCGCGCGCGTGGTGATGAGGCCGCCCGACATCGAGACGAGCAGCGCGGGGATGGCCGTCACCAGGCCCTCGCCGATGGTCAGGATGGTGTAGGTCTTGGCGGCCGTGCCGACGTCCACGCCGTGCTGGAACACCCCGATGACGAGGCCGGCGGCGATGTTGACGCCGGTAATGAGCACGGCCGCCAGCGCGTCGCGCTGGGTAAATCTGATCGCGCCGTCCATCGATCCGTAGAAGTCGGCCTCGCGGCGCACCCGGTCGCGCCGCACGCGGGCCTCACCCTCGTTGATGGCCCCGGCGTTCAGGTCGGCGTCAATCGCCATCTGCCGGCCGGGCATGGCATCGAGGGTGAACCGCGCGGTCACTTCCGAGATGCGCACCGCGCCGTGGTTGATGACGATGAACTGGATCGCGATCAGCACCAGGAACACCACGATGCCCACCACGAAGTTGCCGCCGACGACAAACTGCCCGAACGCCATGATCACGTGGCCGGCGGCTTCGACGCCCTCGTGTCCGTGCATCAGGATGAGTCGCGTGGCGGCTACGTTGAGCGCCAGGCGCATCAGCGTGAGCAGCAGCAAGAGCGACGGAAACACCGAGAACTCCACCGGCTGCTTCACGTAGACGACCGTCAGCAGCAGCACTACCGACAACCCGATGTCGATCGACAGCAGCAGGTCGAGCAGCAGCGGCGGCATCGGCACCACCATCAGCATGACGACCGACAGCAGCGCGACCGGCACGAGCAGTTGCGCCGCGCTATTGGACTTGAGAGCGCTCATGAATCACCTACAACATCAACTGGCGGATGCGAACGAGATACGCCAGCACCTCCGCGACGGCGCCGAAGAGTTCGGCCGGAATGGCATCGCCGACGTTGGCGCCCTTGAAGAGCGCCTGGGCGAGCGGGACGTTCTCGATCGTGGGCACGCCGTGGTCGTAGGCGATCTGCTTGATCTTCTGGGCCAGCAGGTCTTGCCCCTTGGCGACCACGACCGGCGCGGTCATCGTGCCGCGGCGGTACTCGAGCGCCACCGCGAAGTGCGTCGGGTTGGTGATGACGACCGTGGCCGTCTTGACATCGGCGAGCATGCGCTTCCTGGTCATGTCACGCTGCGCGCGGCGCACGCGGGCCTTGATCTCTGGATTGCCTTCGCTCGACTTCGACTCGTCGCGCTGGTCCTGCTTGCTCATCTTGAGCGACTGGTAGTGACGCCACCACTGCCAGCCCATGTCGGCGGCCGCCAGCGCCAGCAGCGCGCCACCGCCCTGCATGATGAGACGGCGGATCCAGCGCCACGCTTCGGCGCCGGCCCCCGACGGCGACATCCACGCCAGGCGTGGTGTCTCGGCCAGGGCCTCAGCGCCAAGCGACCAGAGCAGCGAGGCCACGATGGTCACCGACACGACCGCCTTGAGTAGCGTGATGCCCGACTGCACCGGCGCGAGCCGCCGCAGCCCAGCCATGGGGCTGAGCCGCGTGAGGTCGGGGGTCAGTTTCTCGGGAGCAAACACCCAG
>JANMDX010000164.1:0-11746 GCA_031376505.1 Acidobacteriota bacterium
CGACGTGCTGCACTCCGACCTGGGCATTACCGTGGCGCGACTCAACACCGACACGCAGCACCTGGCGTACGTGCTCAAACCCGGCGAAACCGAGGCGCCGGCCGGCCTTGCCAAGGCGTTGGCGAACGCCAACGTCATGCAAGACATCTCGATGGAGGAAATCAGGCCGGGGCGCACCGGCAACGAGGCACTTCGGTCGGTCCTCACCCGCACGAAGGCCAACGGGATCACCGGGACGATGTACACCCACCCCATTGGCCTGCACGGCCACGGCGCGGGCCCGCTCGTCGGCCTCTGGGACTACCAGGACGGCGTGCCGGGGCGCGGCGACGCCAAGGTCGTGCCGTCGATGTGGTTCTCGATCGAGCTGCAGGCCACGACGCCGGTGCCGGAATGGGGTGGTCAACCCGTGCGCATGGCGCAGGAAGAGGACATGATCATCGACGCCAATGGCAAGGCGCGGTGGGCGCTCAAGCGGCAGGACCAGCTGTTCCTCGTCGGCGGGCGCCGCTGAGCCGGCGCCGCTGAGCCGGCGCGGCGCCACGCCGGCCGACTCACGGCGCTGGCGGCCGCAGGAGCACCACGTCGACCAGCGCCTGGTCGCGCGGCCCGGGCCGCAGCGTGAACTCGAACGGCTGGTAGCCGCGGCCACCGTCGCTGTCGAGTTTCTCCACCAGCCGCGTTTCGGTCCGCGGTTCGAGGATCGGGCGGCGCGCCACGTCGAGGATCTCGCCGCTCGTGAGCGTGCTCTCGGAACGGCGTTCTTGGTCGTGGACAGTGACCACGCCGCCGCCGCGGCGCACGAGCCCCACCGGTTCGCCGTCGATGGCGCTGAGACGCAGCTGCGGGCGTTCGTCCACGCGGTAGTCGCGCGAGCCCGGCCAGACGCCGCTCAGGGGTCTGGCCATCAGCGCGTTGAGGCGGGCCCCGGCGGGCCACAGGCCCTGCAGGCGGTAGCCTTGTTTCGCCCGGCCGGCCAGCGCGCTCTCGAGGGCCTGCGCCGTTTCGGCGAAGACGAGGGTGTAGGCCGAAGGCGGCGTGTCCGCGGTCTTCTCGGCCAGCAGCAGCATCTCGCCGCTGTCGGCGCCGGACGGTTGTGGCCGCGGCATCACCTGCGACACCAGGAAGCCGGCGGCGGCGCTCTGCTCGAGCGGCTCCCACTGGCGGCCCGGCTGAAGGCGGGTGCGCAGCACGCGGTACTCCGGCGGCGGCCCGTCGACCTGGCTCATGACCGCCACCAGCGTGGCGATGTTCGAGCGATCGAACTCGGGCTGCGTCAGCGTCAGGCCACACACCCGGAAGCCGGTCGCGGCGACCTTGTTGAGCGCGTCCTGGAAGGTGTCGAGGGCGGCCGCTCGGGCCGTCACCACCGTCATGGCCGGCGCCGGCCCACGCGATCCAGCAGGTCTGGTGAGCAGCACCACGACGTTGCTCGGCAGCAGCGGCGGCACCGGGCGCGCCACCGCGGCGCAGGTGAAACCGTCTTTGGCGGCGCGCTCGAAGTCAACCCGAGTGCGGGTCGGCGCCTCGACGATCAGGCGGAAGGTGGCGGTGGGACGCTGCGCCTGCGGCTGCGCCGCGCCGGGCGCGAGGACGGCGACGGCGGTGGCCGCGGCAACGGCCGCGCGGAATCTGGAGCGCATGGCGGCCAGTATCTTACGCCGGACTCCACGCGCGCGAGCATGGCCCATGGCGGCACCGGCCGGGCCGCCAGGTTCATCTGGTCGTTGGTGACCAGCAGGCCGTCGCGATCGGCCAGGCGGGATGCCCCGAGCAGCACGCGGTGGACCGGCCCGCGGGTCTCGTAGCCGTCCGCCCTTTAGTGCGGAGCTGCCCACCCGTATCCCGTGAACATGGCCGACAAAGCGCCGACCTGCCCGGGCAGCTGGCTGCCCGGCAACGCGACCGCGCGGCTCGACCACATTGCGGCCGTGCTGACATCCCGGTCAGGACCCGCTCGGGCGGCTGGAGAGCCCGGCGCGGGGCGAGACGGGCCAGGCCACGGACGCGCGCCCGCTCAGACCCGTTCGAAGGTGGCCGTGTCGCGGTTCTTCCGAACTTCGTCCCAGCGGAAGCACTGGCCGTTCATGGCCACGTAGACGCCAGGCGGCAGGACCTGCGCGAAGCTGAGCGCGCTACCCAGGTTGAAGAGGCCGTCGGAGCTGCCAAACGCATACGGGATCATCGCGCCGGTGAGCACGACGGTCTTGGTCGCGAGCCCGGCGGCGACGATGGCCCGCGCCGTCTCGACCATCGTGTCGGTGCCGTGGGTGACGACGATGCGGTCCTCCGCGCTGTGCCGGCAGGCCAGCACCGGACGTGCTGGCGGACCGCGTCGAGCATCGCCGGCACGTGGGGTGACGCCACCTGGCGCGAGTAGGCCACCGCCAGCGGTGAGCGCAGCCGCGCGTGCTTTGGCCCGATCTCCTTGAGCACAGGGTCGCACGGCCCAAACTCCTTCGCGATGCTGCCGAACAGGCGCTCGCGCGAGAGATGCGCCTTGTCGAGGCCCTGCGCCATGAACTCGCTCGCTTCGGGGCCCGCAATGACCGTGTACTGCCGCCACGCCGCGCGAATGCGAAACATCGGACCCTCGTGCTCGTAGGCGCGGGTCAGTGTGCCGGCGGTGTCGGCGAGCAGGGACTTGGCGTTACCGAACAACCAAGTGCCTGGACACATCGGCGGTTTGTCAGCCATTGATGGGGGTTCCTCTACTGGGCCCCGAGCGTCGCGGTGAGCCAGGCGGCGCGGACCTCGGCGAGCGGCCGTCCAGTCATGGCCTCGAGACGTGCGCCCATCTCGGCTGGCGGAAGCGCAAAGAGGCCGACCAGCGCGTCCAGGCCGACGCGCGCGGCGAGATGCGTCGTGAACGAGAAGGCGCAGGCGTAGAACGTCGGGGCGAACCGGGCGCGATCGGTCGTGAACAGCACGTCCGGTCGCGCGGCCGTGCCCACAAACGCCAGCATCGTGGTGCCATCGACCGTGCGTGCGCGCGCGCGCTGCGCACACGCGGTCGACGCTGGCCAGATCCGGCGTCGCAAACGGCCCTTCTTCCGTGATGCCGAGCTCCGCTGCGACCAGCCGCGCCACGTAGTCGGGCAGCCCCTCGGTCAACCACAGCGGCCGGCGCACGGGCAGCGCGCCTGCGGTGCCCGGCAGCCCGACCCGCGTCGACGCCAGCAGTTCATGCGTGGCCTCGTGCAGGAACGGCGCGCGTCCGTCTTTCACCCGAGCCATTGGCACGAACACGGCCGATCGACCGGAGGCGTATGCGACAAACACGTCGTCGCTCAGGTAGTAGGTAATCCTGCCCTTGGGCACGGCTTGCCACTCGTGGATGCCCACGCGACGCCACAAGCCAGCGACGGCGGGATCAAGACGCGTCACCAGGGCTTCCGCGTCGGGTCGCGCCAGCGACGCCGGGAACCACAGCACGAGATGCTCGCCTTCGATGTGGTCACCGGTGCGCTTCAAGACCTCGATCCGGGCACCGTCATCGGCGCTCCAGTTGAGCGCCGTCTGCGCTGCGGCCGGTACTGGCAGCCTGGCGGCGGCCACCACCGCTGCCAACACGACTCCCACGCCGATCATCCCGATGCGACGCCTCACCACATGCCCCGACGGGTTATAGCACGAGGCGCGTAAGGCTCTTGCAGGTGCGCCTGCGCTCACAACCGCTCGAACACGGCCGTGTCGCGGTTCTTCCGTACTTCGTCCCAGCGGAAGCACTGGCCGTTCATGGCCACGTAGACCCCCGGCGGCAGCACCTGCGCGAAGCTGAGCGCGCTGCCCAGGTTGAAGAGACCATCGGAACTGCCGAACGCGTAGGGAATCATCGCGCCCGTGAGCACGACGGTCTTGCCCGAAAGGGCCGCGGCGGCGATGGCCCGCGCCGTCTCGACCATCGTGTCGGTGCCGTGGGTGACGACGACGCGATCTTCCGCACTGTGCCGGCACTGCTCCACCACGAGCGCCCGATCAGCCTCGGTCATGTCGAGACTGTCGATCATCATCAGCGTGCGAATCGATACGGGCACGCGCGAGCGGCCCTTGGCCAGCATCTCCTGCACGTGCGTGTCCTTGAAGTACAACCGCCCGCGCACTTCGTCGTACTCCTTGTCGAACGTGCCGCCGGTAACGAGGATGCGGATCATGACCGGCCAGATGATTGCACAAAGTGCCTGCGCTGCCTATACTGACTGCATGCAGTACACCATCCGGGCCATTCCACCGGGGCTCGATGCCGCCCTCCGCCGGCGCGCGAAGGCCACCGGCCTGAGTCTGAACCAGGTCGCCGTGGAGACGCTGGCGGAAGGCGCCGGCACGGTTGCCGTGCCGCGCCGGCGGCGGAGCTTCGACGACATCGCCTCGACCTGGAAGGACGACAAGGGCTTCGACGCGGCGATTGCGGCGCAAGACCAGGTGGATGAGGCCCTCTGGCGGTGAAGGTGGCCGTCGACACGAATCGCTACGTCGACCTCTGCCGCGGACTGAGAGGCACGGTCGCGTTGCTCGAAGAGGCCGATGCCGTGATCTTCCCGTTCGTCGTCATCGGCGAGCTGCGGGCTGGATTCGCGAACGGACGCCGGCAGGTGGACAACGAGCGTGTCCTGCGCCGCATCCTGTTGAAGGACGGCGTCGAGGTGGTGTATCCAGACGAGCAGACCACGCACCACTACGCAACCGTCTTCCGCCAGCTGCGCACGCAGGGCACGCCCATTCCCACCAACGACATGTGGATCGCCGCACTCGTGCTGCAGCACAATCTGGCCCTGCACGCTCGCGATGCGCACTTCGACCACTTGCCGCAGATCGCGCGCGTCTGACCCGTGGAATAATCTGCGGCCATGTATGCCATCGCCATTGTCCGCTACCGTCGGCCGATCGAGGAAGTCATCGCGGCCACCGAACCGCACCGCGCTTACCTGCGCCAGTTGAAGGCCGAGGGCAAGCTGATTGCAGCCGGCCCGATGGACCCGCGCTACGGCGGCATCTTCCTGCTCAAGGTGTCGGACCAGAACCCGCAGCGCGAACTGGACGCTATTCGCGACGGCGATCCCTTCCACCAGCAGCACATCGCGCAGTACGAGCTGATGTGCTGGAACGTCGTGGCGGGCCGGGACGACCTCGACCGCATCTCAACCCCAGGCGCCTGACCGGGCGCGACCCGATCCGCACGCCCTCACGACCCCCGGTACAGCCGTACGCGGCCCAGGACGGCCACCTGGCCGCCCTGATCTGGTTCCCGGAGCGCGGAGCGATTAGAACCGATACAGCAGTCGCGCGAACACCCGGCTGCCTTCGTAGGGACGGTTGCCGTAGCCGGTCATGAGCCCGCCGAGCCAGTCGATGCGCGGTACGCCGGTCGCAGCGTTGAAGGCCTGCGGGCCGTTCGAGTCGATGGTCGCCCAGTCGGTGACGTCGAGCTTGTCGAACCAGTAGCCCAGGCCCACGCCGACTTTCGGCGTGAAGAAGTACTTCACGTCTGCCGTGAAGCGGTTCCACTCGTTCACCACGTTCGGGAGCGGGATGAACGCGTTGGTGGACTGCAGGACCGCGATGCGCGGGCCGCCGTAGTTGAACCCGTTGTCGGAGTCGTTGCGCTCGTAGCTGAAGTGCAGAGTGGCCTTCGCGTTTGCCAGCCCCTCGAGGTCGAGATAGGCCATGTAGGTCTTCACGACCTCTTTGTTGTCGAGCGTCCAGTTGCGCGCCGGGTCGGTCCAGGTCGGATCGGGCGGCGGGTTCGCGTTACGCGACTTCTGCAGCGCGTCGAACGTGTCGCGGCCGAAGCTGGCACCGAAGTGCACGGTGTCGTTGGGGCTGACGTCCACGCCGGCAATGACCGCGTTGCTGTCCTGGCTGAGCAAGCCGAACTGCTCACGTCCGGCGGGAATGGACTCGTCGGCCAGGAACGTGTCGCGCGTGGTGGCAAACTGCACGAACACGCCCACCGCATCCACCGGATTCGCAGTGAGCACGACGGAGCCCTTGGCGCGGTCGCGGTCTGCCTCGTCGTAGTACCGGAGGCCGGGCTGGGTGCCGCCGGGTCCGCTGTCGTAGTCGATGCCGCTCAGGATGAAGCCATCGCCGCGCCGGCGGGAGTTGTCGAACATCGCCCGCACGGTCAGCTTCTCGAACAGGGTCGCGTCATAGACGAGCCGCAGCGTGTTCTCAGACACCGCGCTGAAGCCGCGGCCCTCGCGATCGAACTTCTCGTTGGCATAGCCGACGCGGATCGACCCGTATTGGTGGAGCCCGAACGTGGCGTTCGCGTCGAGATTCTTACGGGTGATGTGGAAGTACTCCGAGTAGCCTTCGACGTCCTCGGTCGTGGGGTCGTCGACGAAGTCCTCGGGCACCGAATCGAACCGCACGTACTCGCTGCCGTTGAAGTGCGGCGTCCGGTTGTCGTGCTGGTTGTAGCGGTAGCGCGCCTGTAGTGTCAGGTACTTGGTGGGGCGGCTGGTCGCGTTCACGAGCGCGTTCAGGCCATTGACCGCCGCCTCGGCCGACGTGCGCGGCAAGGCGCGCAGCCCGGGGAACGCGGCGAGCACTGCTGGGTTGTTCACCGACGAGTTGAGCGACCACGGCAGCAGCGATTCGTTCTGCCGCATGTAGGTCAGCTGCACGTTGCCATTGACGGTGGTCTTGGGCAGCGCCTTGTACATCCCGGTGAGACCGAACGAGTTGAGCGTGTTGCTTGGCCACAGCGCCGCCTGACCCACAGCCGGGCCGTTGCCGTTGCTGTAGCCGCTCGGATCGAACGGACCCAGGGGCGGCAGCAGGCCGTTGTTGAAGTCGGTGGCGCGAATCGGATTATCCCAGGTCAGCGTCTGGATGTCGTTGCTGAAGTAGCTGCCCCAGTAGTCCACGCGCACCATGCCTTTGGTGTTGACCCACTCGGTGCCCACCCTGAGTTCGTTGTTGCGCTGATCGATCGGCACGGGCAGCTGGTTCGCGTTGTTGAACGCATACGACGCGTTCCACGGCATCGAGCCGGTGCGGCCCGTGGACTGGTAATCCACGTTGAAGCCAAACGCCGGCGTGGCGATGTAGCCGATCTTCACGTCGAAGATCTCACGCTTCACGCGGATGTCGTCGCTCTGGATGATCGTGTTGTAGATCGACCGGTTGGCGATGGCCTGGGCGGCCGTGGTGGCATTGCAGGTGGTGGGGCCCGAGCCCGGCGCGCACGGCACGCCCACCGCCGTCCCGTCGGCCGCGGCGTTGGTCGGTCCTTCGACGGCCCGGCGCAGCGCCACGGGAAGGGTGAAGCGGCCCTGGCCGTCACCCGTCCAGATGAGCGGCGCGTCGTAGAGATAGTTGAGCGGGATCGAGTCGAACATCCCGTTCACCGAGAGCTTCCCGTTCGTGTAGTAACCGTTGTAGCTCTGGTCGCGGTAGCCCACGTTGAACGCGTCGGCCTTGAACCGGTATTTTTCGGCACGCCGGTTGACCTCGAACCACGTGGCGGCGCCTGGCCGCAGGTCGCGGTAGCGCTCGAAGCGGGCCTCGTCGCCCTTGATATCGCCCCCGCGGAAGCCGACGTCAAACAGACCGAGCGACGGCACGTTGGCCGGGGGTTCCGGCTTGGTGGGCGGCGTCTGGGCCCGAGCGACCGACGCCGAGGCCAGCAGCAGCGCCGCTATCGTGGATACAAGTCTGGTGCGCATGGCATGCCTCCCAATCACCGCAAGAAGAACTTGCCGTTCGGGTGATTCGACCCGTGCACCTGCTGGTGGCAGTTGGCGCAGGACTTGCCGACCATCTTGTTCGCGTTCTGCGAGGTCTGCAGGGTGAATCCCTCGTAGACGGTGGGAGGATGCCGCGACGTCACGTGGCACCGCTGGCAGAGGAAGGGCAGCTTCGACACGAGCATGCGGTCGTTGTTGCTGCCGTGCGAGTCGTGGCACGTGGTGCAGCTATCGACCACCGGCGCGTGCTCCCACAGGAACGGACCGCGCTTCTCGGTATGGCAACTGGTGCAGCTCTGGTCTACCGTCGTGCCCGCGCGCAGCAGCTTCACGTTCACCGAACCGTGGACGTTGTGGCAGGACGAGCACTGCATCTTGCCTTCGCGCACCGGCATATGGTTGAAGCGCTGCTGTTTGTTGGTGATGGTCTGGTGGCACTTGGCGCAGGTGAGTTGCTGCGTCTTGGCGCGCATCAGCTTCTCGCCCTGGCTGGAGTGGACGCTGTGGCAATCGGCACATTTCACATTCCGGTTTTCGTGCTGACTGCCGTCCCAGAGCGCGTGTTCGCCGCGGTTGTGGCAGCTCTGGCACTGCCCGTTGGCCACCTTGGCGGTGACCTTGTCGAACTGCACGGGCTTGACCTTCTCGGGGTCGCTCGCGTGTGCCTCACCCGGGCCGTGGCACGACTCGCAACCCTGTTGCGCCATGGGCGTGCGACTGTTGCCCTTGAAGCCATGCTTGGTGCGTTCCACGGTGCCGTCGTAGCCCGTATGGCAGCCCACACAAGTCTCGGCGCCCACGTAGCCCGAGGCCGGTGCTTGCTGGGCCGATGCGGGCGCAGCGCTTGCCGGCAGGGTGCGCGCCGGAGCAGCCGGCGCCGCGGTCGCGGCCGCGGAGCTCAGCGCCACGGCGGTGCCGCCGGTCTGTGGCTCGCCGAGCGCCTTGATGCCGACGCTGGCCATGGCCACAAGGGTGGCGAGCGCGACCGCCCAATTGCCAAGACGTCCCATGATCCGCTCCTGCCTTGCCGACCCTGCCAGTGGTGCTGACAAGAAATTGACGGTCGACTGTCAGGGGCGGGTGCAAGGGCGATGCCGCGCGGAAGAGCTCGAACTCCGGTGAAACACACGGGAAATCTGCCAGATCGACGGGACGGCACATCGGCCACACGAGGGTTTCCCCACCCCCCCGAGATTTTTCCGGGCGAAGGCCCGGCGGCGGGATTTCGGCCACCCGGGTGAACGGGTTTCGCCGGCCCGTCAGCGAAACAGCGACTTTGCCAGCGACAGGTGCACGCCCTTGGTGGCGTCCACGGCCTGCGTGACATGCAGGTCGCCCGAGAGCGAGCACAGCATGTAGGCGTCGTCGGCGCTCATCTTCTTCTCGGTGACCAGCCAGTCGATCATCTCGCGCACGGCCAGCTTGGTGGCCTCGTCGAGGTCTTCGTGAAGCCCCATGGCGATGTAGTGGGTCGGCGCTTCGGCGCGCGGCCACCGCAGCCGCCGCCCCTTGAGCAGGCGCACCTCGAAGGTGCCGCGCAACGACGTCTCGAGCGCGGTGCCCGTCACCTCGCCGTGTCCTTGCATGGCATGCCCATCGCCCACCGACAGCAGCGCCCCAGCCACGTGCACGGGCAGATAGAGCGTGGAACCGGCGACGAGGTCCTTGTTGTCGAGATTGCCGCCGTGCCATCCAGGCGGGCGGCTCGAGATGCGTCCGGCCAGCGGTGGCGGCGCCACGCCGATGGACCCGAAGAACGGCGCGAGCGGCAGCGTGATGCCGGGCGCAAACTCGACGGAGGTCGCGCCAGCAGGCCAGCGCAGCAACTTCAGCTTCGCGTAGGGGAACTCGTCGGGCAGCGTGCCGCCACCGGGCGCAAAGGCGTTCACACCATAGTTGTGCAGGAAGTCGATGGCGAGCACGCGGATCTCGAGCATGTCGCCGGGCTCGGCGCCTTCGATGAAGATCGGGCCCGTCATGGGATGGGCCCCGGGCCCACGGTCGGTGACGCGCTGCTCGACCGCCTTCAGCGCATCCGGGATATCGGCTTCGGCCACGCCGGCCAGCCTGAGCCGCTGCAGTCCGCCCGCTACCATGGTCTCAACCCGAACGCGCTCGCCCGACGCGATGCGCAACACCGGCGCGACCTTCGCGTCGTAGTAGCCCCAATGGACGTTGGCCGGGGCCAGCACCAGTTCGTGCACGCGCGGCGCCTGCGCGCCCAGCACGGTCAGGCCGACCAGCAAGAGTGGAACCCAGACTACGAACCGTCGCGTCATGCCGCCTCCCCAGAAGTGGGCGCATTGTCTCATGCGGCTCCACATCCAGAGATGCGATGGGTGCAATTGGCGGGCCGCCGTGCCTTTACAAGCCGCAGGGTTGGTATCACACTGGTTGTTTCGCCCAGGTACGGAATACTCCGGAGCCCCGTGTCCCACGCCAGTCACGAACGACAGCTGTTGCCCCTGGCCTTGACCGCGCTCGGCGTGGTCTACGGCGACATCGGCACGAGCCCGCTCTACGCCATGCGCGAGTGCTTCTTCGGCTCGCATTCGGTGCCGCCCACCCAGGACAACGTGCTGGGGGTGCTGTCGCTCATCATCTACTCCCTGCTCCTCGTCATCTCACTGAAGTACGTGGCCATCGTGATGCGCGCCGACAACCACGGCGAGGGCGGCATCCTGGCGCTGACGGCGCTGCTGCCGGCGCGTGACGGCCCCGGCGGGCGCACGCCGGTGCTGGTGCTGCTCGGCATCTTCGGCGCCGCGCTCCTCTACGGCGACGGCATGATCACGCCGGCCATCACGGTGCTGAGCGCCATCGAGGGGCTGAACGTGGCCACGCCGGTCTTCGAGCAGTACGTCGTGCCGATCACCGTCGCTATCCTCATCGGCGTCTTCGCGATCCAGCGCCACGGCACGGATCGTGTCGGACGGCTCTTTGGGCCGGTGATGCTGGTGTGGTTCGCGGTCATCGCCGTGCTCGGCGTGGGGTGGCTGTCGACGATGCCGGTCGTGCTGACCGCCGTGGATCCGCGCCACGCCGTCACGTTCTTCCAGGAGCACGGCCGTCACGGCGTCGCGGTGCTCGGTGCGGTGTTCCTGGTCGTGACGGGCGGCGAGGCGCTCTATGCCGACATGGGGCACTTCGGCAAGCGGCCGATCCGCCTGGCGTGGTTCGCGCTCGTGTTGCCGGCGCTGGTGCTCAACTACCTCGGCCAGGGCGCCCTGCTCATCGGAAACCCCGCGGCGGCGGCCAATCCCTTCTTCCTGATGGCGCCGGGCTGGCTGCTTCTGCCCATGGTGGTGCTGGCCACGTTCGCGGCCATCATCGCTTCGCAGGCGCTCATCTCGGGCGCGTTCTCGCTCACGCAGCAGGCGGTGCAGTTGGGCTACTCACCGCGGATGGCCATCGACCACACCTCCTCGGCCGAGGCCGGCCAGATCTATGTGCCCCAGGTCAACTGGGCGCTGATGGTGGCCACACTCGCCATCGTGATTGGCTTCAAGACCTCGTCGAGCCTGGCGGCCGCCTACGGCATCGCCGTCACGCTCACGATGATCATCACCGCGCTGTTGCTGCACACCGTGGCCATCGAGCGGTGGAAGTGGCCCAAGGCGCTGGTCTTCGGCATCACTGGCCTGTTTCTCTCTGTCGATCTGTTGTTCTTCGGCGCCAACGCCCTCAAGATTGCGCAGGGCGGCTGGCTGCCGCTGGTCATCGGCGGGCTGATCTTCACGCTCATGACTACCTGGAAAACGGGACGGCGTGTGGTGGCCAACCGACTCTCGGCCCGATCCGAACCGCTCGACGCCTTTCTCGCGCGGCTCGAAGACCACCCGCCGGCTCGCGTGCCCGGCACGGCCGTGTTCATGACCGCGCAGCCAAGTGGCACGCCGCCCGCGCTCGCTCACAACCTGCGCTACAACAAGGTGCTGCACGAACACGTGGTGACGCTGCTCGTGAAGACCATGCCGTGGCCGTACGTGGAGGAAGATGAACGCGTCAGCATCAAGCCGATGGGCGACGGCATCTTCGATGTGACGCTCTAC
>JANMDX010000178.1:0-5569 GCA_031376505.1 Acidobacteriota bacterium
CCACTTCACGGCCATCGCATGGCGTTCGTGACTGGGCCACAGCAGCGCAATCAGCACGTTCGTGTCGAGCAGGTACGGCGTCACACGCCCTCGACATCGATGCGGCGGACGTCGTCGGTGGTGACCGTTGGGCTCGTCGTCACTCAGAACAGGCGCCAGAGCGACTCGGCGGGCCGCCGCGCTTTGAACGCGCCGAAGCTCCGCGCCACGACATAGAGCGGCACCAGGCCCGCAAGCCACACGAGATACACCGTCGCGTAGCCGGTGCCCGCGCGGAACCACAGAGCGCCCACGGCGGCAAACAGCCACAGGTGCGCGATGTAATACGCCAGGGGCGCCTGTCCAAACACCCGCAGCGTGCGACCCAACGCCGTGGCGACCAGTTGCGCGCGTTCGATGCCTGCCAGCAGCAGCAGGTTGCCGCCCACCGTCAGCAACGTGAAGACGAGCGACGGCGGATACTTGACGAGGTTCAGGAACTCGATCCACGACTCGTCGCGAGGCAGGCGCAGGTTGCCGAATCCGCCCGCCGCGCGCAGCCCGATGGCCACGGCTACGGCTGCCAGGCCTAACCACGGCGCACTCGCGAGGGCGGTGCGACGATCCAGCGCCAGCCAGCGCCCGAAGAGGATGCCGAGGGCCGCCGTGCCGAACCACGGGACGATCGGATACTGCGACCACACGCCGTGACTCCAGCGCGAGAGCAGCAGCACGGTGCGCACGAAGCCGTAGCTCGTGTCGAAGTGTTCGGGCCCTGGTGTGGTCAGTGCCGTGACGAGCAGCGCACCGGCGGCCAGCAGCGCCCACATCCAGGCGCGCAGGTGGATCAGCGCTGCGCTGATGGCCATCGACGCGCCCAGTGCGAACAGCACGGTCAGTACCCACCGCGGCTGGGTCGCCCCGGGAATGGCGAATTCAGGGTTCGACGCGGGATTGGGCGGTCCGCTCAGGATGCCGAGAAGGAAGGCCGGCACTTCAAGCAGCGTGGCCACGACGATGAGCAGCAGCCCGCGCGTCGCGATGGCGCGCGCCACGCGCCACCGGCTCCAGCCCTGTGCCGCGCGCGCGTGCGCCATCAGGCTCAGACCCGCGCCCATCAGGAAGAAGAACCCGGGCGCGCAGAAGTGCGTGACGAAGCGCGTCAGGAAAGGCAGCGTGCTCGCATACCGGGTCCACGCGCCGGCCCACATCTCGTTGGAATGAAAACGGCCGACGAAGAGCCCGACGTGGTCGAGCGCCATCACGACCATGATCAGGCCGCGCAACACGTCAAGCGATGCGAGGCGGTGATCCGATCGAGACGACGGCGCCACCGCAGCTGGCATGACTAGGCCATCGCCGTGATCCGGTCGTGTCCGTTCCTCATGTCCTGGTCGAGCAGCTCGAGGAGCGCCTTGGTCACCGGGCCGGGCTTGCCGTCATGGATCGGCGCCTTGTCCCACTCGACAATCGGCGCCACCTTGATCGAGCTGCCGATGAGCATCATCTCGCGCGCGGCGCGGGCGTCGGCCACGGGAATGTCGCACACCTCGACTGCCGTGATGAGGCCACGGGCCACGAGCGCGGGCGCCAGCGCGAGCAAGCGGAGCGAGGTGCAGCCCGACAGGATGTGGTCGAACTTCGGGTGACGCAGCACGCCGTCCCTGGTCACGAACGCCACGTTCATGTTCGAGCTTTCGCCCACGTTGCCCGCCGCGTCGAGGAAGACGCCGTTGTCGAGACCGACCGCCTTGGCTTCCATCTGCATCAGCACATTGGGCAGGTAGTTGGTGCTCTTCGTAATGGCGTAGAGCGCCGGCTTGATCGGGTAGGTGGTCGTCATCACCTTGAGGCCTTCGGTGTACCACCGCTCGGGATAGCTGAGTCCGCCGAAGATCATCACGAAGAACCCGGGATCGGCGCCGGGCACGGGACTCAGTTCGAGACTGCCCGGGCCCGACGACAGCCAGTAGCGGATCGCGCCGTTCTGCTGGCCGGCGGCGGCCGCCGTGCGCACGATGATCTCGCGCATCTCGGCGCGCGTGCCGGGCAGGCGCAGCTTCGAACGGTCGGCTGAGGCGAGGAACCGGTCGAGGTGGGCTTCGAGGTCGTAGATCTTGCCGTCGACCAGGCCGGCGGTATCGAAGATGCCGTGACCGCGGTGCACCATGTGGTCGTCAAACGGCAGCACCATCAGTGCCGGGTCGGTCACGATACCGCCGAGTTGACTGGAATAGAACGCCCAGTACTTCACGGGCTGCTTCGCGCGCAGGCCGCGCAGGGCCTCGAGCACGTCTTCGGACTGGAGCTGGCGTAGGGGTGCGGTCGACATCGGCCGCACTGTAGCACGGCGACGTCAGGGGCCCCGTCGGCGAGCTTACGCCGCGCGCCGCGGCTCGAGCGCTGCGACCGCGGACACGGTCCCGGTCGCCACGGCGGGCGCCTCGAGTGACCGGGTCGGCGCGTCCTTCGCGGCCTCGGGTGTGACGTCCTTCGGCGGCTGCAGCGAGGTGTAGCGCTGCACGGCGACTGACACGTACGTAAAGGTGAAGGTGATGGTCGTGCCGGATTGCGTCGGCTGGGCCGGGTCCTGCGGGGGCGGCGGTTCGGCCGGAGGCACCGGCGACCGATCCCCGCGGCGCTTGGCCACCTGCGCCAGCGCGGTCGTCAGTTCCTGCTGGTCGATGGCGCCGTCGTCGTTGGCGTCGACACGGCCGAACGCCCTCTCGAGCTTGCGCTCCAGCCGGCGCACGCCGCGCGCCTCCCGCTCGGCGCTGTCGCTGTCGTTGCCGTGCACCCGTCGCCGGTCGCCGGCGCGCCGCAGCAGGGCAATCGCGCCCTCGGTGAACTCCTGTTCGGTAATGGCGCCGTCCTGGTCGGCGTCGAGCGCGCCAAACAGCGCATCCGCCCGCCGTTGTGTGCGCGACGACGGCTCCTGCTCAGCCGGCCCGGTCGCGAGGTCCGCCCCGGGGGTCGCGGCGCTGGCCGGTTCCGCCTCGGCGGGACCAGCTCCGGCGCTGGCACCGGCCGAAAGCGTGACCCGATCCGGCTCGACCACAGCTGGGGCTGCCGTGCGCCCGGTCGTTGGGCTGGCGGACGGCCGGTCGTTGATCGTGAGGCGCAGGGCCGTGTAGCTGAACGCTTGGAAGGTGCCGTTGACCGTCATGCCGGGGTAATCGGCCCACCGGCGGGCTCCTTGATGCCACACGGTGGCCCGTCGATGCCTGCGAAGTGACACCGCTGAAAGGAGAGGGGCGATAGAATAATCTGGTCACGAGACCTATTCGCATGACCTCGGTTCCACGCGTGCAAGGCAAGTTCCTCGAACTCGATGGATGTCGCTTCCTCGTCCGTGGGGTGGCGTACGGCACCTTCGCGCCCGATGCCGAAGGCCTGCAGTTCCCGCCAGAGGACCGCGTCGATCGCGACTTTGCGATGATGGCCGCAGCCGGCCTGAACACCGTGCGCACTTACACGGTGCCGCCACCTTCGCTCTTGGACGGCGCGGCCCGTCACGGCCTGCACGTGATGGCGGGCATTCCCTGGTCGCAGCACATCGCGTTTCTCGACGATCCGGCGCTCACCAGAGAGGTGCGTCGCACCGTCGTCGAGGCCGCGAGCCGCGTCGCGGCGCATCCCGCCACGTTGATGGTGGCGGTGGGCAACGAGATCCCGCCCGCGGTGGTGCGCTGGCACGGGCATGCGCGGGTCGAGCGCTTCCTGCGGGAACTATACGACGACGTGAAGTCGGTCGCGCCCAACACCCTCGTCACCTACGTGAACTTCCCGCCGACTGAGCACCTCGACGTCAGCCACTTCGACGTGTGTGCGTTCAACGTGTATTTGCACCGCGACGCCGATCTGCGCGCGTACCTGGGGCGGTTGCAGCATCTGGCGGGGTACAAGCCGCTGCTGCTGGCCGAGGCCGGCGCCGACAGCCTTCGCGAAGGGCTCGAAGGGCAGGCCCACATTACCTCGATGCATCTGCGCACCGCGTTTGCCGAAGGCGCCGCCGGCGCCGTGGCGTTCTCGTGGACCGACCAGTGGTGGCGCGGCGGTCACACGGTCGACGACTGGAAGTTTGGCCTCGTCGATGCGGACCGTCAGCCCAAGCCCGCGTTGGTTGCGGTGGCGCAGGCGTTTGCGGCCGCCCCGTTTTCGGATGAAGAGCGCGCGGCGTGGCCCACCGTGTCGGTCGTCGTCTGCGCCTACAACGCCGCCGACACGATGCGCGATTGCCTCGCGTCACTTCAGGCGCTCACGTATCCGCGCGTCGAGGTCATCGTCGTGGACGACGGCTCGCGCGACGAGACCGCGTCGATTGCCGCCTCGTTCTCAGATGTGCGTCTGATCTCGATTCCAAATGGTGGGCTGTCGGCCGCCCGCAACGTGGGGCTGGCGCACGCGACCGGCGAGATCGTGGCCTACACCGATGCCGATGTGCGCGTCGATCCCGACTGGCTGAGCTATCTCGTGCAGCCGTTTGTGACGTCGAACGTGGTCGGTTCGGGTGGCCCCAACGTGGTGCCGGCCGACGACCCCTGGGTGGCGCAGTGCGTGGCGCGCGCGCCTGGCGGCCCCACTCATGTGCTGCTCGACGATCGCGTCGCGGAGCACGTGCCCGGCTGCAACATGGCGTTTCGCCGCGAGGCGCTGATGTCGATCGACGGCTTCAACCCGGTGTACCTGCGGGCGGGCGACGACGTCGACATCTGCTGGCGCCTGCAGGCCAAGGGGCTCACCATTGGCTTTGCCCCGTCGGCCCTCGTCTGGCATCACCACCGCCGTTCGGTGAAGTCGTACTGGCGGCAGCAGGCGGGCTACGGCGAAGGCGAGACCTGGCTCGATGCGCACCACCCCGAGAAATTCGTGCGCGGCCAGATGCTGTGGCGCGGACGGATCTACAGTTCGCTGCCGTTTGTGCGCGCGCTGGCCGGCCGTCGCGTGAACACCGGGGTGTGGGGCACGGCGGCGTTCCCCTCGGTCTACAGCACCGACGTGCATCCGCTGAAGTTCCTGCCGCACTCGCCGGCCTGGATGCTGGCGACGACCGCGCTGCTCCTGACCGGAGCGCTCGGCCTTCTGGTGCGGCCTGGCGACGCCAGCACGCTACTGCTGGCCGCCGGCATCATCGGGTGGGTCATCACGGCGGTCCGCTGCATCACGTTTGCCGCGGCCTCCGACCTGTCGGGCCTGCCCGCTATCGGCGCGCATTCGACCGCCCGCAGCCGCCTGCAGTATCGCGGCCTCATCGCCTGGCTGCACATGATTCAGCCGGTGGCGCGCCTGTACGGACGTGCGCGTGGCTTGCTCTCGCCACCCGATGTCGCGACGTCCACCCACGTGACGACGCTGCCGTGGGCGGCGCCCTCGCCCTCGGTGTGGAGCGCGGCGGCGTCCGCGCGCCTGCAAGTCGGCGGCACGGCCGAATGGTCCTTCTGGAGCGAGGCCTGGACCTCGCAGAGCACGCTCCTCACGGCGCTCGTGGCGGCACTGCGCGCGTCACGGCCCGCACGGCGTGTGGACACCGACGATGGCTGGCACACCGATCGCGACCTGAGCATCGCGGTCGGCCGCTGGGGCTGGCTGC
>JANMDX010000187.1:0-9705 GCA_031376505.1 Acidobacteriota bacterium
GCTTGCCGCCCTGTGGTTCTTCGGGTCGTTCTCGCGGCTGGTCAACTTCTCGACCGTGCCGCTGCAGGTGGCGGTCATCTTCATGGTGGGCGCGATCTTCCCCCTCCGGAAGCGCTATCCGGACACGAACGGCTACCGGACGCCTGGATATCCGGTGACGCCGGTGATCTTCATGGTGGTCATGACCGGGTTCGTGGTGAGCGCGACCGTGTTTCGACCCACGGAACCCCTGATCGGCATGGCCCTCGGGGCGACCGGCGGCATCGTCTATTGGCGATTGCCGAAGGCCCGCGCGGCGATGTGACCGGCCGCCGGCCACGACCGCGAATCTAGTGTCGCGTCCCGGAAATCCTGTTGCATTCGGCGCGCGATGCATCCCGCCCCGCGGCGTTGCTCGGCGCTCAAATACTCGCGGTATTCTCACTCCTCGCGCCTTGCGGGACGGGCGCCTCGCCCGCCTCGATGCTCACAGGACTTCCGGGACGAGACACTAGTCGCGTCGGGGCCAGATGATTCGAGGTCGCTGGGGACGCGGCCGGGGATTCGCACCGTGACGCGGCCCCGCCGATTCGCTACCATGGCGCGCTTGACCGCCACGCCGCCCACGCTTCCGCTCAAGCGCGCGCTCGGCCCGGCATCGCTCGTGGTGTTCGGCCTGGCCTATGTGGCGCCAATCAGCGTGTTCACCACCTACGGCGTGGCGTCGAACCTCTCGAACGGGCGGCTCGCGGTGTCGTATCTCGTGGCCACCATGGCCATGCTGCTCACGGCGCTGTCGTACGCAAGTCTCGCGCGCTGGTTTCCCGAGGCGGGCTCGGTGCACACCTACGCCTCGCGGGTGCTGCATCCCCACGTGGGGTTCCTGGCGGGGTGGGCCATCGCGCTCGACTACGTGATGATTCCGGTCATCAACGTCATGATTGCCGGCATCTTCGGCGCATCGCTCCTGCCCGCCGTGCCGGCCTGGACGTGGGCGGTGACGTGGCTTGTGACGGTCACCGCGCTCAACGCGCTCGGCATCGAGAGCACCGACCGCTCGGCCCGCGTGGTGCTGGCGCTCGAGATCGTGGCGCTGCTGCTGTTTGTCGGCGTCGCGGCGTGGTTGGGGCATGGCCCCGTCAGCAATCCCGCCGCGCTCGGGTGGTCGCCGGTCTTCGCGGCGGCCTCCATCGTCGCGATCTCGTTTCTGGGATTCGACGCCGTGACGACGTTGTCGGAGGAGGCGCTCGACCCCAGGCGCGATGTGCCGCGCGCCGTGGTGCTCACGTGCCTGGTGGCGGGCGGACTGTTCATCGTGGTATGCGCCGCTGCCTACCGCGCGCATCCCGTGGCGGTCTTCGACAACGTCGATGCCGCCGGCTTCACTGTGGCGGCCGCTATTGGCGGACCTGCGCTGGCCGCCGTAATCGCCGTGGGCGAGCTCATCGGTTCGTTTGCAGGGGCGCTGGCCGGACAAGCCGGCGCAGCCCGGCTCCTCTTCGGCATCAGTCGCGCCACCGGTCTCGGTCACGGCGTGCTCGACCGCGTGCACGCCACGCGTCAGGTGCCGACTGGCGCCGTGGGGGTGCTGGCCGCGGCCGGCCTGCTGGCGTTCGTCCTGACCCTGGAGCAGGTGGTGTCGCTCATCAACTTCGGCGCGCTGTCGGGATTTCTCGTGGTGCACGCGGCCGTCGTGCGCGAAGGCCTGGCGCGTCATCCACAGCGCACGCCGTCAGTCTGGCTGCGGTTCGTGCTGCTGCCGGTAGTGGGGGCGGGCTTTGTCGCCACCCTGCTCTGGAGCCTCTCGTCCACGGCGCTCCTGGTTGGTGGTGGATGGCTGGCGGTCGGAGTCGTCGTGCTAAGGTTTCGCGGAGCCTCATGGCCACACTGACCGCTGCGCCGCACGTCGTCTCTGGCGATCACTTCATCGCCAATCGTCGCGTGGCCTCCGCACGCACGCTTCCGGTGACCAGTCCCATCGACGGCACGTCTCTTGGCGAGATCGCGGCGGGCGACGCCGTCGCGGCGGGGCAGGCGGTCGAGGCGGCGCGTCACGCGTTTCCGGCGTGGGCGGCGCTGGGTCCGGCGGGCCGTGGACCCATCCTGCGGCGCCTCGCGGACCTCATCGAGCGCGACGTAGAAGCGCTCGCGCTGGTCGAGACCACCAACAACGGGTCGCTCTTCGAGGCGAGCCGTCTGCGCGTGATGAAGCGCGCCGCTTACAACCTCCGCTTCTTCGCCGACCTGGCCGAGACGCTCGCCGCGCCGGCGTGGGATACCGAGGCCGCAAGCGCGCATAACCGCGTGTGCTACGACCCGGCCGGCCCCACGGCGCTCATCACTCCGTGGAATGCGCCGCTGATGCTGGCGACCTGGAAGGTGGGGCCCGCGCTGGCCGCCGGCAACACTGTCGTGTTGAAGCCGGCCGAGTGGACGCCCATCACGGCCTCCATGCTCGCGGACCTGGCGCTCGAAGCGGGGCTGCCGCCCGGCGTGCTCAACGTGCTGCAAGGACTCGGCCCCGAGGCCGGTGCGGCGCTCGTGGCCCACCCGGGCATTCGCCGAATCTCGTTCACGGGCTCGCCGCCCACCGCGCGACTGATCGGCGCGGCGGCGGCCGCCAATCTCACGCCCGTGAGCTTCGAACTGGGCGGCAAGTCGCCGCTCATCGTGTGCGACGACGCGGATCTCGACCTGGCGGTGGCCACTGCGGCCGGCCAGTACGACAATGCCGGGCAGGTGTGCCTGGCGGGCACGCGGTTGCTGGTGCACACGGCCGTCTACGACGAGTTTGCGTCGCGCCTGCGGGCCGCGATCGCCGGGATTCGCCAGGGGGATCCGCGCGATCCCGCAACCCAGGTCGGGCCGCTGATTCATCCCAAGCATCTTGCACGCGTGTCTGGCTACGTGGAACGCGCCGTGGCCGTGGGCGCGCGCGTCGTCTGCGGTGGCCGCGTGTCGCCGACACTCGGCGGGCTCTACTACGAGCCCACGCTGCTCGTGGACGTGCCCGACGGCGCCGAGATCCTGCGCGAAGAAGTGTTCGGCCCGGTGCTCACGATGCAGAAGGTGGCCGACGACGCGGACATCGTCGCGGTGGCCAACAACACCGACTACGGACTGGCCGCCGTCGTGTTCACGCGCGACGAGAGTCGCGCCAATCGCCTCTCGGACGCGCTCGTGGCCGGCACGGTGTGGGTGAACTGCTTCTTCGTGCGCGATCTGGCGGCACCGTTTGGCGGGTCGCGCCAGTCGGGCATCGGCCGCGAAGGCGGGCACTGGAGCTTCGACTTCTACTGCGACGTCAAGAACGTGGTGCACCGCAAGGGCACGTTCAGCGCCGCGCATCCACCCGCTTGACGCGACAGTCTGCATAAGTGCACGCTAAGTGCATGGCCGTCAAGACCATCACCATCGACATGGCCGCCTACGATGCGCTCGCCCGGCGCAAGCGCACCGGCGAGTCGTTCTCGGACGTGATCAAGGGCCACTTCGGCGGGGGCGGCACGGCAGCAGACCTGCTGCAGGCTGCCTCGCGGCACCCGGTCGCACCCGAGGTCGCCGAGTCGATCGCGCGCGTCGTCGGCGCCAGGCGGCGCAGCCGGGCGCGGGTGCCGTCGCTGTGCTTGACCTCGATCTCCTGACCTACCGCTGACTCGTGGCGACGCGCACACCATGACTCGCCGTCCGCGCATCGGTATCACCGCCTGGCGACGCCCACTGGCCACGCCGCTCGGCCCGCAGACGGACCTCTACACGCTCGGTGTCGAGTACGCCCAGGCCGTGCAGGCCGCTGGAGGGCTCGCGCTGATCCTGCCGCACGGCCACGACCCAGACGCCACGCTCGAGGCCGTCGACGGGTTGCTGCTGTCGGGCGGCGGCGACGTCGACCCCAGGAGCTACGGTGCCGAGAACCTTGCGGCCAAGGATGAACGCCTCGACGCCGACGCCTGGGAAATCGCGCTCGCGCGGGCCGCCCGCGCCCGTCAACTGCCGGTGCTTGGTATCTGCCGCGGCATGCAGGTGCTGGCGGTGGCCCACGGCGGACGTCTGGATCAGGAGATCGCCGGCCGTGCCGGGCACCCCGACATGGCGCCCATGACGGCGGACCAGATTCTCGCCGCGCGGCACCACGTCGCGATCGATCCGACCAGCACACTGGGGGCAATTTACGGCGCGAGCCAGCGAGCGGTGAACACGATTCACCACCAGGCCGTGGCGGACGCCGGCGCCCTGGCCGTGACGGCCACCGACGGAGGTGGCATGATCGAGGGCGTCGAGGCGCGCGACGGCTCGTGTGTGCTGGGCGTGCAGTGGCATCCTGAGAAGCTGCCGGCTGGAGAAGCCGAGGCGGAGCGGCCGCTCTTCGGCCACCTGATCGCCGAGGCGCGCGCGTATGCCGCCCGGCGCACGACCGGAGCCTGAGATGTCGCGACAGTATCCAAAGGGTTACACCACGCCCTTGTCTCCAGACGGCAGCGCCAGTCTCGTGCCCGCGCCGCCCTGGCACTACTGCGGCGATTTCCTGATCGTCGAGTACCACGCCGATCCGGCGGCGGTCATCGCGCTGCTGCCAAAGGAACTGGAACCGGCCGCCGATCCCGGCGCCGTGGCGGCAATCTTCGCCGACTGGCAGTGTTGCTCGACTGGCGGCAACGAACTACTCGATCCCGTGCAGGGCCAGTACAAGGAGTTCTTCCTGGTCGTCGGCTGCACCTACCAGGGACAGCCGATGAGCCGCTGCGTGTACATCTGGGTCGACAAGGACTTTGCGATGTATCGCGGCTGGGTGCAGGGCTTCCCAAAGAAGCTCGGCGCCGTGCACATGACGCGCACGTATCCCATCGGGAAGGCGACCCCGCGCCTGGAACCCGGCGCCAGATTCGCCGGCACCTGCACCGCGGGTAGTCGCGAGATTGCGCGCGCGGTGGTCACCCTGCGAGGGATCTCCCCAGAAGGTCCGACCGTGAACTCGCCGCCGATGGCCAATTCGCGGCACTTTCCTGCCTACGATGGCCTTGTGCCCGATGTGTTCGAACTGGTGCGCTCGGGCGGTCAAGACCGCGAGGTGACCGACATCTGGGAAGGCGACGCCGAACTGACACTCGGGAGCAACACGCTCGAGCCGCTGCAGGCGATTGCGCCGCGCGCCGTCGGCAAGGGCTTCCGCTTCACGTTCGCCTACACGGTGCACGGCGGCCAGGTGCTCACGCAGCACGACAAGGCGGCACACCGGTGACGCGCGCGCGGGTGTGGCACGACGGCCAGATCGTGGCGGCGGTCGTCGACGGCGACACGCTCGTGCTCCAGACCGGAACGCGCGTGCCGGCGGCCAGCGCGCGTTACGCCTCGCCCATCGTGCCCCGTCAGATCATCGCCACGCACCTCACGTACCGCAGCCGGTGCGTGGAGTACAAGATGGCCGCGCCGCCGCAGTATCCGTCGTACTTCATGAAGCCGCTCGGCGCCGTGTCCGCGCACGGCGTGCCGGTCGCGCGGCCCCGCGGCTGTCAGTTCCTGAACTACGAAGGGGAGCTGGCGGTCGTCATCGGGCGCACCTGCACCAACGTACCGATCGCCCACGCGCTCGAGTTCGTGAAGGGCTACACCATCGCCAATGACTTCGGCGTGCACGACTTCCGCCACGCCGACCGCGGGGCGATGTTTCGCGTGAAGGGACAGGACGGCTTCTGTCCGCTTGGCCCCGTGATGGTCGACGCCGCGGATCTCGATCCGGCCGATGTGTGGCTGCGCACCTACGTGAACGGCGCCGTCGTGCAGGAAGCCCACACGGGCACCGACCTGATCTTCAGCGCGGCGTATCAGATTGCCGATATCTCGCGGCTCATCACGCTCGAAGAGCACGACGTGCTGCTCACCGGCACGCCGGCCAACAGCCGGCCCGTGGCGCCGGGCGACGTCGTGGCCGTGGCGATTTCGGGCATCGGGCGTCTCGAAAACACCGTCGTAGAGCTGGATCGCGATCTGGTCGACGTGGGCGACCCGCCGCGGATCACCGAACAGACCTTGCATGTGGCGCTGGCGATTCCCGAAGACGAGGCGCGCGAGCGGGTCGCGCGGGGAGACGCTGGGGCCCGGCCCATTGGAGAACGGTCATGAGCACCGAACGACTCGCAGGCGCCTTGCACCATGCGGGGCTGCGCGTGGCGAACCTGGCCGAGGCGAAGGCGCGCTGGGAGCACATCCTCGGACTGCACGGCGAGACCGTGCACGCGACGGCCGCGATTCTGCGCTGCACGTACGAAGACTACGGGCTGGCGCTGGTGGAATCGACGGCGCCGCCCGGTCTCGACTACGTGTGCTACGAGCTGGTGGCCGGCATGAGTCTCGAGGACGCCGCGAGCACACTGGCCGCACGGGGCGCCGCCGTGTCGCGGGTGCAGGTGCCCGTGCGTGGTGACGCGCTCGAGACGGCCGATCCCGACGGCAACCGCGTGCGGCTCGTGGCGCGCGTGCGACCCGACGATCGACGCCCGGCCGAGGTGCGCGGGTCCACGCGGATTCCCGGCTGGCATCCGCGCAAGTTCGGCCACGTGAACTTCCTGACCGCCGACGTCCAGCGGCAGGTGCAGTGGTACACGCAGGTCCTCGGCTTCGGCGTCACCGATTGGATCGGCACCGAAGGCGTGTGGCTGCACGTGGACCGCGACCATCACGTGCTGGCCTTTCTGCAGAAGGAGATCGCGCACATCCACCACCTGGCCTTCGAGCTGGTCGACTGGGGCGAGATGCGCGTGGCGCTCGACCATTTGGCGCAGAACCGGCGGCACATCGTGTGGGGCCCGGGACGCCACGGCATGGCGCGCAATCTCTTCAGCTACTTCCGCATGCGCGAGGAAGAGCTGTTCGTGGAGCTGTTCGCTGATCTGGAGCAGCTGCCGGCCGATCACGAGCCACGGCACTTTCCCGACGATCCGCATTCGTCGAACACCTGGGGCATCCTGCCGCCACGCACGTACTTCCGGTTCGACCACGCCGCGCTCGACGCCGAAGACTCGCAGGCGTATGCCTACGGACGGCCGATTCCCACACCGCCGTAGGCGTGCCATCGGGTAGTCCGTCAGCTACACTCGGCGCAGTCTTTTTGGGGGTATCGATGAGCGTGAAACGCGTGGTGCTGTGCGTGTGTGTCCTCGGCGCGTTCTCGGGTCCGGCGATGGTCGGCCAGACCAGCGGGGTCGACTCGACGCTCTTCAACGAGCTGACGTGGCGCAACATCGGGCCCCTGCGCGCCGGCCGCACTCGTGCCGCGGTCGGGGATCCCGAGCGGCCCAACGTGCTCTATATCGGTGTCACCAACGGCGGCGTGTGGAAGACCACCGACTATGGCCGCACGTGGGAGCCGATCTTCGACGAGCAGCCCACCGGCTCGATTGGCGACATCGCCGTGTCGAAGTCCAACCCGAACATCCTGTACGTCGCCTCGGGAGAAGGGCTGCAGCGGCCGGATCTCTCGGTCGGGAACGGCGTCTACAAGTCCACCGACGGCGGCACGACCTGGGCGCACCTGGGCCTGCGCGAGGGCCAGCAACTGGCACGCATCATCGTGGACCCGAAGAACCCCGACCGGGTGTTCGTGGCCGTGCTCGGTCATCCCTACGGCCCGAACAAGGAGCGCGGCATCTATCGCTCGCTCGACGGCGGGAAGTCGTTCCAGCCGGTGCTGCAGAAGGACGAAGACACGGGCGGCAACGACGTGGAGTTCGATCCCGTCAACCCCGACGTCGTGTACGCCACCTTGTGGGAGGCGCGTCAGGGGCCGTGGGAAAACGCCGCGTGGCCCGGTACCGGCGGCGGCATTTTCAAGTCGGTTGACGGCGGCACCACCTGGACGAAGCTGACCAAGGGCCTGCCCGAGGAAGGCATCATTCAGGCCGACATTGCCGTCGCGCCAAGCAACAACCGGCGCGTGTTCGCCACCGTGGCCACCCCCCGCGGCGTCTTCGTCTATCGGTCTGACGACGCGGGCGAGACATGGCGGCGCATCGGCAACGACCCGCGCGTGTCGGCGCGCATTGGCGGCGGTGATCTGCCGCCCATCGTCGTGCATCCCAAGAACGCGGAGGTCGTGTTCACGACGGCGGTCGTGTCGTGGAAGTCCGAGGACGGCGGCGAGACGTGGAGCGCCTTGTGGGGCGCGCCCGGCGGCAACGACCCGCAGCGGCTGTGGATTCACCCGACGTCGCCGGACGTGATGCTCCTGGCCACGGACCAAGGGGCGGTCGTGTCGGTCAATGCCGGCCAGTCGTGGAGCAGCTGGTTCAACCAATCCACCGCCCAGCTCTATCACGTGTCGGCCGACAACGCGTTTCCGTACCGGCTCTGCAGCGGCCAGCAGGAGAACGGCTCAGCCTGCGTGTCGAGCCGCGGGGACGACGGTCAGATCACGATGCGCGAGTGGCATCCGGTGGGCGTCGAGGAGTACGGGTTCGTGGCCCCGGATCCGCTCAATCCCGACATCGTCTACGGCGGCAAGGTCACGAAGTACGACCGGCGCACCGGCATCGTGCAGAACGTCGGGCCGCGACCCCTGCGCGGACCCGACTACCGCGCCGTACGCACGATGCCCGTCGTGTTCTCGCCCGCCGATCCCAAGGCCCTCTACGTGACCTCGAACCACGTGTGGAAGACCATCACTGGTGGACAGAGCTGGGACCGCATCAGCCCGGATCTCACACGCGCCACCTGGGACGTGCCGGCTACCGTCGGCAAGTACCGATCGCAGGACTCGGCCACACCGACCCAGCGCGGCGTCATCTATGCGCTCGGGCCGTCCTACAAAGACGCCAATACGCTCTGGGCGGGCACCGACGACGGGCTGATTCACGTGACGCGTGACGGGGGCAAGACGTGGCAGAACGTGACGCCCTCCGCACTGACCCCGTGGATGAAGGTGGCCATCATCGATCCCTCGCACTTCGACGAGAACACGGCCTACGCGGCCGTGAACACCATCCGCCTCGACGACATGCGACCTCACATCTACCGCACGCACGACGGCGGCAAGACCTGGACGTTGATTACCAACGGCATCAGTGACGGCTGGCCGGTGAACGTCGTGCGCGAGGATCCGCAGCGCAAGGGCCTGCTCTTTGCCGGCACCGAACAGACGGTGTGGGTGTCGTTTGACGACGGCGATCACTGGCAGTCACTGCGGCGCAACCTGCCGGCCACCTCCATTCGCGATCTCATCATCAAGGACGACGACCTGGCGATTGCCACGCACGGGCGGGGCTTCTACATCCTGGACGACATCACGCCGCTCCGGCAGCTCACCGCCGACGCCACGGCCGCCGACGCCCATCTGTTCCGGCCACAGAGCGCGCTCCGGTGGCGCTTCAACAAGAACACCGATACCCCGTTCATGCCGGATGAGCCACGGCTGCCGAATCCTCCTGACGGCGCGCTCATCCACTATGTCCTGAAGACCGACGCGCGCGGACCCGTGACGCTCGAGATCCTGGACGCGACCGGCGGCGTCGTGCGCACGTTTGCGAGCGCCGACCAGGCAGACCCGCCGCTGCCGAATCCCAACATCCCGGACTACTGGATCCGACCCTGGCAGCCGCTCTCAGCCAAAGCCGGACTGCATCGGTTCGTCTGGGATGTGCACTATCCGCCGCCGGCCGTGCTCAACTTCAGCTATCCGATCGCCGCGGTGCCGTTCAACACGCCGAAGCTGCCGGTGGGGGTGTGGGCGCTGCC
>JANMDX010000208.1:0-4010 GCA_031376505.1 Acidobacteriota bacterium
CACGTGCAGGGCCCGCGCCAACGCGTTGATGCTGAGTCCGAGCGGGCGCATGAACTCTTCCATCAGGATTTCGCCCGGCGGAATGGGTTCGAGCATCTTGGGTCGCGTCGCCATCAGGCACCTCTCGGTGATTCAGTGGTAGTCGACGATCTCCACATCGTGGGCATCGCCTCCCATCCAGGTAAAGCAGACGCGCCACTGGTCGTTGATGCGAATGCTGTGCTGGCCCTTGCGGTCGCCTTTGAGCGCCTCGAGGTGATTACCCGGTGGGGCCTTCAAGTCGTCGAGGACTCGCGCGCGGTGCAGGTATAGCAGTTTCCGGCGAGCCGGCCGCTCGATGGCCCGGAACCGCCGAACCAACGTGTCGCGGAACATATCCACGACATCGCTGTCCTTGAAGGACCGGATCACGCGCTCAGGATATGACGCATGACGTCATAGGTCAAGCCCACGGGCCGTCGCGAACCCCAAGCATAGTCGGCATCCGCGTTGGCCCACGACACGAGTCCCCACGGTTGGCATGAAAGGAGATTCAGCCGCTCATTCCGGGCCGCGGACTGTGCCCACAACTGTGCCCAGACGTGGTCACAGCCCGGTCCAACGGCGCCCAACGCCAACCAGCGGATCTGCAAAATCAGGCCGAGAATCGTGTGATTTCAGGCCTGAATCGGAGCGGGTGGGTCGATTAGCAAACCGCCGCCTTCCCATGTGAACAGCCGCGACGGCCAACCCATACGGAATGCCAAATGGCGAGCTGCCCGATTCACCATGCGGGCGGCACCCTGGAAAGTCAAGCCTTGGACTTGCCCTCGAAGGCATCCTTCAGGATCTTAGTGAGCCGCGCCTGCCGCTCGGGAACCCATCGAGAGTAGTGCTCGCGCACGGTCTTCTCGTCGTCGCCGAGCAGGTCAGCTACGTCGGCTACCGGCACCCCCCTCTGCAGGAGCACACGCGCGAAGGTGTGCCGAAACCGATGCGGCGTTGCAGGTTCGGTGAAGGGACCTGCCAAGTCAAACGCCTTGGCGATGCGTCGCCGCCAGACGTTCGTGACCGTTTCAAGGCGGTCGGACCGGGCCACGATAAATGGCCGTTCGCCGAACCGCTTTGCCCGCGCACGCAGCCGGTCACCCAACCAGTCGGGGACGTAGGCAAACACGTCGCCGCCGTTCTTCGTCGCTCGAAGAAAGACCTGGTCGCCGTGCAGTTGCTTGATGTCGAACAGGGTCGCGTCGGAGATCCGGAAGCCGGTGTACACCATCAGCCAGATCAAGTCTTTCAGGTCCTCGCCCGTCCACAGGCCATCGCCGGACTCATTCTTCCACTCGACGCGCACGTCGTCACATGCCCTGATGACGCGGTCGAGTTCCGCGTCAGTGAACGGCGCTTTGTTGGCCGCCCGACTCGACCCGATGGGCGGCTTGATATCGGAGCTCACGGGCGATTCATCGATCCACTTGCGGTTGACGGCAAACCGGAAGAACGCCCGGAGCGTCGTGAGACGCTTGCCCTTCGCGCGTGGGCCGAGCTTCCATCTCGCCCAGAAGATGTCGATGTCGCCCGGCGTGAACTGGTCGAGCAGCAGGTAGCCGCGCTCGTCGGCGTACGCCGCGACCTGCTTCACGAAGGTGCGGTATTTGCGGAGGGTAGCCGCGGCCAAACCGGAGGACTCACGGTTGGTGAGGAACACGGCACACGCGTCGGCGACGGTGACGCGAGGCTTCGACGGCGCCGGTTCCGGAGCGGGCGGTTCCAGCTTCAGGGCCCCTGTCCATGAGCCGGCTTGCTCGTACGCGACCGCGACGTCACGCGCCTTGAGCCAGTCCGACGTGCCCGTCGCTTTCCGGGAGAACCTGCTATCGAGGGTGCCCGAAAGGTGAATCAGGCAGTCGCACCGTTCCCACCCCTTGCGGCGCTCTTCCCACTCGCCGGACCGGGAGTCCTCCCGGTGCCCAGCCTCGCATTCCAGCCGGTGACGACGGTAGAGCGTGAGCGCCATAGGTGCCTCGTCGAAGCAGCCTAGCACGCCATTGCACGCCAGAGGAAGAAGATTCCCGTAAGTTGTTGATTCTAATATGGCGGAGAGGGTGGGATTCGAACCCACGTGCCCTTGCGGACAACACGCTTTCGAGGCGCGCCCGTTACGACCACTTCGGTACCTCTCCGCTGAGGTGGGAACCGCGTCCGGCAAACCGGACGTTGAAATTATAGCGGATCGCCGGTCGTCTGGTCAGCGCCCGAGCGCCGCGCCCTGAAGAAATCCTGCATCAACAGCCGGCACTCGTTGTCGAGCACCCCGGCCACCACCGTCAGCCGGTGGTTCAGCCCCGGCGTGTCGTGCGCCGCGATGGCCGAACCCAGAGCGCCGGTGCGCGGTTCCGGCGTGCCGAACACCACCGTGCCGATCCGCGCATGCAGCATTGCGCCCACGCACATCAGGCACGGCTCCACCGTCACGACCATGGTGGCGCCGGTCAGGCGGTAGTTCTGGACGCGCGTAGCGGCGTCGCGCAGCGCCACGATCTCGGCATGGGCCGTGGGGTCGTTGGTGGAAATGGGCCGGTTGTGCCCCTCGCCCACCACCTCGCCGTTCATCACCACCACCGCACCCACCGGCACTTCCCCGGCATCGGCCGCCAGCTGCGCCAGTGCCAGCGCGCGGCGCATGTGCGTCTCGTGCTCCGCGCTCACTCAATCACCGACACGTCGTCTGTCGGCAGGTGCACGCGCCGCGTCAACGCGTCGATGAGCGTGCCGGCAATCACGAGCACGATCGGCCCCAGCACCAGGCCCACGAAGCCGAGTGCGGACACGCCGCCGAGCAGGCCAATGAACACCACGAGTCCGCTCGCCGACGTACGGCCACTCAGCAGAATGGGCCGCAGCACGTTGTCGACTGATCCAAGCACGAGCGCGCAGACGCCGGTAAGGATGAAAGCGGTCGAGACCTGGCCCGAGAAGAAGAGCCACACGGCCACGGGCACCCACACGATGGTGGCGCCAATCACCGGCAGCAGCGAGCAGATGGCAATCGCCACGCCCCACACCGCCGGCGCGGTAATGCCCAACAGCCAGAACGCCACGCCACCGATGAAGCCCTGGACCGCGGCCACAATCAAGCCCGCCCCCACGCTGGCCACGACCAGGTCGCTCGTCTCGTTGATCAGGCGCTCACTCTCCTGCTCGCTGAACGGCAACAACCGGCGCACGACTTCCACGTAGGCCTTGCCGTCCCGCAGCAGGAAGAAGAGCGCGAAGAGCATCACGAGCAAGCTCCCCACGACCGAGAGCAGACCCGTCAGCAGCGAACCCGCCTGCGGCACGAGAAAGGCGGCCACCTGCTGCAGACCGTCGGTCACGATCACCATGGGGTCGGCGGGCAACGCCACCGGCACCCGGGCCCGCAGCATCGTCCACGCGCGGGTGAGTTGCTCCGGCGTGGTGGTGGAGAGCCCCTTCAGATAGTCGAGCGCCACGGGCACCTGCTCGATCACCACGACGCCGAGGAACACGGCGGGCGCGATGATCAACACCGCGGCCAGCAGCGTCGTAGCCAGCGCGGCGTTGCTGTTGCGGAGCCGGATGCAGAACTTCAGGTATACCGGCCGCAAGGTCATCGCCAGGATCGCCGCCCAGGCCAGTGGTGCCAGGAACGGCCAGACGACCTGCAACGCCAGATAGGCCACAAGGATCACCACCGCATAGAACAGCAGGTCGGCAAAGCGCTCGCGAGCCGTCAGCTTGTTGGACATGGCCACTCAGCGCTACGTGCGCTTCAGGCTGAGCGGCAGCGCCGCGCCGCCAATGGCCAAGGCTAGTAATCCACCAAGCACGGGTAGCCCGTAGCCATTCGTGAGGAAGCGGTACTCGAAGACCGCGCCGCTGGCGAAGTGGATGTTGAGCACCATCAAGAACGCCAGCATCGCCGCGTACCGGGCATAGGCCCCGAGGATCAGCGATACGCCGGTGGCGAGTTCGCCGAAGAGCACGAGCCGGGCGAACACGGCCGCGCC
>JANMDX010000214.1:0-19437 GCA_031376505.1 Acidobacteriota bacterium
CGCTTCCAGCGCGACCCGGCCGATATCCTCATTACGACGCCCGAGTCGCTCTTCCTGCTGCTCACGTCGAACGCGCGCGAGCGGCTGCGCTCGGTCGACACGGTGATCGTCGACGAGATCCACGCGCTCGTGTCGACCAAGCGCGGCGCGCACATGGCGCTGTCGCTCGAGCGGCTGGCGCGGCTCACTGGGCGGCCGCTGCAGCGCCTCGGCCTCTCGGCCACGCAGCGCAATCTCGACGAGATCGCGCGCTTCCTCGGCGGCACATCGTCAACGTCGGCGCGCCGCCGCAGCCCGTCGCGTGGCGCCGGCGGTCCCGCCGCGACGCTTCACGCGGAGTTCGCGCTCGATGAGGGTGCCGCGCCCCGCGCCGTCACGATCGTCGATGCGCGCGAGCCCAAGGCACTCGCGCTCACCGTGGACGTACCAATCGCCGACATGGCCAAGGTCGGGCAACCGCTGGCGCACCCGAGCGGCCCAGTGACCAAGGCGCCGCCGGTACAGACGATCTGGACGTCGATTCACCCGCGTCTGCTCGAGCTCGTGCAGGCTCACCGGTCCACACTGATTTTCGTGAACAGCCGCCGGCTGGCCGAAAGACTGGCCGGGGCGCTCAACGAGCTGGCCGGCGAGCCGCTCGTGCGCGCGCACCACGGATCGCTGGCCCGGGCTCAGCGCACCGAGATCGAGGACCTGCTGAAGGCCGGACGTCTTCGGGCGCTCGTCGCCACCTCGTCGCTCGAACTCGGGATCGACATGGGCGCCATCGATCTGGTCGTCCAGATCGAAGCGCCGCCGTCGGTGGCCAGCGGGCTGCAGCGCATCGGACGTGCGGGCCACAGCCTCGACGCCACGAGCACGGGGATCATCTTTCCGAAGTTCCGCGGCGACCTGCTGGCGTCGGCCGCGGTGACCGGCGCCATGCGGCAAGGCCTGGTGGAGCCGTCGCGCTACCCGCGTAATCCGCTCGACGTGCTCGCGCAGCAGGTCGTGGCCATGACGGCCATGGACCACTGGTCGGTCGACGAACTCTACGCCGTGATTCGCGGGGCGGCGCCGTTTGCCGCGTTGTCGCGACGGGTGTTCGATGGGGTGCTCGACATGCTCTCGGGCCGCTACCCCTCCGACGAGTTCGCGGAGCTGCGGCCGCGCGTCACGTGGGACCGCGTGAACGGCACCATCGCCGCGCGCGAGGGCGCCAAGCGCGTCGCCATCGCCAATGCCGGCACGATTCCGGACCGCGGGCTGTACGGCGTGTTCCTTTCGAACAGCGGCAACGCCTCCAATACCGGCGGCGCGCGCGTGGGCGAACTCGACGAAGAAATGGTATTCGAGGCGCGTGCCGGCGAGACCTTCCTGCTGGGCGCGTCGACGTGGCGGATCGAACAGATCACCCACGACCGCGTGCTGGTGTCACCGGCGCCGGGTGAGCCCGGGAAGATGCCCTTCTGGAAGGGCGAGGGCCCGGGCCGGCCCATCGAGCTCGGTCAGGCCATCGGCCGGCTCACCCGCGAGCTGCGCGCCGCCCCGCGCGGCGAGGCCATGACACGGCTGGCGCGTGACCATGGCCTGACGCCGGGCGCGGCGGACAACCTCCTGCAATATCTCGATGACCAGCAGCGCGCCGTGGGCGTCGTACCCGACGACCACACGATCCTCATCGAGCGGTCAACCGACGACATCGGCGACTGGCGCCTGTCGGTGCTCTCGCCGTTCGGGAGCCGGGTGCACGCACCGTGGGCCATAGCGGTCACGGCGATGCTGCGGCACGAGCGCGGCCTCGACGCCGAGGTCATGTGGGCGGATGACGGCTTCGTCGTGCGCGTGCCCGATAGCGACACCGCGCTCGATACGGCGCTGCTCGTGCCCGACCCCGACGACGTGGAGCGCCTGATCGTGGCGCAGCTGGGATCCACGGCGATGTTCGCCGCGCGCTTCCGCGAGGCCGCCGGTCGCGCCCTGCTGCTGCCGCGACGCCGGCCAGGCATGCGCGCGCCGCTCTGGCAGCAGCGCAAACGCGCCGCCGATTTGCTGGCGGTGGCGGCTCGCTTCGGATCGTTCCCCATGATTCTCGAGACGTACCGGGAATGTCTGCGCGACGTGTTCGACGTGCCGGCACTGGTGGCGCTCTTGACCAAAGTGCGCAGCCGCGCCGTGCGCGTGCACACGGTCGACGCACGCACGTCGTCGCCGTTTGCGGCGTCGTTGCTGTTCGGCTACGTGGCCAACTACCTGTATGACGGCGACGCGCCCCTGGCCGAACGCCGCGCGCATGCCCTGTCGGTCGATCAATCACAGCTGGCCGAACTCATCGGCGAAGGCGAACTGCGCGCGCTGCTCGATCCCGGGGCGCTGACGGCCGTCGAACGAGACCTGCAGCAGCTCCCGGAGCGCTATCACGCGCGCACGGCCGACGCGGTCCACGACTTGCTGCTCCGTCTCGGCGATCTCACCGCGGACGAGATCGCCGCGCGCGCACTGCCAGGCGTGGCCGCCGAGGCGGTGCCGATGCTCGTGGCGGCCCGCCGCGTCCTCCCGGTGCGCATCGGCGGCAAGGCGCGGCTCATCGCGGCGGAAGACGCCGCGCGGTATCGCGATGGCCTCGGCGTGCCCCTGCCGATGGGACTACCGGCCTCGCTGCTCGAACCGGCGCCCGACGCCACCTGCGACCTGCTGCGCCGGTACGCGCGCACCCACGGCCCATTCACCGCGGCCGAAGCGGCCGGGCGATTCGCCATTGGCACGTCGGTGGCCGAGGCCACGCTGCGGCGCCTGGCCGAAACGGGCCGGGTCGTCGAAGGCGAGTTTCGTCCGAGCGGGCGCGGACGCGAGTGGTGCGATGCTGAGGTGCTCCGGTCGCTGCGCCGGCGCTCGCTGGCGATCCTGCGCCAGGACGTCGAGCCGGTGGAACCGCCCGTGCTCGGGCGCTTCCTGGTCGGATGGCACGGCCTGACGACACCGCGCGCGGGTCTCGATGCGCTGCTCGACGCGATCGAGCAGTTACAAGGCGCGCCGCTGGTCGCGTCGGTGCTCGAACGAGAGGTGCTCCCGGCGCGCGTGGCCGGCTACACGCCGGCGCAACTCGACACGCTCGTGTCGGCTGGCGAAGTGATCTGGGTTGGCGTCGAGCCGCTTGGCGAACGCGACGGACGCATCGCCCTCTACCTGGCCGACCAGCGCGCCGCGCTCTTGCCACCTCGGC
Source organism: Acidobacteriota bacterium (assembly GCA_031376505.1). Classification (GTDB taxonomy): domain Bacteria; phylum Acidobacteriota; class Vicinamibacteria; order Vicinamibacterales; family UBA2999; genus CADEFD01. The sequence goes on from JANMDX010000214.1 coordinate 3,203, forward strand.
CCGCGGCGGGCGGCCTGGCGGAGCGCGAAGCCCACATCGTGGCCGTCCTCCGCCGACAGGGCGCGGCGTTCTTCGGTCCGTTGCACGACGCGGCGGGCGGCGGATTCCAGAACGAGACCGTGGACGCGCTCTGGAGCCTGGTGTGGAAAGGCCTCCTCACCAACGACACGCTGCATCCCTTGCGCGCCTTCGTGGCGCCACCCGCGCGGGCGCGGCGCGACGCGCGCACGCACCGCTTTCGCTCTCGTCGGCTCGTGCCGCCGTCGGCCGAAGGGCGCTGGTCGGTGCTCGACGCCACGGCGCAGGCATCACCGACAACATGGGCCACGGCGCTGACGCGGCAGTTGCTCGGGCGTCACGGCGTGGTCGCGCGCGACGTCACCGCGCTTGAACCGATCGCCGGCGGGTTCAGCACGGTCTACCCGGTGCTGCGCCGGCTCGAGGACACGGGCCGCGTGCGTCGAGGCTACTTCGTGGCGGGATTGGGCGGCGCGCAGTTTGCCGAGCCCGGCGCCATCGACCGGCTGCGCGCGGAACGAGACGCGCCACCCGAGGCGCGGGCCGTCACGCTGGCGGCCACCGATCCCGCCAATCCCTACGGCGCGCTGGTCGAGTGGCCGGCCTGGACTGGTGCCCCCGCACTGCGCGCGAGCCGCGTGGCCGGCGCCCGCGTGGTGCTGGTCGACGGACATGCCACGGCATGGATTGCGCGCGGCGACCGACAGATCCTCGTGGCCGTGCCCGACGAGGAGCCGGAACGCGGACGGCGCTGCCGTGCCTTGGCGCGTGAACTCGTGCGCGTGGCCCACGCGTCGGGTGACGAGCGGCGAGGCTGGTTGATCGCCGACATCAACGGCGCCCCTGCGGCAACCAGCCTGCTGACGCCGTACTTCTCGGAGGCGGGATTTGCCGTGACCAGCGGCGGCCTGCAACTGCGCGTGCCTCACGAGCGCGGCCGTGCCTGAGGGCGACACGATCGCACGAGCCGCCGCGGTGCTGCACGAGGCGTTGTCCGGCCATCCGGTGACGCGCTTCGTCACCACACTCGCGCACCTGGCACGCGAGGACGACAACCGGCCGATCGCCGGTCGTACGGTCGAGGGCTGTGCGGCGCAGGGCAAGCACCTGCTCATCACGTTCTCGGGCGACTTGGTGTTGCGCACCCACATGCGCATGCACGGCTCGTGGCACCTCTACCAGCCCGGCGAGGGCTGGCAGCGGCCGGCGCACGCCATGCGCGTGGTCATCACCACGCCGTCGCGCGTGGCCGTGGCCTTCGAGGTGCCAGATGCCGAGTTTGTCCGGGATACGGCTCGAGCGCGGACTCGCGCGTTGGCGCGGCTCGGTCCTGACTTGCTGGCGCCCGAGGTCAGCATTCCCGATGTGGCCGTCCGGATCCTGGCCGAAGGTGATCGGCCGCTCGGCCAGGTGCTTCTGGACCAGCGCGTCGCCGCCGGCATCGGCAATGTGTATCGCTCGGAGCTGTTGTTTCTCACCCGCCTGCATCCGGACACGCGGGCCTCATCAATCGGCGTCGACACGGCGACGGCGATCGTCGAGCACGCAGTCGGTCTGCTGCGCCGCAACGCCACGGCCGCATCGCGAAGCCGCAACACGACCGGACGTTCGGCACCGGGCGAGGCACTGTGGGTCTACAACCGCACCACTCGCCCCTGCCGGCGGTGCGGCACGGCCATCTCCTCGGCGGCCACAGGGCCGGACGCACGCCGCGTCTATTGGTGCTCCGTCTGCCAGCCGGCACCCAGGGCTGACTAGCCCGGGGCCGCCGTTTTGGCTACGCTGTGACGTCGTGCTGAGACGCTTCGCGAGACTGGCTGAAATGGTGGGGGTGAACTCCGTGCCGGTGCTCGGGGTGTTTGCCAGCGACTGGTCGTCGGCCACGGCGTTGAGTGTGTACTGGGCCGAGAACCTGATTGCCGCCGTGTTGATCGGCGCGCGGCTGTGGCTGCACCGACGCTGGTCGGCCGACGCCGCACTCAGCCCACCGTCGACCTCTGGCCCCCGCCTGGTGGCGGCCCAGGCGCCCGGCACCTTCCTGGGCATGGCCATTCCGTTCACACTCGCCCACGGCGTCATGCTGGCTGCCGTCTTCGTCGTGGTCGTCAAGGCGAGCCCAGACCTGGCGGACCTGCAACACGCCATCGTCGCGCTGCTCGTGTTCCAGGGCCTCGCGTTCGGCATCGACTTGTGGACCCTGGACCGCTGGCCGCCGCATCGCGTGAACGAGCGCGCCGATCACCTGCTGGGGCGGGTGGTACTCGTGCACCTGAGCATCATCGCGGGCATGTTTCTGGCGGCGTGGCTCGACCGGCCCGGTGCGTTCTTCGCGTTCTTCGTCGGGTGCAAGGTACTGGCCGACCTGACGCAGTTCTTGCCGCGCATCGACACGGCGCCAGGCAGCGCGCCACCCCGCTGGTTGTCGGTCCTCATGCGGCGCTTCCCCAAGAAGGACGGCCTGACCTTCGACGAACACTGGGCGCGCACCCACGGCGGCACCGTACTTCCCCCACCGCCGGCCCTGCCATCGACGACGAGCCGCGCCCCGAAGCCGCGCCGCTAGCCGAGCCGGCGTCAGCCGACGATGCGGCCAGGATGCGCGTAGACGTTCATGCTCTGCCCGCGCACGAAGCCGCACAGCGTGATGCCCGAGGCCCGCGCCAGATCGACCGCCAGGCTCGACGGCGCCGATACGCCCGCCACGAGCGGCACTCCACCAAGCAGCGCCTTCTGCACGAGCTCGAACGAGGTACGTCCGCTCACGACGAGGAGCGCGCGATCCAGCGGCAGCCGCCCGTCAAGGAGCGCCCGGCCGATGATCTTGTCCACGGCGTTATGGCGCCCGACATCTTCCGCCGCCAGCAGCACGCGGCCCTCGAGGTCGCAGAGGGCGGCCGCATGAATGCCGCCGGTGGCCTCGAAGGCGGCCTGCGCGGCGCGCAGCGCCAGTGGCAGGGCTGACACCACCGCGGCCGGCACGGTCCACGCACCACTGACACTGGCGGCACGCGTGCGCAACGATTCGATCGTGCGCCGCCCGCACAGCCCGCACGCGGCGGTGATGATGACCTGGCGGCGTTCGCTGAGCCGCTCGGTCACCCGCACTGCGGCCTCGCCGGTTACCGTCACGTTCAGCACGTTGCCTCGGGCCTCGACCGCCACGTCGTCGCACTGCTCCGCCGCCGCGACCTCGTCCACGTGCCGCACGACGTCTTCGGCCAGCAGGAAGCCAGCCGCCAGTGTGATGTCGTGCCCCGGCGTGCGCATGATCACGGCAAACGGCGCACCGTTCACCCGCACTTCGAGGGGCTCCTCCACCGCCACACGGTCATCGGCGATCGCGGCAGCGCCGTCGGTCAGCCGGCAGATGCGAACCTCGCAGATGGCTCGGCCGCTCATGCGGGCGGCCCCGGCCGCCGGCCGCCCGCCCGCGTGATGAGCTGCGCCAGTGCCCGAATCACGTCGGACACCGGGCTCGGCTTCACGATGAACCCGTCGCAGCCCGCGGCTGCCGCCTCATCGGCCACTGGCGTGTGCGCGTAGCCGGAGATCGCCAGGATCGGGATGTGCGACGTACGTGGGTCGGCCTTCAAACGCCGCGATGCTTCAAATCCGTCGATGCCGGGCATCGACAGGTCCATCAGAATCGCCTCCGGCGGATCCTGTGTCGCTAGTAGCAGCGCCTCGACCGCGCTGGCCGCCTGCACCACCCGATACCCTGACACCCGCAGCCACGCGGCATACATCGCGCGCGCGTCCGCGTAGTCATCCACGACGAGCACCAGGGGTTCGAGCGCCACGGGTCTGCTGCGGAGTATAGCGCCGCGCCGATTCCGGCTGACCGGTCGCTTGCCGGCCACTGAATCGGCTACGATTTGCGCATGGCGCAGACCTTCTCGTTCGACGTGACGTCCTCCATCGACCTGCAGGAGGTGGACAACGCCGTCAACCAGGCCAAGAAGGAAATCGGTCAGCGCTACGACTTCAAGGGCTCCCTGGCCACCATCGAGCTCGATCAGAAAGCGGGTACGCTGACGCTGACCGCCGAAGACGCCTTCAAGCTCGGCGCCGTATGGGAAGTCGTGCTGACGCGGCTCGTTCGACGGAACGTGCCGGTCAAGAACATGAAGCCTGGCGATCCCGAGGCGGCCGGCGCGGGCACGATGAAGCAGGTCGTCACGCTGCAGCAGGGCATTCCAAGCGACGCCGCCCGCGAGATCGTGAAGTATCTCAAAGACGGCAAGATGAAGAAGGTGCAGGCGTCGATCCAGGGCGACCAGCTGCGGATCGCCTCGTCGTCGAAAGACGATCTGCAGGCCGCGATGGCCGCGCTGCGCGAACACGACTTCGGCGTGGCCTTGCAGTTTGGCAACTACCGGTCGTAGGCCGATCGCGACACCGCCCTGGCTGGACGCGTCCGCCGCTCGGGCGACGAATTTTTCCTCGACAAATGCCGTACTCGTCGTGGCCGCGGTATCCTTGAAGCTGGTGATGCGACCGCCGCACTGCGCGCGCCAGGTCGGCACCCTCTAGGAGGACTTCGTGAGATTTACTCGATCTGTCACAGCATTGGCGGCGGCATTGGGTCTCGCCGGCTGGCTCGCTGCTCCGCACGTGTCGGCCCGCCAGGCGGCGCCGGGCGCTCCGACGAACCTGACCTACATCTTGAACGGCATCAACCTTACGATGAGTTGGACGCACGCCACCGGCCCGTTCACGCACTACATCATCGATGTCGGCACGGCCCCTGGCGTCGTGAACCTCGCGCAGTTTTCGACCACCGCCTTCGTCGACCCGAGCAAACTGCCGCAGCTGCTGGCGTCGGTGAACAATCCGGTCGCGCCCACGGGCAGCTACTACGTGGCCGTGCACGGCGCCAACGGCAACGTCGTCGGGCCGGCCTCCACTGAGCTGAACATCGTCATCCCGGGTGGCTGCGTCGCCCCAGGAGCGCCCACCAACCTGACGGCCATCGTGCGCGGCACCTCGTCGTGGTTCATGTGGAACGCCGGCAGCGGCGGGCTCCCCTCGACCTACTGGCTGCAGGCCAGCTCCCAGGCGGGCGTCAACTTCAATGCCGGCCTGCTGGGGCAGGCGGCGTTTGGCGCGCCCGCATTCAACGTGGGCCTGCCGGCAGGCACCTACTTCCTGAGGGCCTTCTCGACCAATGCGTGCGGCACGAGCGGATTCTCAAACGAGGTGTCGGTCACCGCCAACGTGAACACTCCGGCCACGACCCCGAATCTCGTCGTGGGCGACCGGCTGCCGCAGCCCGACGTTCGTGCCCTGGTCTTCACGCTGGCGCAGCAGGCGGCAAACCAGGGACTGCTCGACCCCTTCGTGGCGTGCCCCTCGCGCCCGGGCTTCCCTGACAGCAACCTGGAGGCACGCAAGACGCAGCGCAACGCCTACATCGACTTCATGGTGGACAACCTGCGGAACATCGACCGCCGGTTCGGCTACAACGCCAAGCCGACGCGCGCCAGCATCCCGGCCATCATCGCCGGCGACGAAATTGCGTACCACTACGGCTCGGATGCGCCCGAAGGCTCCCCGAACGTCTACCTGGTAGACCTGCTCGGAGGGCACTGCACCGGCGTGAGCGGTGACGCGAACCGCGTCAACCCTGACTACCGCACCTTCTACAACGAGTTCGGCAAGTGGACTGGGGCTGGCCGATTCTAGGCCGTGCTTCGCAAGGAGGACCGCATCTCATGGCATCGCGCTTCGTTCATGTTCTGGGGGCCATCGGCCTCGTCGTCACCACAATCGGCTGCAGCGGCTCGAGCGGCTCACCCGTATCGCCCTCCGCTGCGGCGGCGGGGTCGACCGGCGCGGCCTCTGACGGCTCCACGCTCAAGGCCCCGGCACCGGTGTTGCGTGCGCCGACCAGCGGCGCAACCGCGAGCACGACTCCCGATCTGCTCGCCGATGCGACGGTGGGCCGATTCTGGTCAGTGGCGGTGCGCACACTGCGCTTCCAGGTCAGTGAAGCAAACGGCTTCGGTGCACTCACCGACGAGGGCATGGCCACGGCCGATGCCATCGGTCTGGTCACCTACCGGGTGCAGCGGGCGCAGCGTTCTGGCGTCCGCGTCTACTGGCGTGCCCGCGCGGAACTTGACGGGGCGTTCGGGCCGTGGTCCGAGACGCGCGAACTGGTCGTGAGCGGAACGGTGGCGCCGCCACCGTCGGCCGGCGGCAGCCGCACGCCGAACCCGCCCGCGGGCCAGCGACTGCCCTTGCCGCAGGTGCAAGACCTGATCGCGCAGTGGACGGCGCAACGGCCGGACCTTTTCCCTTCACAGCAGTGCCCGCTCGGGGTCAAGTACGTGAACAACCCCTGGCAGGACTACATCGTGGACCAGTTGCGGAAGATTGACACGCGCTGGGGCTACAACGCGAAGCCGACGAGACAGCCAGCCGACAACGGCGGCCGGCCGGTCGTTGCGGCGGGTGACGAGATTCTCTACAACTACGGCTCGAATGCCGACGAGGGCAACACGTCGGAGGTCTACGCGGTGGATATCCTCGAGAGCCACTGCGGTACACCGCGTCTGACCTGGCGCGTCTTCACCGGCGAGGAACCGGTGCGCTGGACGGGCGCGGGGCGCTTCTAGACCGTCATCTCGGGAGTCAAGACGGTGTCTCGGGCTCGCGGGGCCATCCGCGGGCCCGAGTCATGTACGGCCAGTGAAGGCCTGCCGCCTCAGTCCAGGAAGAAGTCGGGCATGAGATCGGCCTCGCTGGCGCCTTCTTGAAGGTAGTGCGTCAGGTCGGTCACACCCGCCTCAGCCAGCACCTCGTCGTCGAGCAGGAAGCGTCCCGTGCGCTCGCGGCTCGGCCGCGTGAGCACGTGGTGGGCCGCGTCGGCCATGATCTCCACGCGGCGCGTTTTGCGGCGGCGCGTCTCCTCGCCCGCGATCAGCGAAATGGCCGCCGTGTCGATCGCGGTGCGCGGCCAGAGCGCGTTCACCGAGACGCCCTGCGCCCGAAACTCCTCGGCCATCCCCAGCACGCACAGGCTCATGCCGTACTTCGCCATCGTGTACGCCACGTGCGGCGCGAACCAGCGCGGGTTCAGGTTGAGCGGTGGCGAGATCGTGAGCACGTGCGGATTGGCCGACCGGAGCAGGTGCGGCAGACAATGTTGGGTTGCCAGATACGTGCCCCGCGCGTTCACCTGGTGCATCAGGTCGAAGCGCCGGATGGGCGTCTCGAGCGTGCCCGTCAGGTAGATCGCGGAGGCGTTGTTCACGAGTATGTCGACGCCGCCAAACCGGTCTACAGCCGCCGTCACCGCGGCTTTGACCTGCCGTTCATCGCGCAGATCCATGGACACGGCCAGGGCGCGTCCGCCCGCGCGCTCGATGGCCTCAGCCGCCGTGTGGATGGTGCCTGGCAGCGTCGGATGCGGGGCGGTGGTCTTGGCCGCCACCACCACGTTGGCCCCGTCGGCGGCCGCCCGCAGGCCAATGGCGAGGCCGATGCCACGGCTGGCGCCGGTGATGAAGAGGGTGCGGTTGGCAAGCGACATGCGCGCATTGTGACAGGGCCGGGGCCCGACCGTACACACGAACGCCCGGCGCGGCCTCGAGCCGTCCGGGCGTCGGCAGATTCAGAAGGCCAGCGCTACTCGACGTAGCTGTAGCCGCAGTTGTCGCACACCCACATGCGACCCTGCTTGTACATGTTGTAGGCGCACTGCGGGCAGATGCGGTACTCGCGGCCATCTTTGTCGACGTAGGTCTTGTCGCCGCTCTTGCTCTTCTCGTCGTTGGCGAACGGATCTTTTTTCTCTTCCGGCTTCTGCTGTTCCTGCTCCTGGGCCGCGGCGGGCGCCACGACCGTCAGGCCGATAGCGGCGGCAAACAAAGCCGAACCACGCAGGAAGTTTCGACGATCGACGTTGGTCTCGAACATGTGCGACTGCTCCTCAAGAGACTGGCGACGGATTCCCAGAGTGTACGAGAAATTCCGCGTGCCGGAACGTAATCAATTGTCATCGGCATGGCGCTCGCCGCCGAGTGCAGCCCTTGGCGAGCCCCAGGGACGCGCCTAGGACATCGGGCGAATCTCGACCGAGCCCGTGATCCGCCTCGACACCGGGCATTTCCCGGCAATCTCGGTCAGGCGGACGCGTTGCGCGTCGGTCAGGGGCGCGCCGAAGCTCAGCCGGCGTTCCACGACGAACACGCCGTTCTCGTCGCGGCTCGTCAGGTCGACGGTGATGTCACCCGTCTCCCAGCCCTTGCGCCGCGCATACATCTGGAGCGTCATCGCGACGCACGATCCAAGCGCGCCAAGCAACAGCTCGGTGGGGTTCGGCCCGCTATCGGCGCCGCCCACATCGGCGGCCTCATCACAGACGACACGGTGGTGCCGCACGTTGATGCTCTGGGCGAAGGGGCCCCCGGCCGACTCGACTCGCACGGTTGTCATCACCCGAGCGTACCTCAGGGCGCCGGCGCGGGTCAGCCGCGATTGATCATGAACGACGCCATGTGATGGAAGAACGGCTGCAGCACCGCGACCGCGTCGTCGGGCAGGGCCGCCTCGACCAGGGCCCGGTCCATGAGCGCGACCCAGCGGTTGCGAGCCGCCATGTCGACGGCAAACGGCATGTGCCGCATGCGCAGCCGTGGGTGCCCGCGCTGTTCCATGTAGCGCGGCGGACCGCCAAAACGCCCCACCAGGAAATCGCGCAAGCGATCCTCGGCTCCAGTCAAGTCGTCGGCGGGATACATCGGGCCGATCACGTCGTCGGCGGGCACCTGGGCGTAGAACGCCCGGACGAGGCGGGCGAACCCTTCTTCTCCGATTCGGGCGTAGACGAGGCCTTCGTCAAGCGGCGGCGAACTCATGACCCTGATTCTATCCTTCGACTTCGCTCAGGACGGGTCCTTCGACTTCGCTCAGGACGGGTCCTTCGACTCCGGCCGGCGCGGTCGCCCGGGACTAAGATGGATGCATCATGAATGACGACGCCCCCAAGAGCGCTCTCGAACTGGCCATGGCCCGCTTGCGGCAGAAGGACACGGCGGCCGGCACCGCCGACACGCCGCTCACCGATGGGCAGAAAGCGGCCATCACCGAGACTCGCCAGATGTACGCCGCGCGCCGGGCTCAGACCGAGATCATGTATCAGTCCAGTCTGGCCAGCGCCGTGGACGTGGAGTCGCTCGGGCGGCTTCACGAGGAATTCCGTCGCGACACCGACCGGATGGCGCGCGAACTGGACGAGAAGATCGCCGCAATCCGCCGGACGTCAGGCGAGTCGTAGCAGGCACGTCTGCAGGTAACGCGCGTCTGCGTCTGACAGCTCCGTCGGGTAGTCGGGCGGCAACCCGCCCATGGCCTGGAGCTGCGCGGCACGGTGCACCTGGCTGGTCGCCAGCTGCGCGGCCCCCACGAGCGAGAAGCCGCGGGTGTTGGTCGCAATCCACAGGTAGCCGCCGGGTGCCAGCAGACGGCACGCCGCCGTCATCAGATCGGCGTAGTGGCGGCCGATGGCAAACTCGGCGTCGCGGGCCGTCGAGAAGCTCGGCGGATCGATGAGCACGAGGTCGAACTGCTCGCCGCGCGCGGTCGCTGCCTCGAGATACCGCGCCACGTCGTCGGCCACCGTGCGATGGGTCTCGGCCGCAAGCCCGTTCAGCGCGAAGTTGTCGCGCGCCCACGCCAGCACGCCCTCCGAGAGATCCACGCTCGTCACCGATGCGGCACCGCCGCCGGCCGCCGCCACCGAGAGCGCGCCGGTGTAGGCAAAAAGGTTCAACACGCGCCGGCCATGCGCGATCTCGGTGATCCGCGCGCGCTCGAGGCGCATGTCGGTGAAGAGGCCGACGTTGACGCCCGTGGTCGGATGCACTTCGAAGCGCCAGGGCCCTTCCGAGACGACGAGCCGGGCGGGCAGCGCGTCACCGAGCAGAGTGACGACCCCCGGCCCGTTGGCGGACCGTCCGCGCGCCCGTCGCTTCACGACCACCCCGCGCGCGACCTGGCGGTCGAGCATGGCCTGCGCAAGCACCCCCGCTGCCGACACGAGCGCGTCGCTCAGTGCCGAGACGACGGCCCACTCGCCGTACACATCGGCCAACACACCGGGCGTGGCGTCGCCGGCGCCGTTGAGAAGACGGTATGCGGCGAGCGGACGGGTCAGGCGATAGGCCGCGCGCGCCCCGAGGGCCTGGGCGAGGCGGTGATCGGCCCAGCGCGCATCGAGTGCCGCGACGGCGTCGGGCCATCGGGCCATCACCCGCCAGCACGCCGCGCCCCGATCGACGATGGCGAGCGCGGGTCCGGCCGCCGAGCCGGACGAGAGCGTCACGACCTGGCCGTCGGCCTGGTCCGACGGCGCCGGGAAGAGCGAGAACGGCACCTCGCACGAGCGTTCGAGGCGCTCGACCACGCGCAGAGGCACGAACACCTGCGTCACGCCGTCGTCTCCACCGCCCAGTGCGCGTCAAGCCAGTCGTGCAGCGCGCGCAGGTCGGCCGGCAGCGGCCCCTCAACCACGATCCGGCGCGCGCCGGACGGATGTGGAATCTCGAGGAACGACGCGTGCAGGGCCAGCCGCGTCGACGGCACGTCGGCGGGAAGCGGCGTGAGCGACCGGCCATACACCGTGTCACCGACCAGCGGCGCCCCGGCCGCGCGCAGGTGCACGCGCAGCTGATGGTGGTGGCTCGAGTGCGGCTCGGCGATCACGAGCGCGACGACGGCGCTGGAGTGCCGCCACACGCGCGTGACGGCCACCGCGGTACGGGCTGGCAGCGCCCCCGTCTCACCGTCGCGCGCCGGCCGCAACTTGCCCTTGCGCGCTGCATGCAGCGGCACGTCGATCGCCCCCTCGGCCATTGCCGGCGTTCCCCGGACCAATGCGGTGTAGCGCCGTTCCAGGTCGCGTCGGTCGAACGCCATCGAGAGCATCCGGTGCGCATCGGCAGTTCGCGCGAACACGAGCATGCCCGAGGTGTCGCGGTCCAGCCGGTGCACCACCCACGCGCGCGTGCCGATCTGCGCCGCCACCCGGTCGCGCAGGCACGCCGACGATGGCTCGCCGGGGGCGGGAATCACCGCGACGCCCGCGGGCTTGTCGACGACAACCATCTCGTCGTCTTCGTAGAGCAGCGTGATGGGTGCGGACACTAGCGCGACGCCGCGCCGAGGGCGCTCTGAATGACCTGGGAGATTGCCCAGATCAACTCGTTGCCGGCGTTGTCGGGCGAGTAGTCGATGGCCGGCATCTCGTCTACCGTAATAGCCATCGCAATCGGCCCGCCCGGGGTGTACACGATGCCGACATCGCTGCGCAGTGCATCGAGGGAGCCGCTCTTGCTGGCGACCCGCAATGGGCTCGCGCGGCGCCCGATGCCGTCCTTGAACTGCTGGCGTTCGAGCATCGCCAGCACGTCCTTCGAAACGGCGGCACTGACGACCTCGCCTTTGTGCAGTCGCTCGAGCAGGCGCACCATCTCGCGCGGCGTCGACACACCGATGCCATACCGCTCGTTGGCGGGATCCCGTCCCGCCCGGCTCCAGCCGCTGGCGGCCGCCAGGACCGTGCCGTCGCCCCGGATCTTTCGCAGCGACCGCGTGACGGGGAGGCCGATGGTGTCGAGGTAGCCGTTCACGGCATCCGCCGTGACGCGGTCGAGAATCAGATTCGTGGCGGTGTTGTCGCTGACCACGATCATCAGCGTGGCGACGTCGCGGACGGTGAGGGCCGTGCCGTCGGCAAGCTCGTGGAGCACGCCCGAGCCCGAGACCTTGTCGACCGCGCGCACGACGAGCCGTTCGTCCCAGCGCACCGCACCGGTCGCCACCAGGGACTCCAGCGCGCAGAGAATGGGCAATTTGATGGTGCTGGCGGTGCGCACCTTCTGGTCGGCCCGAATCGCCACCTCGCGGCCCGTCTGCAGGTTCTTGGCGTAGACCGCCACCGAACCCGCGAAGCCCTTGGTCAGGGTCCCGATCCGGTCGGCGACAGCATCGGCGGCGAAGCCAGACGAGGACACCGCGAGCACGCACGCGAGCGCCGTCAGAGGAAAACGAAGGGACATCGAGGTATCTTCCCTCGAAAGACCGTGCGACGGGATTGTGGAACGTAACTTGAACATGCGTGACAGCGAGGTACACATGGTCCACTTGCGAGGACAGACGCAGCGCGGAACAGGACCCACGGGCCGGGCAGTGGGCTCGGCTGGGGTTCACCTTGTCGCTGCGCTCGGGGTCCTGTTGTTCGCCGCCGCGCCGGCGCAGGCGCAGCCGGCCATCGGCTTCCACGGCGGATTCGCGGCCGACCCCGAGCAGATCTTCGGCGGCGTGTTCTTCCAGACCGGCGACATCGGCCGGGGGATTCGGCTTCGGCCGGGCATCGACGGGGCCACGGGCGATGGACTGCGCATCGCCAATATCAGCGTGGACATGGTCTACGGCTATCCGCTCGGCGCCAACGGCTGGACGTTTCTGGCCGGTGGCGGTCCTTCGGTGGTCGTCACGCGCGCGGCGGGCTTTGACGGGCGCGACACTGGCGTGGGCTTTCACTCCATCGTCGGCTTCGGCCACGACAGCGGATTCTTCACCGAGGTGCGCCTGGGCAGCGGACGCGCGCAGCAGTTGAAGGTTGGCATCGGCTGGGCCATCACGCTCGACTGACCCGCCTTCGCGCTCCCCCAAAACCCCGTCGAGCTTCGGCGAGACAGGCGCCTGGCGGGCGCAGCGGTGCGATACTCGTCGGCGCATGAAGGACACGAGCCGCACGCGCACCATCACGTGGACCGATCCTGCCGACACGTCTTGGCGCGTCCCGACCGAACACGGTCTCGACGTGCTCCGTCGCGTGATCGCCGGCGCCCTGCCCAACTCGCCGATGGCGCAGCTCATGGGTCTGACGCTGACCGAGGTTGACGAAGGGTACGCGGTGTTCACCGCCATGCCGGCGGAGTACCACTACAACCCCGCGGGCGTCGCGCATGGCGGGTTTGCCGCCACCCTGCTCGACTCGGCCATGGGTTGCGCGGTGTACGCCACGGTGATGCCGGGCACGCACTACACGACCGTCGAATTGAAGGTGAACCTGATGAAACCCATCACGGTGCAAACCGGCGTGGTGCGCGGCATCGGCCGCGTACTGCATCGCGGACGCCGCACGGCCGTTGCTGAAGGGCGAGTCGAAGACGCCGCGGGCGCGCTGCTGGCGCACGCCACCACGACCTGTCTCATCTACACGCCGTAGGAGGCGGGGCGCCGGGCGCCTGCCTACGGCTTCGCCGGCGTGCGCGCACCGGGCCGGCCGCCCACCAGCGGCCGCACGATCCACCCGGCCAGCACCACCAGCACGGCCAGCATCGCCCACCGCAGCAGCGCCGCCAGGAACGCCGTGTCGACGTCGGGCCACTGCGGCTCGAAGCGCGCCAGCACGCTCCAGCGTTCGGTGAGCCAATGCCAGGCGGTGTGGGCGACAAACGCCGACAGCACAATCGTCCCGACGCGCTCGTCGACCAAGCGGCCGAGGACCAGTGCCAGGACCGGCACGGTCACGAGCAGCACCAGGATCTGCCCCAGTTCCACGCCGAGGTTGAACGCCAGGAGCGACGTGAGCAAATGGCTGCCGGCAAATTGCAGCGATTCGCGCAGCGCGAACGAGAACCCGAAGCCGTGCACGAGGCCGAAGCCGAAGGTCACCAGCCAACGTCGCTCGAGATGCGCGCCGGTGATGTTCTCGATCGCCATGTAGACAATTGAGGCGGCAATCAGCGTCTCGATGAGCGGCGGAAACCAGAGCGCCGTGGGCGCCATGTCGAAGGCCGACGCGATGAGCGTGATCGAGTGGGCCACCGTGAACGCCGTCACCACGGCGACGAGCGGCCGCAGGCGCCGGAACGGAATCACGAGACACAACAAGAACAGCAGGTGGTCGGTGCCGTCGAGGATGTGAAAGAAGCCGTCGCGCGTGAAACGCAGCGCCGCCTGGTGCCACCGCGGATCGAGCTGGACGAGGCCCGCATCTCCGTGTACGTCAAACGCGCGCTCGGGACTACCGGGCATCAGCAGCCGCATGACCACGTTGACCCGGATGCCTAGACGCGTGAGCCCCGGTAGCACGGCAAAGCGCGCGCGTTCAGATTGGATCGGGTACTCGAACCGCACGTCGAGCAGGCCGTCCTGCCAGTACAACTCGGTGTCGTCGGGCAACGCCGGCCCTGCCAAACTGGCCTGGGCCTGGTCAAACGACGCGAACGACTTATCGGAGGGCAGCGAGACCCGGGACGCCGTGACCCGTGGTTTGCCGAGCGCGCGGCCGTCTTCGAAGAGTTCGACGAAGTCGCCAATCCACAGCATGGCGGCGTCGTTCAGCGTCGGGCCCACCTTCGTCAGGTCGAGGAAGCCATTGGAGAGCAACGGAATGTCCACGTCCCGCATGGCCTTGAGCGGGGCCCGCACCAGAAACACGAGCGTCTGTCCTTCGGGGCGCAGGAACGACTGCACCGTGACTTCGTTGGGAATTTCGTGGGCCTGGGGCCGGGCGACCAGCACCAGGACCCCCGCCAGAATGGCCGCAATCGTGCGCTTCACGCCGGTGAGGGTACCGACTGAGGCGTCCGGCTGGCAAGCGACGTCTTGCCGCGGCCCGGCGCCGGCGGGCACGAGCCGGGCCGATCCGTGTATACTCGGCCGGGTTTCAGGAGTCCCGCGCAAGGCGGGGTCCGCGTTGGGGAGGCACTATGAGCCGTGTTATTCGTTCGCGTAAGGTCAAGGTTGGCGGCGCACTCGCTGCGTTGGCGCTGGCGTTTGGGCTGAGCGCGTCGTGGCTGGAGCAGCGCGCCGTCGTCGAGGCGCAGGCGGGCGTTCAGGCACCAAAATTTGAAGTCGATCCGATGTGGCCGAAACCGATGCCCAACAACTGGGTACTCGGTCAGACCATCGGTCTGACCGTGGACGATCGCGACCACATCTGGCTGATTCACCGCGGCAACGACCCGGGCACGGCTGGTCTTCCGGCCACCGAACTGGCCGTGCGCGCCCCGGGCGCGCCCCGCGTCGGCGAGTGTTGCGACCCGGCTCCGCCGGTCCTTGAATTCGACGCCGCCGGCAACCTGGTCGGCAGCTGGGGCGGCCCGGTGAAGGGCGCACCCTACGAGTGGCCCGAGTCGAACCACGGGGTCGTGGTCGATCACAAAGGCTTTGTGTGGATCGGCGGCAACGGCGGCGGTGATGCGCACATCTTGAAGTTCACGCGCGACGGCAAGTTCGTGGCGCAGTACGGCAAGGCCAACGCCCGGCGCGATCCGAAGTCGCCGACCGACAAGCCGGCCTACATCGCCAACAGCATGGACATGGAGAACTTCGGCCGCGTGGCGAAGATCTTCATCGACCCCAAGGCGAACGAAGGCTACGTGGCCGACGGCTACTTCAACCACCGCGTGGCAGTCATCGATCTCGACAACGGCAAGATCAAGCGCATGTGGGGCGCCTACGGCAAGCCCCCGACCGACGAGAACCTGGGCCGCTACGTGCCGGGCCAGCCGCCCGCTCAGCAGTTCCGCAACCCGGTGCACTGTGCCGAAATGGCGGTCGATGGCATGGTCTACGTGTGCGATCGTCCCAACGACCGCGTGCAGATTTTCGACAAGACCGGCAAGTTCATCAAGGAAGTCTTCGTCGAAACCAACACCCTGGCCGATGGTTCGGTGTGGGACATCGCGTTCTCGAAGGACGCCGCGCAGAAGTACCTCTACATGGCCGACGGCGTGAACGAGCACGTGCGCATCTTCGACCGCGCGTCGATGACCGAGCTCACCAACTTCGGTTACGGCGGCCGCCAGCCCGGGATGTTCCTGGGTGTGCACAGCATCGCCACCGACTCGAAGGGCAACATCTACACGACGGAAACCTACACCGGCAAGCGCCTCCAGAAGTTCATCTACAAGGGGCTCGGTCCGGTGACGGCGAAGAAGCAGGGCACGCCCTGGCCGACCTCGCCGATGAAGGGCAACTAGCGCTTCGTCCCCTGATGTTCTCTGCGGCGGCGGCCTTCGGGTCGCCGCCGTTTGCTTTTCACGCGCCACTACATCTAACTCGTGCGCTGCATATTTGTATTCCTCCGGCGAGGGCCGCCTGTACGAAGCTGAGTTGATCGCGGAGATTTCGTTGCCGGTGTAGGCACGATGCTCGTGTCCACGAAGCCGGTAATGGACACTATCTGCGATGTC
>JANMDX010000274.1:0-2117 GCA_031376505.1 Acidobacteriota bacterium
CTGCTCGTCGAGCAGGGTCACGACGTGGTCGGCGTGTCGATGCAGCTGTACGACAACAGCGGCGGCTTCGGCACCTGCTGCACCATCGACGACCTGCACGACGCGCGGCGCGTCGCCGCGCACCTGGGCATCCCGCACTACCTCGTGAACTTCGAATCGCACTTCCACGCGCACGTGCAGCAGAACTTCATCGATGAGTACGCGCGCGGACGCACGCCGATCCCCTGCGCGCACTGCAACAGCGAGGTGAAATTCAGCGAGCTACTCTCGCGCGCCGGCGGCTACGGCGCCTCGCACCTGGCCACGGGCCACTACGCCCGGGTCGAACGCAGGGACGACGGGCGCGTCCAACTGCGGCGCGGGCACGACGCGGCCAAAGACCAGAGCTACTTCCTGTTCTCGCTCACGCAGGCGCAGCTCGCGATGGCGCGCTTCCCCGTCGGCGATCTGCCGAAGGACGAGGTGCGCGCGCACGCGCATCGCCTCGGTCTTGCGGTGGCTGACAAGCCGGACAGCCAGGAGATCTGCTTCGTGCCCGACGATGACTACGCCGCGTTCCTCGAGCGGGCCGAACCGGCGCTGGCGACGGTCGGCACAATCGTGGACGGCGCCGGCCGCGCGCTCGGCACACACGGCGGCGTGCACCGTTTCACGGTGGGCCAGCGCAAGGGCCTGGGTCTGTCGGTGGGCGTCCCGCTCTACGTCGTGGCCATCGACGCGGGGACCCAGGCAGTGACCGTGGGCCCGCGCGAAGCACTCGACCGGGCCACGCTCACCGCTTCCAAGGTCAACTGGATCTCTGGCGACGCGCCGAGTGGCTGGACCGCGGTCGCCGCGCAGATCCGCCACCGGCATCGCGCCGCGCCGGCCCGCGTGCGCGCGCTCGATGACAGCCGCGCCGAGGTGGAGTTCGACGCGCCGCAGACCGCGGTCAGCCCCGGTCAGGCCGTGGTGTTCTACGAGGGCGACGCCGTGCTGGGCGGCGGCTGGATCGACTAGCCGCTCGGGTCGAGCAGCTCGCGGCTAGTGTCCTACGCCCGAGAGGAACCGTTCGGCGTCAATCGCAGCCATGCAGCCAGAGCCTGCGGCGGTCACGGCTTGACGATACACGTGGTCCTGCACGTCGCCGGCCGCGAACACGCCGCGGATGTTCGTGCGCGAGCCGTCGTGCGTCTGGATGTAGCCGGACTCGTTGAGGGTCAGTTGCCCCGCGAAGAGCTTCGTGTTGGGCGTGTGGCCGATGCCGATAAAGACACCGTCGACGGCGAGTTCGCTGACGGCACCCGTGACCGTGTCGGTCAACACGAGCCCCGTGACCTCGCCCTTGGTGATGTCCTTGATGTCGGTCACGCCCTTGTTCCACAGGAACGAGATTTTCGGATCGTTGAGCGCCTTGTCCTGCATGACCTTCGACGCGCGCAGCGTGTCACGCCGGTGCACGACCGTGACGTGCGAGGCGAGTTTCGCCAGATAGATTGCTTCTTCCATGGCCGTGTCGCCACCGCCCACGACGGCCACGTGCTGGCCCTTGAAGAAATAGCCATCGCAGGTCGCACACGTGGACACGCCGCGCCCTGACAGTTGCTTATCGACGCCCAGGTCGAGCCACTTGGCCGACGCGCCCGTGGCGACGATGAGGGCATCGGCGGTGTACGTCTTCTTGCCGACGACCAGCGTGAAGGGGCGTGACGACAGATCGACCGAGGCCACGTCGCCCTGCATGATGTCGGCGCCGAACCGTTCGGCCTGTGCGCGCAACTCGGTCATCAGATCGGGGCCGAGGATGCCATCGCGATACCCGGGCCAGTTCTCGACCATCGTGGTCAGCATCAACTGTCCGCCCGCTTCGATGCCCTCGATGACGAGCGGGGTGAGCGCGGCGCGCGCGGCGTAGAGTGCGGCCGTGAGGCCCGCCGGCCCCGACCCCACGACGATGACCTGGCGGTGCTCGGTGGTGGTCGGCGCGCTCACAGGTGCTTGTCGATCATCTTGGCCAGGTCGTCCTTGCCGGCCAGGCCCACCACGGTTTCCTTCAGTTCGCCGTTCTTGAACAGCAACAGCGTCGGGATGCCGCGCACCATGAATTTGCTGGGCGTGGCCGGGTGCTCGTCGATGTT
>JANMDX010000285.1:0-4483 GCA_031376505.1 Acidobacteriota bacterium
CCGGCCGTGCGCACGCGCCGGCCGCTCTTCACGTGCGGCAAGTCGATGGCACGCAGCACGCCCTTCATCGCCAGCTCGTGCCGCCGAAACCGCATGGGATGCGGCCCCACCGTGAGTCCCGTGCCGGCGTAATCCGCCACCAGCCGCTCGCCATCCGACATGTCAGGCAGCGGGCTGCTTGCGGAGCGGCTAGGTTCTAGCGGCTCGCGGCTAGGGTTGCTTACGTAGCGGCTAGGGTCCAGCGGCTGGCGGCTAGACATGCCCGCTGTCCCGCTATGTGTCGCATCGTGTTCCGTGTCTTCTAGCCGCCAGCCGCTAGCCGCTAGCCGCTGATCCGCCGCCTGCTCCCACTCTTCGCTCATGTCCTCGCCCGCGAAGAGTTCTCCGGCAGGCCGGATCGCCTGCTCCACTTGCCACAACGCGCTGCGCCGATCGTGGCCGAGCGAATTGAGCGCGCCAATTTCCGCCAGCACCGTGACCTCGTCGCGGCGCAGGCCCGTGACGCGGATCAAGTCGTCGATGGACCTGAAGCGCCGGCCCTCGACGCCCTCGGTCCATTGATGCGAGCAGACGTTGCAGAACAGAGAGCGGCTAGCGGCCAGGTCCTGGCGGCTAGTAGAACCTCCTGTCACGCTATCCGGTGTCCCACTGCGGTCGCCATACGCCGACGAAGACTCGGCCACGTGCAGTGAGGCCACCGTGCGCCCGCCGGTCGTCTCGAGCATCGACGGGTCGTCGCAGCCGCACTTCGGACACCTGAGCGGCGGCCCGTCTGACTTCGCGGCACTTGGACGCGCACCGCCAAGGTCCTCGCGCGGCCGCCCCTGGTCCCTGGTCCCTGATCCCTGGTCCCTGCTCTTAGCCGCAATGGCGTAGCCCGCCTCCGCGCGCAGACCTGCCACGAAGCGCAGCCCGAGGCGAATCGTGCCATCGGGACCCACTGTGCAGTCCCATTGGGATGCCTGCACGTCGATCGGCGCAAAGCGCACGCCGCGGCGTTGCGCGTCTTTCACGAGCGTGGCCGGATGATAGAACCCCATCGGCTGGTTGTTGAGCAGTGCCGTATAGAACGCCGCCGGATAATGCGCCTTCAGGTACGCGCTCGCATACGCGATGAGCGCGAAGCTGGCCGCGTGTGATTCGGGAAACCCGTAGAGCGCAAACGAGCCGATCGATCGCACGATGCGGTCCGCGGCTTCGGCCGTGATGCCGCGCGTGGCCATGCCCTCGCGCAGCTGCACCTCGATCTGCTTCATGCGCTTCTCGGAACGCTTGAAGCCCATGGCGCGCCGCAGGTCTTCGGCCTGTCCACCGGTAAAGCCCGCCACCACCATGGCCATGCGCAGGAGCTGTTCCTGGAAGAGCGGCACGCCGAGCGTGCGCTTCAGCACGGGTTCGAGCAGCGGATGGTCGTACACCACGGGCTCGCGGCCGGCGCGGCGATCCAGGTACGGATGCACCATCTGCCCCACGATGGGCCCCGGCCGGATGATGGCCACCTGCACCACCAGGTCGTAGAAACACGTGGGCTTGAGACGCGGCAGCGTGGCCATCTGCGCGCGCGACTCTACCTGGAACAGCCCCACCGTGTCGGCGGCCTGCAACATGCGGTACACCGCGGGGTCGTTCGGCGGCATGTTGGCCATGTCGAGGGGCCGCCGGGGATAGCGGCTAGCGGCTAGCGGCTGGCGGCTAGGGTTGCTTGCGTAGCGGCTAGGGCCTAGCGGCTCGCGGCTAGTCGTGCCCGCTGTCACGCCGTCAGTAGCATCGTGTTCCGCGTCTTCTAGCCGCCAGCCGCTAGCCGCTAGGCCCTGTTCTTGATCTAGCCACAAGCCACTAGCCGCTAGCCCCTGCTCCTGATCTAGCCGCAAGCCGCTAGCCGCTAGCCGCTGGTCAGAATTGATGATCCACAGCGCGTCCTGCAGCGCCGCCATCATGCCAAGGCCCAGCAGATCCACCTTGATGAGCCCCATGTCGGCGCAGTCTTCCTTGTCCCACTGCACCACTACGCGGCCGGGCATGCTGGCGTTTTCGAGCGGCACGACCGACGACAGCGCGCCCTGGCAGATCACCATGCCGCCGGAATGCTGGCCCAGGTGCCGCGGCAGGTCCTGCATCTGCTGCCACAGCGTGGCAAAGTGCAGCACCTTCGGCTGTTGCGCATCGACGCCGGCCGTCTGCATGTTCTTCGTGAGCGAGTCGTCGGGGTCCTTGAACTCGAAGTTGTGCATGACCTTGGCAAGCCGGTCGACCTGCGCCGGGTCGAGATTGAGGGCCTTGCCCACTTCGCGCGCCGCGCTCTTGCCACGATAGGTGATGACGTTGGCGGTCATGGCCGCGCCGTGCTGACCGTATTTCTCGTAGACGTGCTGGATGACCCGCTCGCGTCGATCGCCGCTCGGCAGGTCCAGATCGATGTCGGGCCACTCGCCGCGCTCTTCCGAAAGGAACCGCTCGAAGAGCAGTTCCATGCCCACCGGGTCGACGGCCGTGATCCCCAGGCTGTAGCACACGGCGCTGTTGGCGGCCGAGCCGCGGCCCTGCACCAGGATGTCGTGCTGGCGGCAGAAATTCACGATGTCCCATACGATCAGGAAATAGCCGGCCAGATCGAGTTTCTCGATGAGGTTCAACTCTCGCTCAATCTGCGCTCGCGCTTTGTCGTGGTACGGGCGATAGCGCTCGCGCGCGCCGATGTCGGCGATCTTCCGCAGAAACGACGCCTCCGTCTCGCCGGCGGGTGCCGGGTAGCGCGGGAAGCGGTACCCGAGGTCCTGCATCGTGAATTCCAGCCGGTCGGCCAGGTCGCGAGTGGCGTGCACGGCCTGCGGCAGGTCCTCGAACAGCCGGGCCATTTGCGCCGGCGACTTCAGATACCGCTCGGCGTTGGCCACGAGCCGCCGGCCCGCCTGCGCCAGGGTCGTGTGCTCGCGAATGCACGTGAGCACATCGTGCAGCGGTCGCTCGGCCGCCGACGCGAAACGCACGCCGTTGGTGGCCAGAAGGGGCACGCGAAAAGCCTCGGCCAGTGACACCAGCATCTCGTTGTCGTAGGTTTCGTCGCGCAGCAAGTGCCGCTGCAGCTCCACATACACGTTCGCGCGGCCAAAGACGCCCACCAGCCGGTCGAGCAGCCCGCCCACGCCGTGGCGTTCCGAGTGCAGCAGCGAACGCCCCGCCAGCGCGATGAGCCCGCTCACGTGTCCATCGAGTTCCTCGAGCGTGAGCGCACCCTCGCCTTTCGGCGACCGTAGCTTCATGCGCGTGATGAGCCGGCACAGATTGCGGTACCCCTCTTGAGAGGAGATGAGGAGGGGGAGAGACCAGCGGCTAGCGGCTAGCGGCTGGCGGCTAGTCCGTTCACGAGCCACGAGTTCTGGGCTCGGATTCTCAATAGTCAGTTCGGCGCCGATGATCGGGCGCAGGCCCGCGGCTTTCGCCGCCTTGTGGAAACGCGGCGCGCCGTACAGGCCGTCGCGATCGAGCAGCGCCACGGCGGGATAACCCAGCAGCGCTGCGCGGTCGATGAGCGGCTCGGGTAACGAGGCCGCGCGCAGGAAGCTGAAGGCGGAAGAGGTGTGGAGTTCGATATACACAGCGGCTAGGGACTAGCGGCTAGCGGCTAGACAACGGCCATCCGATGTCGCGCCACGACCGCATGGAAGGAAACTACTGTGTACGTTCAGACTGTGACACCGAGCAGCCGTCTGCCGGCAACCGCGCAGCCTGTTTGATCGTGGCAATTAGACCGTGCAGTAACTTGCCGACTTCGGTGGCAAGTTCCTGCGCGTGGCTGACTTCCGCTTTCCACAAACGAGAGGCTAATTCGAGCTCGGTTTCGAGTTCGGCCTGGGAGCCCAGCGCAATGGCCAAGTGATTCAAGAACACCTGCCGTGTGCGCCCGTTATGGCCCTCCGCGATGTTCGACGGAATTGACACAGCGGCGCGACGAATCTGTTGCGCGAGTCCGAAACGATCATCAGCGGGCAGACTCGATGCAATTCGATAGCTGGCTTCTGCCAGCTGCATCGCTCGCTGCCATGTGATGAGATCGCGGTACGAACGAACCTTCGACTGAACCAATTGGGCCACCCGGGCTCTTCCTAGCCGCTAGCACCTAGCCGCTAGCCGCTAATCGAACGTGCCTTCCACGAACCACTGCCCCACTTCCCGTTCGAGGAAGACGCGGCATGACACGCCATCGGCAAGCACGACATCCCATTCGTCGCGATCCCAGGGGGTCGCACGGGACGTGGCGCCGGAAGCGGTGCCGGCGGACTTGTCCCACCAATGCCCGGAGGTGCGCCACGGGCCGGCGCTGTCGACCACGGCGCCACCGCTGATGCCGTGGCGATCGGGCGTGAGGCGAATGGGCCGGCCGTCGTGCAGCGTGACGCGCGCCGGCACGGGCAGACGGAAGCGGCGGAAAGCCACAGAACAGCGGCTAGGGGCTAGCGGCTCGCGGCTAGTCGCGCCAACTGTC
>JANMDX010000013.1:0-1558 GCA_031376505.1 Acidobacteriota bacterium
CTCCGATGCCGTCCGAGCATGGTCGCCGTCTGCGCCGGCGTGAATCCCTGCTGCCGCAGGGTGGCGATCAGGTATCGTTCGTCCGAGGTGATCTGGCGATAGTGCATCGAGGACTCCTGCGACTTGGCGGTTGTCGGAGCCGTCGAGTATCCCAGATCGCCTCGTTCGATCTGGGCCTGCAGTGTTGCACTTAGTATCTGAATTCGCGCGGGCTAACACCCGAAATGGAGCCGACACCCGACTGTCCGGGTGGTGATGGCGCTGCGCCGCGCGGCTCATTGTGAGCATTAGGCGGAGTAGATCTGAGACGAATGATCAAGCTGACAGCCGGGTCACGCGCAGCTTCTTCAAGCTCCGTTCCGCGTGCCACAAGTCGTACTGGACCTGCTGATTCATCCAGCTTTCCGCGGTTGTGCCAAAGGCTAGCGACAGCCGCACGGCCATCTCCGGACTGATACCGGCGCGACCATTGAGAATGGCCGACAACGTTTTCCGACTCACCTGGAGCGCTCGCGCCGCAGCCGTCACCGTCAGCCCCAACGGCTCCAAGCAGAGGGCCCGCAGGACTTCACCGGGGTGCGGCGGATTGTGCATCTTCATCATGTGCCTCAGTGGTAGTCCTCGTAGTCGACTCCCGTGACATCGACACCAGCAAAGGCGAACGTCATCCGCCAACCACCGCTCACCTTGACCGCCCACGTGCCCTTCCGGACGCCGTGCAACTCATGGAGCGCCAGCCCAGGCAGGCCCATGTCCGCCGGGGTCGTGGCGACACCCAAGCGACCAAGAATCAGGCGCAGTCGGTCGGCGTGTGTGGCCTGGATCCCACGTGTGGTTCCGGCGACGAAGAACTGCTCCAGTCCCTTGTGCCGAAATGCCTTGATCGCCACTCGAACCACTGTAACCCAATGGGTTACGATTCACAACCCGGCTAACACCCGCATGCAGCCGGCGGCGATGGGGCTTCTGTGGCATCATCCGCCATCGTGGCGCCGCGGGTTTATGCGCCGTCCGTTTGCCTGACCATTTCAATGGGCGCACGCTGTGCCTACCGGCTGAGGTTTACGTGAGCAAAGTCATCGTTGTCGACTACGACCCGAACTGGCCGCTCATGTTCGACACTATTCGTGCCGGGATGCTTCCTGCACTTGAAGGCGTCGCCCTCACAGTCGAACACGTTGGCGGCACTGCTGTTCCTGGCGTCCCAGCAAAACCGGTGATTGACGTCGACGTCGTCGTTAGAGATCGAGACGTGCGGCGGGGGATAGAAAGCCTTCAATCCATCGGCTACCTCCACCGCGGCGACCGTGGAGTGCCGAAGCGCGAGGCTTTCCACTCACCCGAAGGCTTGATCCGTCACCACCTCTATCGTTGTCCCGTGTCAAGCCCTGCACTGTGGAACCACCTCGCCATTCGGAATCACCTGCGCAGCAATGCGTCGGATGCACGTGCGTACGGCGAACTGAAGAGGCGATTGGCAACCTCGTTCACAAACGACAGCGAAGGCTACGTTCAGGCCAAGACCGACTTCCTCGTCGCGATCCTCCGCCGATGCGGG
>JANMDX010000049.1:0-2335 GCA_031376505.1 Acidobacteriota bacterium
GGCGGCGCGGGAGGCGCACGACCTCGAACGCCTGCCCGTCGTCATGCATGTCGAGGCCTTCCGCGGCACCGCCGTGCGCATCCATTTCCAAGGCCGCAACCGGCAGATCGGCCTGCGCAGCCTCGAGCCCGGCAGCCTGCACAGCCGCGCCGTGGACCAGAACGACCGCGAGATCACGCCCGACGGCGACGGACTCATCGTCTCGGCCAAGCTCGCCGAGGTGCTCGGCGCGCAGGTGGGCGACGAACTCGTCGTCGAGTCGCTGGAAGGCCGGCGCACGGTGCGGCCGATCCGTCTGGCCGGGCTGGCCAAGGACTTCACCGGCATCGCGGCCTACATGGACCGTTCGGCCATCAATCGTTTCCTCGGCGAAGGCGACATCATCACCGGCGCCAGCTTCACGATCGACCTGGCGCGCCGCGGCGAATTTCTCCGCGCCGTCAAGGAGGTGCCGCGCATCAGTTGGATCGTGATCAAGGAATCCATGCGGCAGAGCTTCCGGCAGACCACCGCCCAGATGATGGGCATGCTGACCACGCTCTACCTGGTGATGGCGGTGATCGTGGCCTTCGGCGTCATCTACAACAACGCCCGCATCTCCCTCGCCGAGCGCGCCCGCGAGCTGGCCACCCTGCGCGTCATCGGCATGACGCAGCGCGAGGTCGGCGCGGTCATCGTGATCGAGCTGACCGTGCTGGCCGTGCTGGCCGTGCCGCTCGGCCTGCTGTGCGGAACGGGCTTTGTCACGGTGCTCGTCCACTCGATCAACACCGAGACCGTGCGCCTGCCCCTCGTCTTCACCAGCTACACCTACACCTTCGCCCTCATCGTCGTCGGCCTCGCCTCGGCCTTGTCAGCCGTGGTGGTCCTGCGCAAACTCAAGCAACTCGACCTCATCGCCACGCTCAAGGCCCCGGAATAGAAGAGATTCAATCAAAACCACGAATAGACACGAATGAACACAAATCCTTCAGCCACCCGTAGCTTCTCCCCCACTTATTCGTGTCTATTTGTGTCCATTCGTGGTTAATCTCCCCCCGTCTTTTCTCGTCATGAGCACTCCCCAGAACGCCAAACGTCTTCGCTGGCTGCCCTACACCCTCGGCGCCGGGCTCATCGTCGCCCTCGGCGTCGGCCTGCGCCCGTCGGCCGCCCCGGTTGAGACGGCCCGCGTCGCCACCGGCGCTTTGCGCGCCACGGTGAGCGAAGAAGGCAAGACGCGCATCCGCCAGCGCTACGTCGTCGCCGCACCGGTCAGCGGCCAGTTGCGCCGCATCGCCTTCAAGCCCGGCGCCGCGGTCGAGGCCGGCGTCACCCTCGTCGCCGTGATCGATCCACTCCCCGCTTCACCGCTTGACGAACGCCACCGCGCCCTGGCCGAGGCCCGCCGCGACTCCACGCGTGTGCTTCTGGAAAAGAGCCGCACCACCCACGAGCTCGCGCGCAACGAGCTGGGCCGTATCAAGCAGATGTTCGCGGCCAATACTATCTCCCCGCAGGAAATGGATAGTGCGCAGATGCGTGAGACCACCGCCGCCCGCGATGTCGCCGCCGCCGAGGGCGCGTTGCACCAAGTGGAGGCCGAGTTGGCCGTCACCGGCACCACCGGCAACTCCACGCCCGTCGAAGTGAAGGCCAACGCCACCGGTCGCGTGCTGCATGTTTTTCAGGAGAGCTCCCGTGCCGTGATGCAAGGCACGCCGTTGCTTGAGGTCGGCGATCCCACCGACCTCGAGGTCGTGGTCGAGATGTTGTCGCGCGACGGCGCGGCCATCGCCCCGGGCGCAGCTGTTTCGCTGGAACAATGGGGCGGCCCGGCTCCGCTCGAGGGCAAAGTGCGCCACGTCGAGCCCGCCGCCTTCACCAAGATCTCCGCCCTCGGCGTCGAGGAGCAGCGCGTGAACGTCGTCGTGGACATCACCACCCCGCTCGACCAGCGCCGCTCGCTCGGCGACAACTTCCGCGTCGAGGCCCGCGTCATCACGTGGGAAAGCACCAGCGTGCTCAAGCTACCCACCTCCGGACTCTTCCGCCAGGGCAACGACTGGGCCGCCTATGTCGTGCGCGGCGGCCGGGCCGTGCGCGTGCCGGTCGGGGCCGGACAATCCAGCGGCCGCGAGATGCAGGTGCTCAAGGGTCTCACCGCCGGCGACGAAGTCATCCTCTACCCCGGTGACCGCGTGTCCGACGGCCAGCGCGTGGCGCCGGTGAAGATTTGACGGCGCAGTCAAATCACACATGCTGACGTTGCTATGAAAAATACCGGCTTCACTTATTGGCAGGATGGCGATGACTGGATCGGCTACTTGGATGAATTCCCCGATTACCAGACGCA
>JANMDX010000057.1:0-2294 GCA_031376505.1 Acidobacteriota bacterium
GACATCAAGTCGCGAGTGAAGCCGGGGACCCGCGCACAGATCGAAGCCGAGGCCCGTCGCCTGTCCGAAGAGCTTCATTTGTCGCAGCTCCGCAAGGCGCGGGGGTTGACGCAGGAGGCCATGGCCGAACTGCTCGGCGTCAGCCAGGCCGAGGTGTCGAAGATGGAGCGGCGCAGCGAGCTGTACATCGGCACGCGGAAGAAGTTCATCGAGGCGATGAACGGCGAACTGGTGTTGGCCGCGAGGTTTGCCGACGGAGTCGAAGTGCCAATCAAGTTGGCCGAGACGGAAGGCGCAGCGTAAGCGGCGATCGGCGACACGACCCGACGCCGAACAGGGTTCGCCCAAGACGCAAAACGGCCGCCGGTTGCCCGGCGGCCGCTGCTGAAAATTGGTTGCGGGGGCGGGACTGGCACCCCAACGCGCACAGTCCGCGCGTCGGGGACCCCGCCGCTGTCCTCAAATCCCGCCCACAAATGGAAACGGCCGTGAGCTTTCGCTCGACGGCCGTTGTTGGTTGCGGGGGCTCGCCTCACACTGTGCCGGCGGCTCTCTTGGACAGCAGCATGACTCCCCCACTTGCTGCGGTTTTCAGCGGAGATGCCCATGTCGCACGACCTTCGGTGGAGTGACGACGCCCGCCATCATTCGTGCGATTCACGTGACCTGAGCCGTGGCAGTCGCGGCGGACCTGACGGTCGAAGCCGCGAGCGTGTGGACCCGCGCGACGTGTTCGTGCAGCACGTGGCCCTGCCCCGCGGCCGGGAACGGGAGCACGTCGTTCACCGCGGTCGCCACTACACCCTGCGAGGCTCCGAGAGCCGCACCTTGAGCTCCGTGGGGGCGTTCCGAGTCGTCCCCGCCTACGAGCTACGCGACACCTTCGACCGCCCACTGGACCCGCGCCAGGGCGAGCTGTGGCACCTTCGCGAGGCGGGCTTGGTTCGGACCGTGCGGGTGGACCAGGACACCGTCGTGGTCGCCCTGACCAAGGAGGGCCGGAGCCTGCTGGAGGCGCACCGACGGGACGCCGAGGCGCCGGCTCGCGACCACCAGGCGTTTCACGACGGCATCCAGCGACCGCGGGAGCTGAAACACGACTCGGCGCTCTACCGCGCGTACCTCGAGGAAGCCGAACGGCTGCACGAGGCCGGCGCGGAAATTCGGCGCGTCGTGCTCGAGAATGACCTCAAGGCCGAGTATCAGGAGTTCCTGCAGGAGCGGAATCGCGGGCGGGGCGACGCCGACGGCAGGCCTGACCGGAATTCAGACGAGATTCGACGCTGGGCGAGCGACCATCACCTGCCGTGCGACGAGCAGGGGCACGTGATGTTCCCGGACGCCCGCATCGAGTACACCCAGGACGGACGAGACCAGACTCTGGATGTGGAAGTCATGACGCCGCACTACCGCGGTGCGCACGCCGCGTCGAAGGCCAAGGCGGGGTTCTCGCTGTCGTGGTCTGGGCGAGGTGGCGGACGTGGAGGCGGTGGCCGAGCAACCCGCGGACTGGCAGATGAACTGGCCCGCTAGGGCGAGGACCCGGGGATCAACTGCGCGCAATACAAGGTACGGTCGGGCGATTCAGGATGAATGTCCGACCGGCGACACTCCAGCTGGCCGCATCAGCAGGCGCCGATCGCCGATGCTGCCCAGGTCAGGCTCTATCGGGACAACCCCGAGACGCGCGCCGAGATCTGGTGGTTTGCGGGTGCCGTTCTGCAGCGCCTGACTGCTATCGCGCGTAGACTCTCTGTCTCCATGCCCTCCGATCTGCTCGCCGGCCGCTACCGCATCCTGTCGCCGCTTGGCGCCGGGGGCATGGGCGAGGTATTTCTCGCCGAAGACACACGGCTCGAGCGCCGCGTGGCCGTGAAGATGCTGCCGGCCTCGGTCGAGGCCGACGCGGTGGCCCGCGAACGTCTGCGCCGCGAGGCCCTGGCCGCCGCGGCGCTCGACCACCCCTTCATCTGCAAGGTCTACGAAATCGGCGACGCCGACGGCCGCGTGTTCATCGTGATGGAGTACGTGGAGGGCGACACCCTGCATGCGCGCTCGCGCGGGGCGTTGCTGCCTGTTCGCCAGATCGTCGACATCGCGCACGAGCTGACGCAGGCGCTCGACGCCGCGCATCGACGGGGCATCGTGCATCGCGATCTGAAGCCCGCCAACGTGATGCTGACGCCGCAGGGCCACGTGAAGGTGATGGATTTCGGGCTCGCCAAGCAGGTCGTGGCTCGCCCGGGCCCGTCGGGCACGGGCGCGGGCGGCGCCCCCGACACCCAGACGCACGA
>JANMDX010000148.1:0-20335 GCA_031376505.1 Acidobacteriota bacterium
CACGTTGATCTGGAACGTGCCGGACGTGGTGGGCGTGAGCCCGGTCACGGTCGCCCGGCCGGCGGCGTTGGTCGTCACACTCAGCACCGGTTGGCCGCCGAAGGTCGCGCGCCCGCCGCCCACCGAGAAGCGCACGAGCACACCGGCCACGGGCAGGTCGTTGCGGTCACGCACTTCCACGATGGGCGCGACCGCGGTCTTCTGCTGAATGATGTTGACGGCGTCTTCGCCGGCGACGACCAGGATCTTCAGACCGACCGCGGCGGCCGCCGGCTGCGCGCGGGCGGAGAGCGCAACCCGCATCGGGCCCCGGTCTGCAGCAACGTCCACCGGCGTCGCGGCGAACCGCCCGGCGCCGTGCACGGCCATCAGGGCGGCGACGACCATGGGGAGCACAGGCCGCGCCCCCGCTCCAGCTTTTGCACGACTCATGACCAACCTCCGATGCCCGACCTGGCGCTCGACTACCTCGTCTGGCAGCCCAGGCTCGGCAGGATGCCGTCGATCTGTCCCATGTAGTTACGCGCGTTTTTCGACTCTTCCAGGTCAGGGTTCAGCGCCACCATCTTCGCGTAGCTGGTGCGCGCCGCTACCAGATCGGCACACGACTGCCGCAGGTTATACAGGTCCCGGTTGATGTTTCCGAGCAGGAAATGCGCGATCGGGTCGTTCGGGGCGTGGCCGAGCGCGCGCTGGCAATACTCGCGGGCGCGCAAGGGATTGCCCACCTTCGCTTCCGACAGGCAGAGGCCGAGGAACCCCGAACTGCGCAGGCTGTCGTACGCGCCCTGCCGGTCGGCGTGGCGGCGGCTGCCCACGCCGAACCCGATGAAGCTGAACGCCAGCTTGGCGCCCACGCCGCTCGAGAAATTGGTCAGCCGGAGGAACTCGCGATAGTCCTCGCGGGCCTCGGCATACCGCGGCAATCGCCGAGAGGGGTCGCGCTCAGCGGCGGCGAGTTGGCGCAACGCGTCGGCCTTCCACAAGTGGGCCTGCGCATTCGACGGCCGGATGGCCAGCGCCAGGTCGGCGCTGGTCACGGCCTGGGCCCAGGCGCTCTTGTCCCAGTAGGCGCGTGCCAGCATCGCGTACACCTCGTCGTTCTTGCCGTCGAGGCGCAGCACCTCGGTCAATTGGCGCACCGCCTCGTCGGGATCGCCCTGTTCGATGAGCGCCGCCGCGTACTCGACTCGTGCGTCGAGATGCGCTGGGTCGATCGCGATGGCCTTGGCGAAGTACCTGGCGGCGTCCTCGTGGTTGAGCAGCAGTTGATGCACCTGGCCCAGGTGGTACGCCGCTTCGCCGTACTCAGGCTCCACGGCCAGCGCCTGTTCGAAGAACTGGGCCGCTCTCCGCAGGTCGCCCTCGCTCTGTTTCCTCTCGACCGGCACGAGATTCAACAGGCTGAGCGATGACCGCCGCGTGAAGAGCAGACGCTCGCCTTGTTCGTTCAGATCGAGCGCGGGCTTCTTGATCTGGCGCGTGTAGCGAATGCGCAGCGTGACCGCGACGTCCTGTCCGGGCGCGATCATCACCTGTTTCCGGTCGGGTTCGTAGCCGGCCTTCACACCTTGGAACTCGTGGAGGCCGCTCGGCAGGCTCGGTACTACGAGGGGCTTGGTCTTCGACAAGCGGCCGATGAGCGCGCCGTCGATGTACAAGTCGACATCGTCGAGATTCGTCTCCACCACGGCGGTGCCGAGCATCGAGGGCGCGGCATCCGACGCCAGACAGCTCTGCGCCACACCCAGCAGCATCTCGGGTTCGTAGTCGCCCCGTGCCGTCGGAGTCTGCGAGAGCTGGCGTTCGCGCGCGTAGCGTCGCACGTTCGACCGCACGTACTCCACCAATTCATCGGCGGTGATTCGGCCATCGCACGGGTCGTTGTCGGCGTAGCCTCGGAACGCCTGCACGACGTAGTAGGTGAAGAAGCCGAAACCCGTGGAAAGATTCGGGTCCTCGAAACTCTGTTCCCGCTCGGTCGTGGCCGTGAGCGTGAGGAAGTTCTTGGGCAACACGCTGAACTGCTGCTCCATGGCCTCGTTGGTCGTCTCGGCGTTGATCTTGCCTGAGTGGCACGCGTCGGTCAGCAGTACCTTCCAGTTGGCCTTGACCCTGTTGGCGAGCACTTCGCCAAGCGTCTTCATTGGATAGGCCGTTGCGCTGAGCCGGTTGGGGTCCACGTCCCAGGGCGCCAGATACCCCGTGCCGCCCTGCACGAAGCCATGGCCCGCGAAGTACACCACGACGCGATCTGCAGGTTGGGCGACCGACGGCAACCACTCTTCCAGCTCTGTCCGGATGTTTGCGAGCGTCGCCTGCGGGCCCTTCAGGAAGTGCACGTTCTCTGGCGGAAACGCGCCGCCCTCGTGATTGATGAGCACGCGGTACACGGCGTCGGCATCGCTCTCCGAGAAACGGAGCTGCTTGGACGCCTCGAGGTTCTTATAGTTGGCCACGCCGACGACCAACGCGTAGCCACGGGGTACGCCCGACCGTTCGACGGGCTTTGCGGTGCCCTGCAACACGAGATCGCGGGGCGTCTGCGTGGCCGGGGCAGACGGTGGCTGCACCTGCGCCGTCGGCGCAGACGCCGACAGAGCCCCCGCGATTGCCACGAGCAAGACGAGCAGTCGGCGCGACATGGTGACGGGTCCTTCCTTACTGCGCATGCACCAACGTGATGCTCGCCGAGACAGCCTGACTCAGCTCGTCGCGGTTCACGACGTAGGTCGCCTGTACGGCGCCGCCGGCCGAGCTCGGCCGGTCCTTCTCGAGCACCAGATCCCGGGACTTGATGCTCTGCCGCAGGTCTTGCACCACCGACTCGACTACCGTCTCGGTGCGGGTCACGGGCTGGTCGAATCCGGGCAGCTGCTGCATGGGCTCACGGCTCAGGAACACGAACAGCTCTTCTTTGCCGGGATTGTCGTCGAACAGGAACCAGTCGTTCGACGGCACCTGGTACTGCGCCAGCCGCCCAACCGTGTTCTTGCCGCCGTTGATACGCGGGCCAGGGAACAGCACCGTCCACCGGCCGCTCGAACCCCGCTGCACGACGTAGAGATAGCCATTGATGTTGGCCTCGAACGTGAACCGAACTCGATCGCCGGAGTGGAACGTCGTCGTCGACGCATCGACGTCGCCCTCGACGCCGTCGGCGGTGAGCCGCGTGAGCCGGTAGCGCAGGCCCGGGTTGACGGCGCCAGACGAGCCGGGGCTCGAGGCAAAAAGCTGCTTGGCGCTGGCGCGTACGGCGACTTCTTCCGTCGTGGCGGGCTCCGGCGCCGGCTTGCTGCCTGCGTTCGTCGCGGATGGCGCTGACGATGCTGACGACGCTGACGGCGTGGCGCCCTTCTCGGTTGGCGCCGACGCGGGTATCCGTCCGGCGGGTGCGGCGGCGCCACCGCGTTCCGACGATGCCACTACTGGCGTGCCGGTGGTGCCCGGCGGAGCGACGACCGGCTCGGCTGCCGTCGCCGTGCTCGAGGTCTCATTCGCTGGCGCGCTGGCGGACTCGGCCTGCGTGGGTTCGGTCGTCGGCGCCGGCGAGGAACCGGACGACCGCGACAGGACGACGACGGCGACGACCGCGGCGGCAGCCACCACAGCGCCGATCCACCACCACCGCGTGGTCGCCTCGGGCGACGCCGGGGCATGGGGGATTGGCGGCGCACTCGGCACGGCCGGTTCCGGGTCGTCGCGCACCGGCACGGGTTCGGTCCGCAGCGCGCTCGCGGGTTGCGCGGGCTGTGCCTCAGCCTGCTGCGTTTCTTTGAGGAGGTGCCGGGCTGCCGTGGCTTCGGGATTGGTCTTGACCGTGGCCGCCAGCAGCGTTTCGGCCTCTTCCCGCTTGCCGGCGACGATCAGGGTCTGGGCGTCGCTGACCGCACGACGGCCATCGGCATCGAACTGCGCCTGGGCCGCAACGATCTCCTCGCGCGACGCGGCCAGAAACGTCGCAAGAGCAAGCCGCATCTCTTCAGCCGATTGATAACGATCGGCCGGCAACTTCGCCATCGCTTTCGTGACGATGCGTTCGATGTCGGGGAACGCGCGCGACCACGTCACGTCCATGGCCGGCGGCGGTTCGGACACCGCCTTCAGGATGAGCGCGCCCACGCTGCCGCTGCCGGCGCGGAAGGGCTGCCGACCAGCGAGCATCTCGTACGCCAGCGCCCCAGTCGAGTAGACGTCGGTGCGCGCATCGAGCGGCTCGTCACGCAACTGCTCGGGGGACGCGTACTCGGGCGTGCACATCACCGCGCCCGGGCGCGTCAGGGGCGAGGCCAGCGCCATCTGCGCCAAGCCGAAGTCGACGACCTTGACGGTGCCGTCCAGGCCCCGGTGGACGTTGCTGGGCTTCATGTCGCGGTGGATCACCGCCTCGGCGTGGGTATGTTGCAGGGCTGCGAGCACCTGCAGCAACACGTCGATTTTTTCCACGAACGACAGCGCGCCTCGCTGCAGCAGCGTCCGGAGGTCTTCGCCCTGGAGGTACTCCATCGCGATATATACGAGGCCGTCGGCTTCTCCGGCCTCGTAGACCGTGACGACGTTGGGGTGCCGAAGCCGGGCGCACGCCTGCGCCTCGCGATAGAGCCGCGCGATGAAGTCGGGGTTGGCGATATCCGGCCGCACGGTCTTGATCGCCACGACCCGGTCCAGCGTCGGGTCGACGGCTTTGTAGACCTCGCCCATTCCACCGGCACCGAGCAGGGCCTCGATGCGAAAGCGGCCGATGGTGGCGGGCAACGGGGAGCGTGGCTGCATCTGCATCTGCCTCAGGACGGTTCGAGCGCGTCTCAACCCTCGAGTGCGGCGGCGTGCCGGGCGCGCCCGGCCCGCGACACGCCTGCGGCGCCTTACGGCAATCGCTTGACACGCTCGCAGAGCGCTACTATAACAGCGCTCGGCGGACGGCCTTGCGAGGACGAGCTTCTCCGGAACAAAGCGCCGTCGGCCCCACGACCCCCTAATGACCATTGACGTGAGCGGACTGCTGGCGCCCCGCGCGGTGTTCCTGCGTGACCTTTCCGTGCAACGGTGGGGAGGGGCTCGTGCCGTCGACATGGTGGGCGTGTCCGAATCCATGCTCGAGCTGCAGTCGAAGCTCGAGAAGATTGCCCGCTACCAGGAGCCCGTGCTCGTGACGGGCGAAAGCGGTGCGGGCAAAGAGCACATCGCCCAGGCGCTGTATCTACTCGGGCGCTCTCCCGCGAAGGCGCCGCCCTACGTGTCGGTCAACTGCCCCCAGTTCCAGGACGGCAACCTCACCGTCAGCGAGCTGTTCGGGCACGCGAAGGGCAGCTTCACGGGGGCGATGAACGACCGCCGGGGCGCGTTCGAAGAGGCCGACGGCGGCCTGATCTTCCTCGACGAGATCGGCGACCTGCCCGCCCCGGCTCAGGCCATGCTGCTCCGGGCGCTGGCCACCGGAGAGTTTCGAGCGCTTGGCTCCGACCGCCCGCGCACCGCCAACGTGCGAGTGGTGTCGGCGACCAATCGCCCGTTGAACCAACTCATGCTCGAAGACAAGTTCAGAGCGGACCTGTTCTTTCGCCTTCGGCACTTCCACCTGGAGGTTCCGCCGCTGCGCAACCGAGGGGACGACTGGCGCTTGCTGCTCGAATACTGCCTGCGGCGTCTGGCCAGCCGGTACGGGGCGCGCAAGACCTTCTCCAGCAGATCGCTCAAGTTGCTCGAAGGCTACGATTGGCCGGGCAACGTGCGGCAGCTCGCGGGCATCGTGAACATGGGATATGCGATGGCCGATGGCGAGTGCATCGAACCCGACGATTTCAAGTCCCACATGACAACGGTCATGGAGTCGAATCTCTCGGTCGACGACGTGTATCAGCGGGTGAGTGTCGGCTCGGCTGATTTCTGGGCGGCGGTCTACCAGCCGTTCATGGACCGTGACCTCAATCGCGAGCAGGTGCGAGCGATCGTCCGCCGGGGCTTCGACGAGGCCCGCTGGAACTATCGCCGCCTGCTCGAAGTGTTGCACGTGGCGCCGCGCGACTATCAGCGCTTCATGGACTTCTTGCGTCACCACAATCTGAAACCGAAAGACGACTAGCGCCCAGCGCGCGTTGAGTGCTCGCCGAGACTGCGGTGGCGCCGGTGTTCTACTCGCGCGTGCCGCGGACGATGGTGTGTATGTCGCGAAACTGCAACGAGGCGACGACCGTGCGCACGCCGGTGTCGGCACAGGCGCGCACCAGGGCGTCGAGACGCTCGTGCGGCACGGCCGTCGAGGACACGACCACCTGCGCCACCTGGCCCGAGGCCAGCAAGGTGGCGACCTGCTCGAGGCTGCCGAGCACCGGCACGCCGTTCACGTTCGTCTGATACTTGCTCCGGTCGTCGTCGATGAAACCGATGATGGTCCAGTCGAGGTCGCCATTCGAGCGCACTTCGCGTAGCACCATCGCGCCGCCTGCGCCGGCCCCGTAGATCAGCGTGCGCGGGCCTTGCCGGGAATCGGCGACGAGCAGCTCCCCGAGCGCCCTGAACAGCACCCGGCTGCCGCACAGCAGGCTCGTGACCAGCAGCCAGTGAATGGCGAAGACCGCTCGCGAGAAACCCTCGAACCTGAAGAGAACGAGCACGACCAGCATCGCGGCCGCGGTCGCAATCGTGGTCGCGATCGTGATCTTCAGCAGGTCGCGGATGGAGGCGTGCCGCCACGAGTCCTGATACGTGCCGAGCGCGCCGAGCACGACGACATGCGCCAGCAGTACCGGGAGCAGCGACTTGGAGAACACGCTGAATTCATCCTGGAGCGACGCCTCGAAGCGCAGCAGATAGGCCGAGTAGTAGGCCAGCGCGACGAGCGTGGCATCAAGGGCAATCGTGGCGACCTGCTTCTTGTATTGGAAGTCGGTCACCATTCGCACGACGGCCGTGTCGCCCTTGTGGGGGTATACGCGCTGGAGCCCCAGCTTGGCCCCGAGCACGGCGAGGCCGATCAGCAGCAGGCCGACCAGCGTGACGGTGTACGAGAGACCGTACCGGTACGACAGCGTCGCCACGAGGCCAGACCCGAAGGCCGTGCCCCAGAGGGCCAGCACCGCGCCGCGTTCGGACATGCCGAGCGACACCAGACGATGCGAGGTATGGTCGCGTCCACCTTGGGCGATGGACCGGCCGGCCAGCGTGCGGGCGATCGCCACAAACAGCGTGTCGAAGATCGGTACCAGCAGAATCAGGACCGGCAGCATCAGCACGGCGACGGTTCCGCGGTTGTACGGCAAGGGCCCGACGACGTTCAGCCCGCCCACCAGCATCCCGACGAAGAGACTGCCCGCGTCGCCCATGAAAATCGACGCCGGCTGGAAGTTGAAGATCAGGAAGCCCGCCAGGGCGCCACAGATCGTGGCGGCGAGCTGCGCGCCCTCAGCGTTGCCGTCGATCACGAAGAAGTAGCAGCGGAAGGCCGCCGCAATGAGGCCGATGCCCGCCGCCAGGCCGTCCATGTTGTCGAGCAGGTTGAAGGCGTTGGTGACCCCGACCAGCCACACGATGGTCAGCACCTGGTCGAGTGGCGACACGCCGGTGATGCCGAGGCGGACGCCACTGGCCACGACCGCGGTCGTGACGACCAGCTGCAAGAGGAACTTGACCTGCGGGCGCAGCGGACGATAGTCATCGAACAGTCCAACAGCTCCGAGCGCCGCCGCACCGGCCACAAGCGCGAGCGCGCCCCACGAGGCCGGCGGCTGCAGCAGCGACACCAGCAGGAACGCTCCGGCAATCGACACGCCTCCGAGCATCGGAATCGTGCCACGATGCCACCGGTCTTCCTTCGGCGTGGCGACCGCGCCCGTCAGGTGGGCCACTGGCCGTACGACGTAGGTCAGGGCAACCGACAGGAGGAACGCCGCGGCGAAGGGTAGCCAGAGCTCGGGCATGGGACGCGTGACACCAGATGATACCCGGGCCGGCGCGACGAATGGCTCGGATCACCTTAGACTGGTCGCCGTCGCCACATGCTCGCGCCACCCATTCGCGTCCTTCGCATCATCGCGCGCCTCAACGTGGGCGGCCCGGCCATCCATGCCACGTTGCTCACCGACCGGCTGAATCGCGCGCGCTTCACGACCACCCTGCTGACCGGCACTGAAGAGAAGGGCGAGGCCAACTATCTCGAGCTGCACGGGCGCACGATGCCGGTGCAGATCCTGTCCGGTCTAGGACGCGAGATCCGGCCGCTGCACGACGTGCGCACGGTGTGGCGGCTCATGCAGATCATTCGCCGGGAACGCCCCCACATCGTCCACACCCACACGGCCAAGGCCGGCGCCCTGGGCCGACTGGCGGCCATCCTGTGCGGCGTGCCGGTGGTGGTCCACACCTACCACGGACACGTGCTGCGCGGGTACTTCTCGCCGGCCAAGACCCTGGTGTACCGCGGCATCGAGCGCGTGCTGGCGTGGCGCACCGATCGCCTGCTGAGCGTCACCGACCGGGTGGGCCAGGAGCTGATCGCGCTCGGCGTGGGGCGCCCGTCGCAGTACCGCACTCTGCCGCTCGGATTCGATCTGGCGCCGCTGCTCGTTGCCGAACGCCGCCGCGGAGAATTGCGCAGGGAATTGGGGGTGGGCGACGCGCCGCTTGTGGGCATCGTGGCACGGCTGGTGCCGATCAAGGCGCACGAGGTATTTCTGGCAATGGCCGTGCGGGTGCGGCAGACCTATCCCGGCACGACGTTCCTCGTGGTGGGCGACGGCGAGCTGCGCGCGTCGCTCGAGGCGCGCGCGCGGAAACTCGGGATGGCCGATGCGGTGCGCTTCCTCGGCTGGCGCGCGGACATCGACAGGCTGTATGCCGACATCGACGTCGTGGCGCTGACGTCGCGCAACGAAGGCTCGCCGGTGGCCCTCATCGAGGCGATGGCGTCGGGTGCGCCCGTCGTCTCCACCGCCGTGGGCGGGGTCGCTGACGTGGTCCAGGACGGCGTCACGGGCCTGCTGGCACCGATGGATGACGACGAGACGCTGGCGCGTCACGTGGTGACCTTGCTTGGCGACCGGGACGCAGGCCGGCGGATGGGCGAACGTGGCCGGGCGCGCGTGGCGGCGACCTACGGCGCGGATCGGCTGGTGGCGGACATCGAGGCGCTGTACGAGGAACTGCTCCGGGAGAAGCGCGTCGCCGTGTCTCGCACCACCAAATGAAAACCGGCGGCCCCCGCTGGGGGCCGCCGGTGAAGACGTGTCGTGCGGCGAAGAGCGCGGCTAGCCCTTCTTCAACTGCTCGATGAGGGCCTTGGCCTGGGTGGCCTCGGCGGAGGTGGGCTCGACGGCAATCACCTTCTCCATCATCTGGATGGCGCCCGGCATGTCGGCCTTCTGCAGCTTGCCCAGGCCCATCTTGAAGTACGGCTTGGCCCAGTTGGCGTCGATGTCAATGGCGCGCTGGTAGGCGGCCATCGCGGCGTCAGTCTCGCCCTTGGCGAACTTCACTTCGCCGAGGTTGTAGAACACCTCGCGGCCGGCGCTCATGCTCTGCGCGGCTTCGCCGAGCGCGACTTCCGCCGCCACGAGATCCCCTTTTTCGAGGTTGGTCATGCCGATCTCGACCTTCGCCCGCTCGTTGTTCGGGTCGGCCGCCAGCAGCGCCTTGTATGACTCGAGCGCGCCGTTGTAGTCCTTTTTCAGGCGCTGCGCCCGTCCGATCTGCATGTGCAGCATCGTCAAGGCGGGCACCTTGGTGAGCATGGCCTGGTAGGCCGTGATGGCGCCGTCGAAGTCGTTGGCGGTCATCTTGGCTTCCGCCGCGGCCAGTTCCACCTGCAGTTCCTTGGTGTTGACACCGGCCAAGGCGCTACCGGCCCCTGGAGCGCCCGCGGCCAGTACGAACTCCACCGGCGGGTTGGGCGCGCCGATTGTGCGAATCGGCACCTGGCCTACCGATGGCTGGAACCCGGGCGCCGACGCCGTGAGCTTCCAGGCGCCTGCGCGCAGCCCGATAATCGAGAAGCGGCCCTTGTCGTCGGTCGTTGCCGTAAACGAGGGCGGCGAGGCCGACGGATTCTCTGCGACGACCGTGGCGCCCTTCAAGGGCTGGCCCTTGTCGTCCTTGACCACCCCGCCGACACGGCCCGTCTGGGCCATCGCGGGAAGAGCGCCGAGCAGCACGACCATCAGCGCCGCGAGCGACAGCTTGAAACTTTCACGCATCGTAGTGTCTCTCCCTGAGAACGAGAAAACCTTCTGAGCATATGCTAGCAGCCCAGTAGGTTCCGCGCCATGTCCCTTACGACCCGTCTTGTCTCGATCCTGGCGGCTGGGCTGGCGGTTGTGCCGCCCGCCTGGGCGCAGCCCGCCCGCAGAGCCGGCATCGGCCAGACCGCTCCGGCCGGCGTCGACCTGGCCCGATTGGCCGAAATCGACGCGTTGGTGGAACGGGCCATTGCCGCCAGGCAGATGCCCGGCGCCGTGGTGGTCGTCGGGCGCGGTGACACGGTCGTCTACGAAAAGGCGTTTGGACAGCGGGCGATCGCGCCTCTGGCCGAGCCCATGACGCTCGATACCGTCTTCGACCTGGCCTCGCTGACGAAAGTGGTAGCCACGACCACGGCTGTGATGCACTTGGTCGAACGAGGCACCCTTCGACTCACCGACCCAGTGGCGTCGTGGGTGCCCGGCTTCGAACGGTACGGCAAAGGCGAGGTCACGATTCGCCACCTGCTGACCCATGTGTCTGGGTTACGGCCAGACGTGGACATGGGCGAGCCGTGGAAGGGGTACGACGCCGCGATCGAGCTGGCGAAGGACGAGGTGTTGCAGGCGCCTCCGGGCGAGCGGTTCGTCTACAGCGACATCAACTTCTTCCTGCTCGGGCATATCGTCGGCCGTGCGTCAGGCGAGCCGCTCGAGCGCTACACGGCGCGCCATGTGTTTACGCCGCTCGGCATGACCGACACTGGCTTCCGGCCGCCTATCGAGCGCATCGGGCGGATTGCGCCCACCGAACGCTGCCGGTTTCTGGATGCGTGGCCCTGCAGGGCGCCGGACGAGGAGCCGCTGCGCGGCGTGGTGCACGACCCGACGGCACGCCGCATGGGGGGCGTGGCCGGGCACGCCGGACTCTTCAGCACGGCGCGCGACCTCACGCGCTTTGTGCGCATGCTGCTTGGCGGCGGCGCGCTTGGGCCGCGCCGCGTGCTGAGCCCGCTGACGGTCGCCAAGATGATCGCGCCGGCCACGCCGGCCGGCATGCGGGCCTCGCGCGGATTGGGCTGGGACGTAGACACCAGCTTCTCGGCCAACCGTGGTGAGCTGATGCCGCTCGGATCGTTCGGGCACACGGGCTTCACGGGCACGTCGATCTGGGCCGACCCGCGCACGAAGCTGTTCGTGATCTTCCTGTCGAGCCGGCTCCACCCCGACGGCGCCGGCGATGTCGGCGCCGTGCGCGCACGCGTGGCCACCGTGGCGGCCTCGGCCCTGGTCGATGCGCCGTCCCTGGCCGAGATGACTGGCGTGCGGATGACGGGCACCGACTTCGGCGCGTCGGCCGATCCAGCCCGACCCGTGGCCGGCACGCCTACGACGCGCGTGCTCACGGGCATCGATGTGCTGGCGCGCGACGGTTTTGAGATGCTGAGAGGCCGCGCGGTGGGTCTCGTGACGAACCACACGGGCCGGGCCCTGGACGGCGCGTCCACCATCGACCTGATCCACACGGCGCCGGGCGTGTCGCTCGTGGCACTCTTCAGTCCCGAGCACGGCATCCGCGGCGTGCTCGACCAGGACGTGCCGTCCTCGAAGGACGAGGCCACGGGCCTCCTCATCCATTCGCTCTACGGCGCGACGCGCCGTCCTACGCCCGCCATGCTCGCGGGCATCGACACGATCGTGTTCGACTTGCAGGACGTCGGCACCCGCTTCTACACGTATCCCGCCACGCTCGGCTACGTGATGGAGGAAGCCGCGAAGCTGAAGATCAAGATCGTCGTGCTCGACCGGCCGAATCCGATCACCGGCTGGCAAGTGGAGGGGCCGCTGCCCGACGACGACGCGATCGGCTTCACCGCCTACCTGCCGATGCCGATTCGCCACGGCCTGACGCTCGGCGAGCTGGCCCAACTCTTCAATGCGGAGAAGCACCTCGGCGTGGATCTCACGGTGGTGCGCGCCGAAGGGTGGCGGCGTGATCAGTGGTTCGATCACACGGGATTGACCTGGGTGAATCCTTCGCCGAACATGCGCAACCTCACGCAGGCCGCACTCTATCCGGGCATTGGCGCCATCGAGTACGCCAACGTGTCGGTGGGGCGCGGTACCGACCAGCCATTCGAGCAGATCGGCGCGCCGTGGATCGACGGCCCGCGCCTGGCGGCGGCGCTCAACGCGCGCGCGCTGCCCGGCGTCCGCATCTATCCCGTGCAGTTCACGCCCAGCTCCAGCGTCCATGCGGGTCAGGCCTGCCAGGGCGTGTTTTTCGTGGTGACGAACCGGGAACTGCTGCAGCCCGTGCGCCTGGGTCTCGAGGTGGCGTCGGCGCTGTGGCGATTGCACGCCGATCGATTCGATCCCCAGACGACTGCTCGACTCTTGGGCTCGGCGGCTGCACTTGCGCGCGCCAAGGCCGGTGACGACCCGGCGGCGATTGCTGCGTCATGGGCCGGTGCCGAGGCCAACTGGCGGCGACTGCGCGCGAAGTATCTGCTGTACCCCTGAGGCGCCGCACCCACCCGCTCGCACCAGTGAGGCACACAGACGCGGCGTGTGCGGCGACGCGGCATCTCCCTTCAACTCAGCTTCGCTCCGCACTGCCGGGTTGACGCGACGTGGGACGCAAGAACCCTGTCAGATGGGGGACCGGCATGGCGTGCGGGGCTCAGACTTCGCCGTCAGGAGATACCGCGGTCCCTCGACCGCCGCGGCTATTGCCGCGCAGCGTGGTCGGCCACCAGCGTGCCCCACAAGAGCGGCAGGTAGATGATCGTGGCGAAGAACAGCCGGCGCGCCGTGGCATGCGTGCGCGTCGTGGCGAACGTGAACGCCAGCCACAACACCACGATGCCCAGGACGAGCGCCGCGACCAGGTAGCGCGGACCCGCCAGACCGATCAGCG
Source organism: Acidobacteriota bacterium (assembly GCA_031376505.1). Taxonomy (GTDB): domain Bacteria; phylum Acidobacteriota; class Vicinamibacteria; order Vicinamibacterales; family UBA2999; genus CADEFD01. The sequence continues at coordinate 13,090 of JANMDX010000148.1, forward strand.
TGGGCAGCAAGCTGACCGGGATGGTCGCCGCCGCATACAGCACGGCCTGACGGCCCGTGCTGCGGCCGTCGGGCTCGATCACGGGCAGCAGCGGCATGCCGGCGCTGGCGTAGTCATCGCGATGCATCCACGCAATCGCCAGGAAATGCGGCATCTGCCACAGAAATACGATGCCGAAGAGCACCCAGCCGCCCAGTGAGAGCGTGCCGGTGGCCGCGGCCCAGCCAATGAGCGGCGGCAACGCGCCGGGCACGGCGCCCACGATGGTCGAGAGCGACGAGACGAGCTTGAGCGGCGTGTAGACGATCACGTAGCTCAATACGGTCGCCAGAGCCACGCCGGCGGCCAAGGGATTGGCGAAGACCCAGAGTTGCGCCAGGCCAACGGCCACGAGCGCCAGACCGAACCACAACGCCGGCTGTGGCTGCAGCCGTGCCGAGGGCAGCGGGCGCCTGCGCGTGCGGCGCATCAGGCGGTCGGTGTCCTTTTCCCAGATCTGGTTCAGCACCGACGCACCGCCGGCCACGAGGGTCGTGCCTACCACGGTGTGCACGAGCGTCATGAGCATGGACGCGCCGTCCATGCCCAGGTAGTAGCCCGCCAGCGTCGTCAGCACCACCAGCAGGTTCAGTCGCGGCTTGGTGAGCTGCAGGTAGTCGGCCCACGCCGAGGGTGCGGGCCCGGTCGAGACGTCCGGGGCCGCAGTGAGCCCGCGTGCGTCCGAGGCATCGTCTCGGCGCACGCTCATGCGGCTGGCACCGCGAAGCTGAACGCCAGGGTCGCGGTGCCGCGAGCGGTGACGGTGGCGGTTCCGGTCATCGTGCCAGCGGCTTCATGCCACGCCTCGACGGTGTAGGTGCCGGCTGGCAGATTCGGCAACGAGAACGCGCCGTCGACGCCAGTGACGGCGAAGTAGGGATGGTTCACGACGCCAACCCACGCGTCCATCCAGGCGTGCACGTCGCACTTGAACGGCACCATGACTTCCTCGGTCGAGAACGTGTGGCTGTAGCGCACGCCGCGCACGGGCTGTCCCTGGTTGAACGGCTCGTTGACCATCGAGGCCGCGCGCACGTTGTGCAGCAGCGGGTCGGAGTTGAGCACCTGGAATGGCTGGCCCACGCGCACGCCCACGACGCGCGGCGTGTACCAGCACTGCTGCTGATCGAGCACCACGGGTGCGGATGGCACGGGGAAGCTGCGGCGTTCCAATCCCGTCTTCACGTAGACGAAGACGTTGGCCAGCGTGCCGCCGTTGCCCACCACGTATCGCTCCGTGGCCCGCTGCACCCCGGGGACGAGTGTGGCGCAGGTCTTGTCGCCGTCCATCCGAATCGTCTGGGCGGCCGGAGGCACGCCCTCGAGCCGCACGGTGCCGGTCAGCGCGCCGGTAGTGGCGGGGTCGAGCGTCGTGGTCGCAGCGGCCGGTGGCGAGGTCTTCGAGGTAGAGCCGCCGCAGCCGGCGCCAAGACCCGCCACGCTCATCACGAGCGCGGCCGCCGCCCTGCGCCAGGCCTCACGCGTGCGACGTGGCCCCGTCATCACTTCTGGACGACCGCGGCCGGCACAGTGCCGCCCGCCTCGCGGATCTTGCGGAACACGCGGTCTTCCATCCAGTGGCTGTCCCACCATTCCACCGGATTCACCTGCACACCGCCGACGAGCATCGTGAAGTGCAAGTGGTCGCCGCCGGCCAGCCCGGTTGTGCCCGAGCGGCCGAGGGTCTGACCCTTGTCCACGGTGTCGCCCTCCTTCACGTCAAAAGACGACATGTGAGCATAGAGCGACTGCACACCCAGGCCGTGGTCGACGACCACGCAATTGCCGTAGATGCCGAGGTAGGCCGCGTGCACGACGACGCCCCGATTCGACGCGGTGACGGGCGCCTGCGCGGTCGAGGCCAGGTCGAAGCCGAGGTGCGTCTGCTGGTCGACTTCCTTGCCCTCGTAGAGATACGTGCGGTGGTCGGCAAAGCGCGACTCCACCTGGGTGTTGCCCAGTTGCGCGAACGCCTCGGTCCAGCGCATCTCGGGCGCGGTCTTGGCCGCCAGTGCCGCGATGGTGGCGTTGTTCTGCTGGCGCAGGTCGCGGTTGATGGTGAGGAACGCGGCGAGCAGATCATCGCCGCCACTGGCTGGCAGGCCGAGCGATGGCGTATTGGCGGCAATGGCCGGCACGACGCGCGACAGAAACGCCGCGTCGATGGGAATGCGCGATCGCTGGAACGTCTTGGCGAACGGCTTGCGATCGAGGTTCGCGGTCGCCTCGTTGCCGGCCTCGTCGCGGGCGAAAACCACAACAGCCGTGTTGGCATCCTGATCAAACGACAGCGCGAAGAACGCCACTCGAATCGCCGGGTCCGACAAGCCCACCGCTGTGCCTGGAAAGGCAGGGAACGCCGTGGTGCCGACGCGCACGCCGGCGCCGACGTCGGGCGGCGTGGCGCGCAGCACGACGAATTCTGACCCGCCCAGGTTCAAGAAGTGGTGAATCGACAGCACGGCCACGCGCGGCGGCTCGAGTCGCACCGTCACCTCGCGCGTGACCGACGACACGGCCTGACGAAGGCCGAAGAGCACCGGGCGCGCCGCCGTCACGGTCAGCGTCGCTTTGCCGGCCACGAGCGCAGGCTGCGACTTCTTTCCCAGTGGGCGAATCACCCACAGACGGTCGGACGAGGCCTGCTTCACGTCACCGGCTGCGCCCTGCGGGTCGTCGAGCGAGAACACGGGCATGTCCTGGCCGCTCTGGCTCACGGTCGCCGTGAGACGCGTGAGTGCGCCCCCGGGCGCATCCACGAACATCTCGAGGGATCCGGCCTGGCCGATGAACTTGTCGGGGGTTTTGATCTCGATGACCGGGCCGGCCTCGCGTCCGGCCAGGAACCACGCCGCGATGACGCTGCCCAAGCCAACGACGAGAATCAGGACGAGCGCGCGGCGCACCAACTGCATGTGCCGATCATAATTCGATCGGGCGCTCCGATGGCGTCCCTGGCCCATCGTCTGGTTGACAGCGCCTGCGTGGGCGAGTACCTTTACTGTTCCTCAAAACCCTGCCGGTATCGTCTAGGGGTCAGGACACGTGGTTCTCAGCCATGTAACCGGGGTTCGAATCCCCGTACCGGTACCAACCTCCTAAGTTCTTCCCTCCGAACAGTTTCCCGGTTTCTTCGCGGCTCCGCCGGCGGTCTCGCCGTGCGTTTCGCCGGGGCGATCTTGAAAAAAACTTGAAACTTCGTCGGGGCTGGCGCTGAACGTCTTGCCGTCTTCGAGGCGCGCCACGGCCGCCTGCAGCGCTTCAAGGCGCTGGTTGTCGTAGCGCTCGGTCGTGACGATGGACGCGTGGCCCAGCAGGTCTCGCACCTGCGCCAATGGGACGCCGCGCTCGACGAGACGAGACGCGTACTCGTGGCGCAGGTCGTGCCAGTGCAGGTCGATGGCCTGCAACTGTTGCAGGCTCTCTGCTGCCAAGTCCTTGTACGTGCCTATCCGCCACTTGGGCGCGATGCCGTGAGCCTTCAGAATCGCCACGGTCCACGCTCGCCTGACGGTCTTGGTGGCCTCTCCAACCTCGTTACTGAAGACCGGGGTGTCGTCGGTCTTGTCGCCACCCGCCGCGTCGAGGCGCAGCCACTCGAGCACCGCCATGAGACGCGAAGTTCCTATTGGAACGACGCGCGTCCTTCCGCTCTTCGTTGTCGCACCCCGAAGCGTGATGAGTCGCCGTGCCCAGTCGATGTCGGCAAACCGAAGCGCCAGCATCTCGCCCCGGCGCATGCCCGTGTCGATCGCCGTGATGATCATCGACCTCAGCAGCGGTGACGCCACCCGCAGCAGGGCGGCCTCTTCGGTTGGGTTGATGCGGCGGCGCCGGACGTTGTCCTCCAGCTCCAGACGGATCAAGACCTCGGTACCGCGTCGAAACGGCGTTCGGTCGAGGTACTCGCGCCCCACGGCCCAGTTGAACATGTGGCGCAGGAGTTCCACTGCGCGGTTCACCGACGCCGGGGTCAGACGCTGTCCGGCCACTCCGTGGACAGCGCGCGGCTGCTTCAGGTCGGCGATGAAGTCGTCGATGTCCGCGGTCTTGATGTCTGCAAGCGCCATGTCCCCAAAGCGGGCCACGAGCGGCTTCAGCCGGTAGTCCAGCTGATTGGCCGACGCCAGGCACTTGGCGACCACGTGCCGCTGTTTATAGATCTGGGCGAACTGCCGAAAGGTCAGCACCGACGGTTCGGGGGCCGGCGCGATGCCTCGCGGATCGAACGTGCCAGCTCTGACCGCTGCGCGAAACGTTTCCAGGACGATGCCCGCTTCGGCCTTCGATCGAATTTCGCGGTCGGCCCAGCGGGCAAGGCTCACGCGCGTGCCGCGGAAGCTGCCCCACCATGGGTGCTCACATCGGTCACGAGCGCGGTCCTTGTGCTGGCAAATCTTGTACAGTCCCATCGCTCGCCTCGGCAGCCTCAACGCCTCGCGCGCGTCAGACGCGCCCCGGGCTGCCAGAAGTTCCCGCCGTGGGTGCCATGCCTGAACTCGAACGAGCGCCTCCCTGAGCGAATCGCTCGAACCATTCGTCGAGCCATTCGCGCTTCAGCCTGATGGTGCGCCGGCCGCCGATGCGGACGTGCCGCAGCTCGCGCCTTTCGCAAGCCGTGTAGATTGTGTCGCGGCACACACACACGTAGTCCGCGGCGTCGCCCACGTTGAGCCAGAGCTTCATGGTTGCCTCCTGGAATCTGGAACGTTCGGCTCGGCCGGCCAGATGCTGTGCCTCTGGCGTTGCGAGCGGTATTCGGTCCGGTTCGAGAAGGCCGGCGCGGCCTGCCCTGGAGGCAGACGCGCGGGACGACGCCGGCGCGCGCTGACACGCGCGCAGGGTGGACCGCCTGGGCTGCTGTGCCAACGGGCGTGGCAGCCGCTACTGATGGAACGCCAGTTGTGACGAGAATCTTGCGCTGTTCCCAAACCATGCCGGGGCCTGCCTGTTCCTGGAGACGGGAACACGACCGAATAGAGCCGTAGGCGATTGGGTCAGAGGAAGGAGGGCCGCCGGGGTGGTGACGTGGGCGGCGCGTGCAGGTGGTTGACCCGACTGCCCAGCAGGATAGCGTGACCAACGGACATGGTCAACGTCGCGGTCGAGTTCAGCATCGCGTTACGAATGTCGGCCGTCTCACCACCTGCGCCGCCTCGGGGACACACCAGAATAGTTGCAGAATATGCACCTCGCCCGCACCGGCGACGACCCTCTGTGCAAAGGGCCATCAGGCAGCGCAAGATAGGGGCCATGAGCGCTGTCGATGTCGCCGAGGTCAATCCGACGCTCCTCGCATGGGCTCGCGAGGAAGGTGGGCACCTGCCTGAGAGCGTGGCCAAGCGCCTCGGCGTCAAGATCGACCGCTTGGAGGCTTGGGAGCGCGGCGAGCGCAAGCCCACCGTACGGCAAGCTCAAGCGCTGGCGAGGTACTACCACCGTCCGTTCGGCACCTTTTTTCTTCCGCAGCCTCCGGTCGTCACTCCGCTCGCGGCAGAGTATCGACGCCTGCCGGGAGTGAATCCTGGCGTTGAGTCGCCCGAGTTTCGACTCGCGGTTCGCGTCATGCTGCACCGGAGAGACGTGGCGCGCGAACTGGCCCAGGAGCTGGGGCAGCCATGGGCTGAGTTCACGGCCGCCGCTCGCGTGGCTGAGGGTGCGAGCGCGGTCGGAGAGCGGCTTCGTGGAGCCCTCGGAATCACCATCGAGCAGCAACTTGGCTGGCGCGACGAGTGGCAGGCGTGGCGTCAATGGCGGTCCGCCGTCGAGCGCGCCGGCGTGCTCGTGTTCCAGTTTCCAAAGGTCCCCCTGGCGCAGGCACGCGGCGTGGCGCTCTTCGAGTTCCCTCTGCCCGTCGTCGGCGTCAGCAGCAAGGAGACCGCGCCAGGGGCCCGCGTGTACACGCTGCTTCACGAACTTGTACACGTGGCCCTAGCGCTGGGACACGACGAGCAAGCCGCACTAGAAGAGAAGCGTAGCGCCGTCGAGTGGCAGACACTCGAACGGTTCGCCGAAGAGGCCGCCAGTGAGGCTTTGATTCCGGAGTCAGCGCTCACGAGCCAGCTGGCACGTCGTTCCGTCCCCCGAGACGCGTGGACGTTGCACGACGTGAGGTCGCTAGCGACCAAGTTCCGGGTAACCCCCCTCGCCATGGCGACACGGCTGCGTGCCGCGGGCGCGCTGACCTGGGCGGGCTACAAGCGTTGGCGGGCCGAGTGGGATTCCTTGGTCGCTACCCTATCGCCTCGCAAGGGCGGCGTCGCGACACCAGTCGACAAGACGCTCGGACGAGCCGGTCGACCGTTCTCGCAGTTGGTCCTCGAGGCGCTCGACGCCAACCGCATCACGGCGGTGGACGCGAGCCGCTATCTCGATTTGCGCTTCGACCATGTCGCCAAGCTTCGCGAGGAGCTTGGGGCTGCTCGATCGGAAGCACCGGGACCTGACGACTCGAGTCGATGATCATGCCGTCGATCTACTCGCTCGACACCAGCTTCTTCATGGATTGGCAGGCGCGCTTTTACCCGGTCGACGTCTTCCGGTCATTCGAGCAAAAGGTGGAGGAGTTGATCGCCACCAAGAGCTGCTGGGCAGTGGCGCTCGTGCAGGAAGAGATTGACGCCGTGGGGACACCAGATCTCCGCTCGTGGGCGAAGAAGCACCGTGGCCTGTTCGTGCCGATGTCTCCCGAGGTACAGAAGGCTGGTGCCGCCATCGAGGCCCGCTACCCTGACTTGATGGATCCGAAGAGTCCATACCAATCCGCGGATGCGTATGTCATCGCGCTTGCTCAACTGGGCGGTGGCGTCGTGGTCTCACAGGAGACGTCGGCCTCGCAGAAGAGAAACCCCAAGCGGGACCATTTCATCCCCGATGTTTGCCGGGAGTTGGGCGTCCACTGCGTAGACTTGCTCGGAATGACGCGCCGAGAGCGTTGGACCCTCTAAGAACGAACGGACGGCGACCATCACGTAGCTGCCGAGTCTGCGCTCGGGCACGACGTCGTCAAGGCCGCGCGCACCTCGCCTCCACAGGACATGGCGCGCGCCTCGCGGAACGCGAGGTCGGAGCGGAGCGGAGAGCCTTGTACGACGTCGTGATCGAGCGCACACACTGGTCCACGTGATGGCGCAACACGCGTCTTACACGACCTGCACGCGCGCCTTCCGGGACACCACCACGTGGGGCGTGAGCGACCCCCAAGCGG
>JANMDX010000205.1:0-2605 GCA_031376505.1 Acidobacteriota bacterium
ACGGCCGGCCTGCTGCAGTTCGACGAGCGCATCGAGCAGCACGCGGAACGCCGCGTCGGATTCCGCCATCAGCTCGGCGTCACAGGCCTCCCGCGCCACGTGGCCACCGAACATGACCCGGTAGTGCGCGGAGTTGGCAAGTGCGAAGCGGATGTACGCCTCGCCCATCGCCACGAAGCCTGCGCGCGTGTGGCCAGTGCCGTTCCACGCGTCGGCGAGCGCCTGCCGGAAGGTGCGGAAGCCCTCGGTGGCCACGGCGGCCAGCAGCGCTTGTTTGTCGGCAAAGTGTCGATACAGGGCCGTTCGCGACACGCGCAGCCGGGTGGCCGCGTCGCGCAGCGTCAGCGCCTCCACGCCCTTATCGCGGATGGTCGCCACCGCCTGGTCCACCAAGGCCTGACGGAGATGGCCGTGATGATACGCATTGGCCGCCTTGCGCTGCGGCGACGGACGGAACTTCGTCACGGACGTGAGCGTATCCCAGCGTGTTGACATCGTCAACATTGAAAGGTAACGTTATGTTGACGTTGACAACATATGAACGGCCGGCTCAGGACAGACCGGCGTTTGGGCCGAGTTTCAAGGTAAAGACGAGGAGGACGCGATGACGGCACGACGAGACCCGCTGATTCTGGTGACGGCACTCATGGCGCTTCTGACGGTGGCCTTCGGCGCGGCGATGCTGCTCGACCCGCGCGTCATCGAGGGCGCACCGGCCTGGCTGAAGCCGCTGAAGTTCGCCGTGTCGACCGGAATCTACTCGGCGACTCTGGCGTGGATGTTCCGCTATCTGCCCGAGTGGCCGCGTCTCACCCGCCGCGTTGGCCTCACCACCGCGATCGTGTTTGTGATCGAAGTCGTGATCATCGCCGTGCAGGCGGCCCGCGGCGTGACCAGCCACTTCAATACGAGCACCCTCTGGGACGGCGCGCTGTTCTCGGTGATGGGCGTCGCCATCGCCGTGCAGACTCTTGCCGCCATGGCCGTGGCCGTGGCGTTCTGGCGGCACACCTTCACGGACCGCGCGCTCGGATGGGCACTGCGCCTCGGCATCACGATCGCTGTGGCGGGCGCATCGGTCGGCGGCATGATGACGCAGCCCACGACGGCGCAGCTCACCCACGCGCGTGACACCGGCGAGATGCCACGCGCCGGCGCCCACACGGTGGGTGCGCCCGACGGCGGGCCCGGACTGCCAGGAACGGGCTGGAGTCTCGCGCACGGCGACCTGCGCGTGCCCCACTTCGTGGGCTTGCACGCCATGCAGGTGCTGCCATTCGCGGTGCTGGTGCTGGCACGGCGTCGTCGCGAGGCCGCGCGCGTGCGCCTCGCCATCGGCGCGGGCGTGAGCTACGCGGCGCTCTTCCTCATCCTGCTCGCGCAGGCCATGATGGGCCAGCCCGTGACGCCGCCAACCAGCGCCGTGGCCACTGCGCTCGTTGCCTGGGCCGTCGGCACCACCGGCTTCGTCCTCGCCGCCTGGCGTATGGTTGGCACATCCAGCGTCACGCGAACCGCGTCGCAGGGCGCATGACCTTGAAATTCACCGTCGCGGCCGTTGGCGCCACGGCACGGGAGATCGCATGACCCCTGAATCCGTCTTCTCGGCCGCAAGCACGACAGCCCTCATCTCGTGGGTGTTGCTGGCGGTGCGGCCGCGCGCGGCCTGGGTGCAGCGCATCACGGGCACCATCGTGCCCATCGTGTTTGCGCTGCTCTACGTGGCGATTCTCTCGGTGCGGCTCGGACGCGGCGCGGGCGACTTCAACTCGCTGGCGGGCGTGGCCGCGCTCTTCAGCGACCCCTGGATGCTGCTGGCCGGCTGGGTGCACTATCTCGCGTTCGATCTGCTGACGGGGGTCTGGGAAACGCGCGACGCGGCCCGGCGGGGCATCCCGCACTGGATGGTCGTGCCGTGCCTGTTCCTGACCTTCATGCTCGGTCCGGCCGGCTGGCTGCTCTATCAGATCGTGCGCGCCACACGCGGTACGTCGAGCGCGACGTCCGCCACGGCCAAGCCGTGACCAGTCGTGACCGTGCCCGTAGGTGGTTCAGAGGATTGGTGCCAACGCATTGAAGAGGCGTTGGTGCGCCCTGCAGGATTCGATTCCGCTCGCACCGCGCGACAGCGTGGGGCGGCGCAACCTGGAATCTGCGGGGCGTGACCAACGCATCGAAGAGGCATTGGTGCGCCCTGCAGGATTCGAACCTGCGACCTCCTGGTTCGTAGCCAGACGCTCTATCCAGCTGAGCTAAGGGCGCGAGAGAAGATCGAGTCTAGCACAGCTGCGGGCCGTGCTGCCCGCGCTACGGCTTGGTCGAGGCGAGCGCCTGGCGAGTGACGCCAAACCCCACGCCGGCCCCGTCGCCGAGCGCCACGGGCAGCGTGCCCTGGATGCTGATCTCGCCGGCGATGGCGCGCACCGCCGCCGCCTCGGCGTAGTCGCCGAAGTCGTAGGTGACTAGCACGGCGGGCAAATCGGCCGCCGCCACTGCCGCATACGGACTGCCAAAGAACGCCGCCACCAGCGGCTGCTTCCGGCGGGCACTGGCTGCCGCCAGGTCCTGTAGCAGGCGCACGATGCCCGGCCCCAGGTCGAGCCGT
>JANMDX010000259.1:0-1576 GCA_031376505.1 Acidobacteriota bacterium
CGCTGCGCCTCACCACGGGCCGGCGCCTCGAGGAGTACAACACCGGCGTGCAGACCGGCGGCTACGCCTCGCCCGTGCGGCGGGGCGAGACCATCGACGTGTCGCCCGAGGACGCACTGCGACTGGGATTCCAAGAGGGACAGGCCGTGCGCGTGCGTTCCAGACGCGGTGCGGTCGTGGCCCCGGTGCATATCGACCGCGCCCTGCGGCCCGGGCTCGCGTTCATGACGTTGCACTTTCCGGACGAGGTGGCGACCAACGACCTCACCATCGACGCGACGGATCCGAAGTCGGGCACCGCGGAGTTCAAGGCCGCGGCCGTGCGCCTGGAAGCGGTCGAGGGTTAACGCATGGACATTCACGTCGTCGGCCCGGAGGCGACTGCTGAAGAGCGCGATGCGGTGGACCGCCTGCTCGGTGCTCCTGACGGCGGCTGGGACGGTGGCGTGCGAGACATCGCCCTGGATGGCCGGGCCTCGCGCGGGGGACGGGCGGCGTCGGAGGCGCAGCGGCATCTGCTGCTGCCAGCGTTTCACGCGGTGCAGGACCGCGTGGGGTGGGTGAGTCGCGGCGCGATGAACTACATCTGCCTGCGCCTGGTCGTACCGCCTGCCGAGGCCTGGGGCGTGCTGACCTTCTATCACCTGTTTTCCACCGAGCCCCGCGCGCGCACGGTGGCGCACGTGTGCGACGACATCGCCTGTCGCGTACGCGGCGCCGAAGGCCTCTGCGGCGGGCTCGAGACGGCCATCGGGCCACCCGGGCGGATGTCGGCGCTTGTCAATGGCGCCTGGCAGCGCAGTCCGTGCCTCGGGCAATGTGAACGCGCGCCGGCCGTGATGATCGTCGCGGCCGGTGACCCGCCGGTGCGCACGGTGGTCGCGCCAGTGTTTCAGGCGGCCGACGTGGTCGCGGCGATGGCCCGGCCGTTGGCGCACGGCGTGGGCGAGTCGCTCGCTGAACTGCGACGCCTTGTGCCTCAAGCCGGCCAACCGGGTCTGAAGCTGCTGCGCAGGGTGGGCGTCGTGGATCCGACGAGCCTCGACGCGTATCGCGCTTCGGGAGGCTATCAGGCCCTCGCGCGGGCGATCGAGCTCGGCCCCGCGGGCATCGTCGCGGAGGTGACTGCCGCGCGCCTGACGGGCCGCGGCGGCGCGGCGTTTCCTACGGGTAAGAAGTGTGACGCCGTGGCCGCCCAGCCGGCGCTGCCGCACTACGTCGTCTGTAACGCCGACGAGTCCGAGCCCGGCACATTCAAAGACCGTGTGCTCATGACCGGCGATCCGTTCGCGATTGTCGAAGCCATGACCATCTGCGGCCTCGCGACGCGCAGCGCGAAGGGCTTCCTCTACGTGCGCGGTGAGTATCCGGACGCGGAAGCGCGGGTCCTGAACGCGATCCCGCAGGCGCGCGCGGCCGGATGGCTTGGCGCCGACGTGGGCGGTTCCGGGCATCGCTTCGACATCGAGGTGCGGCGCGGTGCCGGTGCCTACATCTGCGGGGAAGAGACGGCGCTCTTCAACTCGCTCGAGGGAAAGCGCGGAGAACCGCGGGCGAAGCCGCCGTTTCCGAGTGA
>JANMDX010000334.1:0-4164 GCA_031376505.1 Acidobacteriota bacterium
ACAGACCTCGATGCGGTCGCCGCTGCTCTGAACTCGCGTCCCCGCAAGACCCTCGGTTGGAGGACTCCCGCCGAGGCCTTGCGCAATCATCTATGCTCCATCAAACAACAAGGTGTTGCGACGACCCCTTGAACCCAGGCACGCGCCGTGGTCCACCTCGATGACGCCGTCCATGGCCGCAGGGCTCGCGCTTGGCGTCGACGATGTGCTCCGGGTGTCGGCCACGTCGTTGGCATTCACATGCACCACCGCCTGGTAGCGATCGCCCGCGGTGCCGCCGTCGAAGTCGGCCGCTAGGGCGGACTCAGCGACCAGCGCAAGTGCATCGGCCCGACGCTGCGCGGGCGTCAGCTCCTCGGCCATCGCATGGCCAGTTGGCGCCGCAGTCGCGTCACGGAACAGCCGGTCGGCCGCGGCCTCGAGCGCGCGCTGCACCACGGCGCCGACCTCGGGCGTGAGTCGCCCACGGATCACGACCATGCCGTCGTCGTCCACCCAGGTGGAGAGCTGTCGATGCAGATGCTTCGTCTCAGTCTCGTGCGCTGCCTGCACCCGGTCCACACGTCGCCACGCCCGCACGAAGCGTTCGACGTGCGCGCAGTTGCCAGCCAGCGCCAGATCGAGGAGCGACCGCTCGTTGTCGGCGGTCGCCACGCGCGTGAGCGCGCGTACCTTGGCGTAAGAGACCTGCCCGTGCTGCATGGCCGAACTGATGCGCGGAAGGCCCGGCAACGCCTTGGCCACGCGCACTTTCTCGCGGGCGGCGCCCAGGTCAATGCCAGTACGCCAGTGCAACCAGCTGGCGCACGAAAGGAAGCCGTTGTTCCAGCCAGACCGTTCGTCGAACTCGCGCAGCAGCACGAGCAGTTCATAGGTGGCGGCGTGCAGGCTTGCGGCCAGCGCCGCAATCGTCTCGCCGAGGTCGTCGGTATCGGCTCGGCGCGCGAGCACGAGCTCGTGCGGCGAGACGGGGCAAGCGAGTGATTCGACGGGGGATGCAGTGGGCATGTCCCATCGTAGCGTGGCAGTTTTTGCCGTCGGAGAATGGCGCTGGCGAGGCGAACGACGCGAGATCCGTCGCCGATGGTGGCGCGACAGGCGATCGTCGCGCAGGCGACCCGCACGCGCCTATGGGCGACCACCCACGGACGACCACGGACTGCGCGGCGCTCCGCCTCGAAAGCGTGTCAAGAGAAAAGCGATGGTCGACGAGAATTTTCGGGTGGGCTTGCCGTCGGGCGCGTCAGCGCTTCAGCGCCTGCGCGTAGTTGAGCACGACGGTCATCGGCGGGGTCGAGGCCGCCCCCTTCTCCTCCGCCGTCGTGAGCACGAGGAAGCGCTGCGCGTCGGGCGTCACCGCGTAGCGCGACGGATCGTCGGCAGCCGTCTCCGCCAGCGGCATCTCGAATAACATCCGGGGCGTGCCGGCCTTGAACGTCGGGCCGGGTTCCACCTCCGCGGCCATCATCCGGTTGCCATTCAGAAAGAAGAGCTCCCGGCCGTTCGGCGCCCACATCGCCTGCGCACCGCCATCGGTGGAGATCTGCCATTTGCCGTTCCCAGGCGGATACGACTGCACGTAGACCTCCCAGCGGCCCGTCTCGTTGCTGCGGTACGAGAACCACTGGCCGTTCGGCGAGAACCGCGCCTCCCGTTCGTTCGCGGCGCTGGTCAGGATTGGATGGAAGACGCCATCGGCGTCGCGCCCAACCACGTTGGTGCCGTGCTGGATCGTGAGGAGTCGGCCATCCGGCGACCACGATCCGGCGACCTTGTTGCCCTCGAGTTGCGCCTCGCTGACGAGCGGCTCCGTGGTGCCGCTCCCGTCTGCCCGCACCCGCATGAGAGGGCCCACGAAGCCCGGACTCGGGCCCCTCGTGAAGGTCAGGAACGTTCCGTCACGCGACCAGATAGGAAAGTTGTCGCCCGGGCCGTCGAACGTGCGTTTGTCGAAAGTGCCGCGAGCGAGGTCGTAGACCCAGATGTGTTCCCCGGTCGTGTCGCGGACGGCGAGGACGACCTGCTGCCCATTGGGCGACAGCGCAGGGCTGTCATACACTCCTGGCGCCAGCGTCAACGGCGTGACGCCACCCTTGCGATCGACCCAGACCAGTCGACGGTTGTTCGCGACCTGCCGGCCGGCCGCATACACCAACACGCCGGTGTGCGACGCCGAGAACGCCCCGATATTTCCCCCTGTCAGCCTGATGGCCTCCGCCACCGGTGCTGGCTCGCCCGTCAGTCGAAGTTTCGTCGTGTCAAAAGGCTGGCTCATCAACGTGGTGCCGCGCAGAAACAGCAGCACTCCAGGAGCCGCGTGCGCCGCCCGCCGGTCGGTGGCCACGAGGAACGTGCTGGTCGTCGAACCCAACGACGAAACGAACACGCCGTTCGAGCCGGAGCCCGGTTCCGGCGCGACCTGGCTGAAGTACAAGAAATGCTCGCCATCGGGGAGGAATTGCGGCCAGCGGTGGGAGACCGCCTTGGTCGCCGGGTCGAGCATGGTTGCGGGCGTGGGAATGCCGCCCGCAGCCGACACCTGCTGCAGCCCGCCCGTGATGGCCGGCGCAAACACGATCACGCCCGTGCGGCTCCAGGCGCCACCCCGGCCGTTGGGCGCGTCGCAGATCGTCACGGGGGGGCCGCCGGCCACGTCGATCTTCTTGAGTTTGCCGTCCGCGAAGAAGCCGATGCTCCTGCTGTCGGGCGACCAGAACGGCCACGATGCGCCTTCGGTCGCCGGAAGACGCTGCGCCTCGAGCGCATCGAGCGGCCGCACGTAGAGCCCAGTGCCACCGGACTCCGCCCCTGCGAACACCACGCGCGTGCCATCCGGCGAGACCATCGCGACGCTCGTGGCGATGACGCCGTTCGGCGGGGCAATGGTGAAACGCGTCACCGGCGGGTCCGGCGGCGGCGTCTCGCGTAGATGCCGCAGCGCGGGCACGGCGAGTGCGGCTGCCACGACGGCCGTGACGGCGAACGCCGTCCACGCCACGCGTCCGCGCGGTGCCGCTGAGGGAACGCCGGTGACGGATGTCGCAGACGTCGAGGCGGTCAGCGGCGCCAGGCTCGCTGCTTTGTCCAGCACGAACAGCGCCGTCGAGATGTCGGCGACGCGACGCCGGGGATCCTTGACCAGGCAACTCTGCAGCAGCGTGCGCACCGGCGCGGGCACGTCCGCCGGCAGCGCGCTGTAGTTCGGCTCGAGGCGCACGACCGCACCCAGCACTTCGGTCGTATCCTCGCCGTCGAATGCGCGCGTCCCCGTGAGCATCTCGAACAACACGACACCGAACGCCCAGATGTCGGCACGTTTGTCCACCGGCTTCCCGCGCGCCTGCTCGGGCGCCATATAGGCCGCGGTGCCGAGGATCATGCCGGCCTGTGTCATGGCCGGCGTGGTGATGGTCGGCGAGTTCTCCGCCGCTGCGCTCGCCGCATGCGTGTCGAGCGCTTTGGCGAGACCGAAGTCGAGCACCTTCACCGTGCCATCCGCGCGCAGCTTGACGTTCGCGGGCTTCAGATCGCGATGGACAATCCCCTGCGCATGCGCGGCTTCGAGTGCTTCCGCGATCTGCTTCGCAATCGGCAACGCCTCATCGAGCGGCATTCCTGCCTGCCGCGCCGACGCGCCCGGAGCGCGGAGGCTGGCGATGCGCTGCGACAGGTCTTCGCCCTCCACGAGCTCCATCACGAGGGCCAAGGTGCCGCCGGACTTCTCGACGGCATAGATGGCCGCTATGTGCGGATGATTCAGCGAGGCAAGCGTCTTGGCCTCGCGCTCGAAGCGCGCCAGGCGCTCGGGGTCGGACGCAAACGCGTCCGGCAGGATCTTGATCGCCACCTGGCGGCCCAGCGTGGTGTCGGTGGCCCGCCACACCTGCCCCATGCCGCCTTCGCCAAGCGGCGCGGTGACCTCGTAGACGCCGAGGCGGGTGCCGGGAGACAGGGCCATGCCCGTGCATCATACGGGCGGAACGGGGCCTACGGCAGTTCTTTGAACGGGTTGAAGACCTTCAGGCCTGGACGCCGGAAGTCCCGGTCGTTGCCCGTGACGATCGTGAGCCCGTGGCGTCTGGCGGTGGCCGCAATGTAGCTGTCTTCGACCGGCATGGGCTGGCCGCTTTTGTCGAGCAGTCGTTCCTGCTCGGCCCACACGTG
>JANMDX010000349.1:0-8166 GCA_031376505.1 Acidobacteriota bacterium
GCAGCGACGTACGGCACGGCCGACATCAGCGCCACGACGCTCGACGGGTAGTGGCTGAGTTGCTGCAGAATCTGCGGCAGCCAGAAACTCACGCCGTAGAACGCCAGCACGATGCAGAAGTAGATGGCCGCCAGCGTCCAGAGCCTCCCGCTCGCAAACGCCGAACGCAGGTCGTGGTGCGCGCCGGCGTGCACGCGCGCTTCGGCGGCCAGAGTGGTGGTCAGCCAGGACCGCTCAGCCTCCGAAAGCCACGTCGCTGTGTCTGGGCGGTCGTCGAGCCGGCCCAAGACCACCGGCGCCAGCACGAGCGCCGGGATGCCTTCGACGACGAACAACCACTGCCAGCCCTGCAGTCCCCAGAGGCCGTCGAGCAGCAGCAAGGCGCTCGAAATCGGGCCGCCGATGACTCCTGCGATGGCCGTGCCGGTCATGAAGAGCGCGACCGCGCGAGCCCGATCGCGCGCCGGGAACCACTGCGTGAGGTAGTAGATGATGCCCGGGAAGAAGCCGGCTTCGGCGGCGCCCAGAAGAAACCGCAGCACATAGAAGGTGAACGTGTCGTGCACGAAAGCCATGCCCACCGACACGAGTCCCCAGGTCAGCATGATGCGGGCAATCCAGACCCGCGCGCCAAGGCGCGCGAGCATCAGATTGCTCGGCACTTCGAGTAGCGTGTACGACACGAAGAAGATGCCCGAGCCGAGACCATAGACCGCGGCGCTGAAGCCCAGGTCGCGGTTCATCTCGAGGCCGGCAAAGCCCACGTTCACGCGGTCAAGGTATGCGACCACATAGAGCAGGAACAGGAACGGAATGAGGCGCCGCCGCAATGCGGCAACGGCGGTGGTCGAGGGGACGTCCGCGCCGGCCATGGTGCGCCATGATGGCACACGGGGAACTGGTGGGCCGGATTCCGTGTTTAGGCGAGAATGATTGCCATGTGGCGTGTCGTCGTTGCGTGCCTGGTCTTGGTTAGCGTTGCTACCGTCGGCGCGCAGTCCGCCGTTCCGCCGCCCCTCGTGCTCTTCTACGACGCCGTGTCTCCTGACGAGGCACGGTCCAAGGCCGCCCTCGACGCGCTGGCCCCGCTCTGGAGAGACAGCTACACGTCGATGATCGTCGACATGGCGCGCCTCTTGCGGCCCGCCACCCGGGTGATCGACGACGCCTCGTCGGCGGAGTTCGGCGCTGTGGACGAGGGCGGCGCCGAGGGCAGGCCCCCCGGCGGTGACTCGACCCGTCGCGCCAGTGACTTCGGCGCGACCGTGCGGCGGCCGCCGTCGCGCGAGGCGCGCACGCGCGCCCGGTTGCTGGAGTTCCTCGAGAAGCGCACGGGGAAGCGCTTCGACCCGCAGTTGCGAGGCTGGCGCCAGTGGATGTGGACCCTGCCGTATGACCCGCACCCTGATTACGCGGAGTTCAAGGGCGCGGTGTACAGCAAGATCGACACGCGCATGTCGCGCTTCTTCACGCCGGGCACCACGTCGCTGATCAGGCTCGATGAGGTGGACTGGGGCGGCGTGCCGGTCAACGGCATCCCCCCCTTGTATTATCCCAAGGTGCTGCCGGTGGCCGACGCGCGTTACCTGCGCGACAGCCACATCGTGTTCGGCATTGAGGTCAACGGCGAGGCGCGTGCGTATCCCAAGCGCATCCTGGCGTGGCACGAGATGGCGCGCGACCGCATCGGCGGCGTCGAGCTGCACGTCGTCTATTGCACGTTGTGCGGGACGGTGATTCCTTACGAAAGCGTCGCCGGCAACCGCACCTGGCGGTTCGGAACCAGTGGCCTGCTGTACCGCTCGAACAAGCTGATGTTCGACGAAGAGACCGGCAGCCTCTGGTCCACGCTCGAGGGGCGCCCCGTGATCGGTGGCCTCGTGAGTGCTGGCTTGCAGTTGCGATCGCGGCCGGTGGTGACGACGACCTGGGGCGAGTGGAAGGCCATGCATCCTGGCACCACCGTGCTGTCGCTCGACACCGGACATCAGCGGGACTATGCCGAGGGCGCCGCCTATCGCGACTACTTCTCCCACGACGACCTGTACTTCCAAGTGTCGCTGACCGACCGGACCCTGAAGAACAAAGCCGAGGTGTTGACCCTCAAGGTGCGGCCGGTCGCCGGCGGAGACGAGGTGCCGGTGGCCATCGCCCAGGATCTGCTGCGGCGCAATCGTGTGTATCCGATCGAGCTGGCCGGGCGTCGGTTCCTCGTGATCACGAGCCGCCAAGGGGCGAACCGCGTGTATGCCCTCGGTTCAGCCAGCGTCGCCTTTCAATCGGCGGCGGTCGACGATGGCGTGGTACTCGACGGCGATGCAGGGCGGTGGCAGGTCACCGAGTCGGCCCTCGTGGCCCCCGAAGACCCGGCCGTGACGCTGCCGAGGGTCACGGCGCAACGCGCCTTCTGGTTCGGGTGGCGGGCGCAATACCCGCAGACGCTGCTGATTCGGTAGGCGCGTCGACTTTCCAAAGTCTTGGCCTTGAGCAGTCTGAACGCTTCAAAGTCATCCAAATGAAGACAAACAAATATCTGGCGACGTGACTATGTGCGCGCATTTGTGTAAAGGACCGTCGAAATCCGTTCAGAAAAACGAGTGGTACGGTCCGTGCTAACTGGAACGTCAGTCATGCACACTCCGTCTACGCACTCCCCGTCTTCATTCCCTCTGACGCTTGCCGCCGTCTCGGACCGTCGCTCCCAGCCGCGGCTGAGCGCCGAGATCCTGGGTCTTGACGAAGATGCCCGGCTCTCGTTGGGGGTTCACGTACGCGTGCTCAACGTCTCGACTGGGGGAGCGCTGCTCGAACTCCAGGAATGGATTCGCCCTGGCACCCGCAGCGAACTACGTCTGTCGAAGCCGGCGTTCGAGCAAGATGCTGAGCGCCTCAGCGCCCAGGGTCAGATTATGCGGTGCTGGGTGCATCGCCTGTCGCCACTGCGCTACCGCGCCGCCCTGGTGTTTGCGACTTCTGCGCCGCTCATGCCTGGACCGACGACCGGCGAGGACGACCTCACCCTGCTGCTGGAGCGCCCTGCATGAACGGTCACGAGGGAGTCATGGACGCCGAAGCGCTAACCGAGTGTGACCCGATTCCACCGACCTCCGCCGACCGACCAGAGCTCGGCGACCCGATGCGACTAACGGACGCGATCGGTCGCGTCGAGCCCACCTGGGTCGAAGCCGTCGCTATCGTGCAAGCCGTCTGCGCGCAGCTCGAGCCCGGCCAGGCGCCTCCCAGTCTTGGCGACATCATGCTGTCGGCAACTGGCACAGTGTCGTTCCCCCCGTCAGACGTCGCCGACGCTGACGCGGCCGTGAAGGCCGCAGGGCGCCTGCTCACTGGCATCCTCCGCCAAGGCGACTGTCCCATGCCGGTATGGGAGGCCACCGAGGGCGCGCGCCGCGCGCCCCAGACCTTCGGGTCGGCGCGCGCGTTCGGCGAGTCGCTTACCTGCTTCCCCGCACATCAGGGGCCACGGGAACTGGCGGCCTACTTCCAGTCGTCCCGGCGGCTCGTAAAGAACCCTGCTCGCCCGGCCACCGCGCTCTTCGGATTGCACGGGCTCACGGTGCGCGCGTTGACGGTGATTCTGGCCGTGACCTTCGGTGGCGTGGGCGCCGGGATGTCGGTTGGGGCGCTGCTGGTGGCGCGGACGGCGCTCCCTGCGGCGAGCGTCACCACGGTATCGATGCTCAATGTTGGCGCCGTCATGCCCCAGCTGCGGTAGGCGGCACCTCTGTCGTAGGCCGCGCCAGCGCGGCCTGCACGTACCGCGATCGCAGCGGGTGCGCCAGCCGCGGCCCGAGCGCGGCCGATGCAGCCACGACGCGGTCGATCGACACTCCGGTAGCGATTCCCAGTCCATCGAGCATGTACAGCAGGTCTTCAGTCGCCAGATTCCCCGACGCGCCCGGCGCGAAGGGACAGCCGCCCAGGCCGCCCGCCGAGGCATCGAAGGTCTGGATGCCCAGGTCGAGCGCCGCCAGCACATTGGCGAGCGCCGTGCCACGCGTGTCGTGGAAGTGCAGGGCCACTCGCGCCAGCGGGATACCGGCGCCGGTCAGTGCCGCGATGAGGGTGCGCACCTGCCCCGGATGTCCAACGCCAATCGTGTCGCTGACCGCGACCTCGTACGCGCCCTGGTCGAGCAGTGCGCGCGTGACTCGGACGACGGCGTCGACCGGCACCGTGCCCTCGAACGGGCAGCCAAACGCGCACGAGACGTACCCGCGCACGGGCAAGCCGGCGTCGAGAGCCGTTCGGGTGACCTTGCGATAGCCGGCCAAGGACTGCTCGATGGACTGATTCAGATTGGCGGTGCTGAAACGCTCCGAGGCCGCGGCAAACACCGCCACGGCGTCGACGCGGGCAGCGACGGCGCGCTCCAGGCCAGCGAGGTTGGGCACGAGCGCGCTGTAGCGCACACCAGCCCGTCGCTCGATGGCCGCAAAGACGGCCTCGGCATCAGCCATCTGCGGCACCCGCCGGGGCGACACAAACGCGGATACCTCGATCGCCTGGTGGCCCGCCGCGCCGAGGGCGTCCACGAACCGAACCTTTTCAGCGGTGGTGAGGGCCGCGGCCTCGTTCTGGAGCCCGTCGCGCGGGCCCACTTCCACGATCGTGACCCGGGCCGGCGTGGTCACTGGTCGATCTCCACGAGCACCGTCCCCGGCCGCACCACGTCGCCCGGCGCGCAGCGCACGGCGCGTACGATGCCGGCGTGCGATGCTCGAATCGTCAGCTCCATCTTCATCGCTTCGAGGATCACAACGGGGTCGCCGGCCTCGACGCGGGCCCCGGCGGCAACGGCGACCTTCACGACGGTGGCGGGCATCGGCGGCGTCATCGTCCCGGCCGAGGTGCGCGCTGCAGACGTGGCCCGTGGCGACGCGTCGACGCCGAACTCGTAGGCGTGCCCGTTGGCATGTGCCCACACGCAGGGCGCGCCGCCGGCAACGGTCACGACGGTGACATGGCCGTCCGGCGTCGTGACTCGATAGCGCGAGGGACCCCACGGCGTGACTGTACATCGTGCGCCGTCGACGACGACCACGCCCTGCGGCTGCGTGTCCGCAGTGAAGGCGTCATCACCGTGCTGTACCTGGTAGCGCCGCGCCATCTTCAGCCCCGCCATCCGCGGATGGTATCGAACGGATCGGACCACGCGGCCGGGGCCGACGCAGATGCGCCCGGTGCGGGCGCACCGCCGAGCGATGCGTGCCAGGCGGCCGCCGCCACCACGGCCGGCGGCACCGGTGCGGTCGTCGCGCACAGTTCCGGTAAATGGCGGTCGATGAAACCGGTATCGATTCGGCCCGCCGCGAACTCTGGACGGCTGATAAGCGCCTGGAGGAACGTCAGGTTCGTGCGCACGCCAAGGATCTCGAAGCGGGTCAGGGCTTCTTTTGCGAGGGCGATGCTGTGCGCGCGCATCTCGCCGAAGACAATCAACTTCGCAAGCATCGGGTCGTAGTACACCGAGACGGCACCGCCCTCGACGACACCGGCGTCGATGCGGATTCCCGGACCGGCAGGCTCCCGGTATCGCAGCAGCGGACCGGCCTGCGGCAGGAAGCCGCGCGTCGGGTCTTCGGCATAGATGCGGCATTCGAGGGCGTGACCACGCTGGGTGAGTGCCTCTTGGCGCCATGGCAGCGGCTCGCCGGCCGCCACGGCAAGTTGCGCGTGCACCAGGTCGACGCCGACGACGCACTCGGTGATGGGATGTTCGACCTGAAGCCGCGTGTTGATTTCGAGGAAGTAGAAGCGCGCGCCGTCGCCCTCGCCTTCGAGCAGGAACTCCACCGTGCCGGCATTCTGGTAGCCCACGGTTCGTGCCGCCGTGACGGCCGCCGCCCCGATTCGCGCGCGCACCGCAGGAGTGACGGCAGGGGAAGGCGTCTCTTCCACGACCTTCTGATGGCGCCGCTGCGCCGAGCATTCGCGTTCGAAGAGGTGCACGACCTGGCCATGTCGGTCGGCGAAGATCTGCACTTCGATGTGGCGGGGCCGGTCGATCAGCCGTTCCAGATAGAGCGTCGCGTTGCCGAAGGCCGCCTGCGCCTCGCGTCTGGCCTGCGGCAGGGCCGCGGCCAGGTCGTCGAGGTGACGCACCGTCTTCATGCCAATGCCGCCGCCTCCCGAGGCCGGCTTCACGAGCAGAGGCACACCGAGCGTGATCGCGGCGGCCGTAAGCGCGGCGTCGCTCTGGTCGTCGAGCGTGATGCCGGGCACGACCGGTACGCCGGCGGCCTGCATGAGCCTCCGCGCGCCCGTTTTCGACCCGAGCCGCTCGATGGCGTCTGCCGGCGGACCGATGAACGTGAGTCCGGCATCTTCGACGGCGCGCGCGAAATGTGCGCGTTCAGACAGGAATCCGTAGCCGGGGTGCACGGCGTCGGCGCCGGTGCGCCGGGCGGCGTCGATCAGGGCCGCCACATCCAGATAGCTCTCGGCGGCCGGCGGTGGGCCGAGACGGGCGGACGTGTCGGCGGCGAGCACGTGCGGGGCGCCAGCATCGGCGTCCGAATAGACCGCGACGGTGTCGAGGCCGGCGGTCTTGCAGGCGCGGATGATGCGCAGAGCGATCTCTCCGCGGTTGGCGATGAGCACCCGCCGCATCACCGCACCAGCCATGCCGGGTCGCGCTTGTCGAGGAACGCGCGCAGACCTTCCTGGCCTTCAGGCGATCCGCGCTGGGCCGCGATGGCACGCGCGGTGAGCGTCGCGACGTCCTCGGGCGCGCGGCCCCACACCGCGGGAATGATAGCCTTGGCCGCGGCCACGGCCGTGGGCGCCGCCGAGAGTACCTCGGCGACGTAGCGGGCCACGACGGCGTCGAGCGCCTCTGCGGGCACCACGGCGTGCACGAGGCCGATGGCCTGCGCCCGCGCCGCGTCGAAGCGCATGCCCGTGAGGAAGAGTTCGCGCGCGGCGGAGACGCCGATCTTGGGCAGCACGAAGGGCGAGATCATGGCCGGTAGGATGCCCAGCTTCGTTTCGGTGAATCCGAAGATGGTCTTCGTTTCGGCCACGACGATGTCGCACACTGCGGCGAGCCCAGACCCGCCGCCGAGCGCCGCGCCGTGGATGCGCCCGATTACCGCCACGGGAAGCGCGTTGAGGGCGCGCAGCATGGCGGTTGTGGCGGCGGCGTCGCGTTCGTTTTCTTCCCGGCTCGCGCCGGCCATACGAGCCATCCACGCCGCGTCTGCGCCCGCGCTGAACACCTTCCCGGCGCCCGCCAGCACGACGACGCGCACGCCTCGGTCTTCGGCGATGGCTACGGCCCACTGGCGCAGTTCCGCGACGACCTCGTCGTTGAATGCATTGCGTACGTCCGGGCGATTCAGCGTGAGGTGTTCGACGGGGCCGTCGCGGCGGACGGCGAGATAGCGATACATGCAGCTCCTACATTCGGAAGATGCCGAACTTCGCCGGCGGCACCGGCGCGTTGGCGGCTGCCGAGAGCCCGAGGGCGAGCGCGGTGCGCGTGTCGAGCGGGTCGAGGATGCCGTCGTCCCAAAGCCGGGCCGTGGAGTAGTAGGGCGAGCCTTCTTCGTCGTACTTCTTCAGGATCGGCTCGCGAATCGCGGCTTCTTCTCCGGCGGGGAAGGGCTTGCCCCCGCGGGCCAGCTGGTCGCGCTTCACCGTGGTGAGCACGCCGGCCGCCTGCTCGCCGCCCATCACCGAGATGCGCGCGTTGGGCCACATCCACAGGAAGCGCGGCTCGTAGGCGCGGCCGCACATGCCGTAGTTGCCGGCCCCGAATGAGCCGCCGATGAGCAGGGTGAACTTCGGCACGACGGAGGTCGCCACGGCATGCACCATCTTCGCGCCGTCCTTGGCGATGCCGCCGCGTTCGTACTCGCGGCCGACCATGAACCCGGTGATGTTCTGCAGGAACACGAGCGGCACGCTCCGCATGTTGCACAGCTCGATGAAGTGCGTCGCCTTCAGGGCGGATTCCGAAAAGATCACGCCGTTGTTGGCAACGACTCCCACGAGCCGGCCGTGCACACGGGCGAAGCCGCAGATGATGGTGGTGCCGTAGCGCGCCTTGAACTCGTCGAACCGTGAGCCGTCGACGATGCGGGCAAGCACCTCGCGCACGTCGTATTGCGTGCGGAGATCGCCCGGCACGATGCCGTAGAGCTC
>JANMDX010000395.1:0-31321 GCA_031376505.1 Acidobacteriota bacterium
GCCGGCGGTTTTTCGAGAGTCTCGGGGGCGTCACGGCGGTTGCGCTGCTGACCTCCGAGCAAAAAGCAGACGCCCTCGAGGCGTACCTGGAAGAGGAACTGGACGCGGCCATTCAGCAAGGCAGCGCGCCGGAGAAGTATCCGACGGTGGCGGAGATCGCCGAGCGTAATGCCAAGCGCACCGGCGTGCGCCCCGGTGGCGGCAACGTCTTCAACGCCACCAATCGCGACGGCTCACCCAAGGGGCCGCTGGCCAGGATGTCGGGCCAGCCGACCATCCTCGAGTTCTTCGAAAAGCGGTTCGCGCCGGCCAACCACGTGCTGCAGAGTGCGACACGCGCGCTCAAGACGGGCATGTCCGAGGAGATCGTGTTCGCGTGCCTCATGCACGACACGGTGCACGCGCTCGTCAAGGTGGACCACGGCTGGTGGGGAGCCCAGATCATCGAACCCTACGTGTCGGAGAAGGTGGCCTTCGCCATTCGCCATCACACGACGCTGCGTTTCTATCCGGATGAGAAGTTCGGCTACGAGTATCCGGAGAGCTACCTCCAGACCTTCGGCGAGGACTACAAGCCCGAGCCGTACCTCGAACAGAACTACGAGCGGGTGCGCAACCACAAGTGGTACGACCTGCCGCGGCTGGTCACGGTGAATGACCTGTATTCCTTCGACGCCAGTTCCAAAGTGTCGATCGACCCCTTCGTGGACATCATCGGGCGCCAGTTCAAACAGCCCAAGGAAGGCCTGGGCTACGACAACAGCCCGACGGCTCACATGTGGCGCACGATCATGTTCCCGGATCGGCCGCTCTAGCAGTGCGCGCGACGCGGCGGGCGCCCGGCTGCGGTCGGGCGCGGTCGTCTCCACAGCGCGAAAGGATTGTCATGCGTAGAGCAGGGATTGCACTGACGCTGCTCGGGGGCGTCGTGGCGACGTCTGGCGCGGTCTGGGCGGCGCAGGCTGGTCAGACCTACAAGGGCCTCGAGGTCGGGGTGACGGGAGTCGAGCGGGCCACCAATGTCAGCCTCGCCGACTGCCCGGCCGGGGCCAACATCGTTCGCGGCGTGATCCGGCCCGGCGATCCGATGGAGTTTGCCTCGGTGAAGGTCGACTTCAAGGTGTTGCCGGCCTTCAAGCCAGGCGTCATACCCAAGCCAGTGCTCTACGACGAGTCCGGCAAGGCCTACAACACCGCTCAGACGTTTGGCGAGATCGGCTCGGCACCGTTTGCGTGCGCGTTCTCGTTCCGCGTGCCCAAGGGCACCAAGGTGACGAAGTTCGCAATCGACACCTTGTCGATCAACCTCGGCGCCATGGGCCAGTAAGGGTCTGTCACCGACGTTGAGTGCTGGCTGGGCCTGTCACCTCGGGTGATCTTGTCCCCGGCGACAGGCCCTAGCGCAGTGGTGGCGTCGTAGGTGGCGGACGCCGGTGCCTCGTCGCCTGCTCGAAGGCGTAGGCGGCACCAAGCAACGTGGCCTCGCTCCACGCGCGGCCGAAGAACGTGAGGCCGGCCGGCAGCAGTCCCCCTCGCGTGTAGCCCATCGGCACCTGCACCGACGGCCACCCGGTCGTTGGCGAGAAGAACTGGCTGTTGTCGCCCCCTGGTGTGTTGAGGTCGCCGATGAGCCGAGGTGGATTGCTCCACGTGGGATACACGAACGCGTCGAGCGTGTGCCCGTCCATCGTCTTCAGGACCACGGCGCGCACCTGATCGCGGTACGTCGCATCGGCCTTGCATTCGGGCGTATCCGGGCCGTTCGCCGGTCCCTGCTCCGCCTGTTCCAGCCGGCGCTGCACGGTGGGATGAAACTTCCCGCCCTTCACCACCTCGCTCAAGTCATTCACCGGCACGCGGCCCTTGCGTGCGGCCAGGAACTGGTTCAGGTCGTACTTGAAGCCCTGACACGAGCCCATGCCCTGGGGACGCCGGATCGCGTCGAGGCCTTCCACGGGTGCCGGGTCCACGATTGTGGCGCCCGCGCGCCTCAGGTCCTCGACGGCGTTCACGAACACCTGCACGATCTCCGGGTCCGTCGAGTCGCGCACGTAGGCTTCGCGCAGCACGCCGATTCGCATGCCGCGCAACGCGTCGCGCTTCAGCGCGTCGGCGTACCTGGGCACGGCACGTCCGCGCGCGGCGGCCGTTGCGGGGTCGTTCGGATCCTCGCCCACAACCACCTGGAACACCGCAGTGGCGTCGGCCACCGTGCGGCCCATGGGGCCAGCGATGTCGGCGAGCAGGCTCAGGGGAAACACGCCCGCGCGGCTGGTGAGACCCATCGTGGACCGGATGCCCACGAGCGCCTGATGCGACGAGGGTCCGCGAATGGAGTTGCCCGTGTCCGAACCCAGCCCCACTGCGCCAAAGCTCGCGGCCACCGAGGCCGCCGTGCCCCCGCTCGACCCGGCGGTGACGCGGTCGAGCGCGTAGGGGTTCTTCGTGTAGCCAGGCAGAATCGAGCTGAGCGTCTCGTTCGGCGTGAAGGCCCACTCGGCCAGGTTCGACTTCGCCAGCACGATCGCGCCCGCGGCCTTGATGCGCGCGACCTGGAACGCGTCGGTCGTGGGCACGTAACCTTCGAACGTGAGTGAGCCGTTCGAGCTCTGCAGGCCTACCGTCTCGAAGTTGTCCTTCACGATCGTGGGCACGCAGTGCAGCGGACCCACCGGGCCACTCGCCGTGTAGCGCGCGTCGAGCGCGTCGGCGTCGGCCAGTGCCTTCGGGTTGAGCGTGACGATAGCGTTCACGGCCGGGCCGTTCTTGTCGTACGCATCGATGCGGCGTAGGTACTGCTCGACCAGGCCGCGGCAGGTGAGCCGGCCGGCGCGAAACGCCGCGTGGATGTCGGCAATCGACGCCTCCTCCACGTGAAAGGGCGGCGGCGGCAGCGTCTGCGTCGGTATCGGCGCCTGCGCGCGGAGCGTCACGGGAAGGGCGAGGGCGAGGGCGAAGGCCGAGGATGACAGAGCGGCGATGATGCGCACGCGCGGATCATACGACGGCCTCGCGATGACGACGTCAGTAGGTCTCGACTTCGAGGTGTGGCACGCGCCTGAAGTGGTCCACGTTGCGCGTGACGACCGACATGCCGTGCGCGAGCGCCGTTGCGGCGATCCACAGATCGTTGGCGCCGATGAGCTGTCCCACGCCTCGAAGGTGGCGATAGGCACGGCCGTACTCCCACGCCACGTCAGGCGTCACGGGCAGCAGGAAGAAGGGCGCGAGGAACGCCTCCCAACGCGGCCGATGGGCCATTGACGCGCCGGCGGCGAGTTCCCCGGCCACGATGGCCGGCAGGTAGAGCCGGGCACTGTCGAGGCGCTCGAGAAACTGCACCGCCCCAATCGTGGCGCCGCGCGCGTGTTCCCGCTCGAGGTCGATGAAAAACGACGTGTCGAGGATCAGCGATCGGCCCACTTGTCCTCCGGCGGCGCGTCACTGCGATCGGCCGCCTCGATCGCGTCCAGTTCCTCGGCCGTGAACCAGGGCGGTGTCGACCGCACCATGGCAAGCAGCTCGCGAGCGGTCACGGTGTCTTCGGGCCAGGTCGCGCGAAGCACCACTTCGCTGAAGGACTCGGTTGGGTACCGGCGGGCGGCTTTGAGGCGCTCGTGGGCCTCAATCTTAAGGGAGATGGTCTTCGTGCCCATGCATGCAATATGCACTATACACAGGCTTATCGCAATATGATGCTTGATGCTCGATGTATGATGCGACATGCGGACAACACTCGATATCGATGAAGACGTGCTGAATGCCGCCAAGGAACTTGCCGCTGTCAGGGGCTCTTCCGCGGGGAAGGTGATTTCGGAGTTGGCACGCAAGGGCTTGGCGCCAGCCGAAAAGGGCCTCGTGTCCACACGGAACGGCGTGCCAGTGATGCCGTCGCGCGGCGCCGGGGCCTCGCGTCACACCATGCACCAGGTGAATCAACTCAGAGACGACGCATGAGCGACGCGGTGCACCTGCTCGACGTGAACGTGCTCGTGGCGCTCTTCGACGTCGACCACGTGCATCACGACATCGCGCACGACTGGTTCGCCGACCACCGGGCGGGCGGCTGGGCCACGTGTCCGATCACCGAGAACGGCGTGCTCCGCGTGCTCGCGCATCCAGGGTACGGGAGCCCGGACCGTCGATTCGAAGCACTGGTCGAACGCTTGCGGCAGTTCCGCGACAGCGGGCACCATTACTTCTGGCACGACGCCCTGTCGATCGCCGACCTGGAAGCGGTGCGGCCGTCGTACATGCGCGGCCACCGGCAGGTCACGGACGTGTACCTGCTAGCCCTCGCGCTCCGCATGAGCGGGCGGCTCGCGACCTTCGATCGCTCGATCCCGGTGAGCGCGGTGGTCGGCGCTACGAAGGACACGCTGGCTGTCATTGGCACCGCGGCCGAGCCGCCGACTGGATAGCTGGGTCTTGCGGGTCGAGCGGATCAGCCCTCGCTGCGCTTGAGCGAGAGCAATGCAGTCTTGATTACCCGGTCCGTGCTCAGAATCGTCAGCTTCCCCGCGTTGTCCAGAGCCTACCCCTTAGATCGGGTCGGCCGACTGCCCCGCACTCAGCGCGCGAGGAACCGGCCGATCTGGTCATTGATGAACGCCGCGTCGGCAGGGTTCGCGCCGCCGCCAGCCGAGTGCCCCCACAACGAAGGAATGGGCGTGAACGTCGAGTTCTTCAGGAACTGCTGCTCGTAGCGCGCATCGGTCATCGGGAAGTACAGATCGGTCTCGCCGGGCATGTAGAGCACGCGCGCGCGGATCGACTGCAGCGCCTTCTCGTGATCGCCGCCAAAGCCCGGCGTGTCGCCCACGTTGTGCTTCTGCCACGTGCGGGCGTGCAGGATCAGATTATTGGGGTCGCGCACCGCATCGCGCGCCATGCGCGCGGCCAGTGCCTCTTCGACGGTGGCCGACTGCGGCTTGAACAGCTCGCGGCGCCACCATTCCTGCGACCACACCCATGCGGCCCAGTGCGTGGACCAGGCCTCCATGCCCTTCTTCGGCGGCGACGTGTATCGCCCGTTGGCGAAGGCGGGATCGGCAGTGAGCGCCTTGATGGCGCTCTCGAGCCGCACGACCCCGTGCGGATAGGTCTTGGCGGTGCCGCACCACGGCACGATGCCGTCCATGAAGCCGGGATGCGACACGGCCCACTGAAATGCCTGCTCCGCGCCCATCGAAAAGCCCACGACCGCGCGCAGGTGCGTGACGCCCAGGTGCTCGAGCACGCGACGCGATGCCTCGACGTTGTCGCGGATGGCGATGACTGGAAAGTCCGGACCGGCCAGCGGCGCCGGCGTGTTGCTTGGCGACGACGAAACACCGTTACCGAACATCTCAGTCGCCACGACGAAGTACTTCGCGGGGTCGAGCGCTTTGCCGGACCCGATCAGGAAGTCGTAGCCGTGATAGTCGGCGCCGTAGTACGACGGCACCAGCACGGCGTTGTCCTTGGCCGCGTTCAACGTGCCGAAGACGGCATAGGCGACGTTGGCCACCGGGAGCACCGCGCCGCTCTCGAGGCGGAAGTCTGTGAGCGCCAGGATGCGGCGATTGGGATCGGCCGGCGCGGACGTCTGCGCCGAGAGCACCGCGCCGGTGCAGGTAAGGGCCGCGACGACAGCCAGCCACGTGTGGGACGACATGCCGAGGATTCTACGCCGGTTGCACAGCCGCGGGCCGGGGTAGACTTTCGAGCCATGAGTCACGAATTCGCGTTCGAGATGGCGGCCTCGAGTGTCCGCTTCGGCGCGGGCGTGACCCGCGAAGTGGGCATGGACCTGGCTGACCACGGCGTGCGGCGGGCGCTGGTGGTCACCGACAGCACGGTGGTGCGTCTGCCGCCCATGCGCATCGTGCTCGAGTCGCTCGAAGCCCAGGGCATCGTGGCGGTGGTGTACGACCGCGTGCGCGTGGAACCCACCGACGAGTCGTTTCGCGACGCCATCCAGTTTGCCGCTGGACGTGAGATCGACGGGTTTGTCGCGGTAGGCGGCGGCTCGGTCATCGATACCGCGAAGGCCGTGAACCTCTACACCACCTATCCGCCAGCCGACTTCCTGGACTACGTGAACGCGCCCATCGGCAAGGCTATGCCCGTGCCAGGACCGCTCAAGCCGCTGTTTGCGATTCCCACCACCGCCGGCACCGGCAGCGAGACCACCGGCGTCAGCATCTTCGACCTGACCGCGCTGCACGCCAAGACCGGCATCGCGAGTCGGCGGCTCAAGCCGACCCTAGGCCTGCTCGACCCCGACAACACGCGCACGATGCCGCGGGAAGTGGCGGCGGCCAGCGGCCTCGACATCCTGAGCCACGCGATCGAGTCGTTCACCGCAATGCCGTACTCGTCGCGGCCGCGGCCCGACCGCCCAACCCTGCGTCCGGCTTACCAGGGGTCGAATCCCATCAGTGACATCTGGTCGCTGCAGGCGCTGCGCATCGTGGCCACATCGCTCGTGCGCGCCGTCGAGGACCCGGGCAACGACGAGGCACGCGCGCAGATGATCCTGGCCGCGTCCTACGCGGGTGTGGGGTTCGGCAACGCCGGCGTGCATCTGCCGCACGGCATGTCGTATCCCGTCTCGGGTCACGTGAAAGACTACCGTGCGCCCGGCTATTCCGCCGCTCACGCGCTCGTGCCGCACGGCGTGTCGGTGATCCTGAACGCGCCGGCGGTCTTTCGGTTCACGGCGGCGGCCAGTCCTGCGCGGCACCTCGAGGCTGCCGAGGCGCTCGGAGCACAGGTGAACGGCGTGCACGACGCGGACGCCGGCGCGGTGCTGGCCGACCGCATCACCTGGTTCATGGAGCGCCTGCGCGTGCCCAATGGCCTGCGCGCGATCGGCTACTCGTCGAGCGACATCCCGGCGCTGGTCGAGGGCACGCTGCCGCAGCACCGCGTGACGAAGTTGTCGCCGAAGCCGGCTGGCCCAGACGAGCTGGCCGCGCTCTTCGAGGACGCGATGGTGGCGTGGTAACGACGCGGCGCCGCTGAGTCAGGGCGAAATGGCGCCGCTCCCGAGTCGCAACAGCGAGCCGCTACGGCCCGACGCGCGCGCCATCCCGCGCCGACGCGACCCCGTGGTCTGCCATCACGAAGCGGCCGGGCGCCAAGGAGGGATGCGGTACACTCGGTAGGATGAACGCTCCGACAAGCGCAAAACCGGGGCGCAACGAGCCCTGCCACTGCGGTTCCGGCCGTAAGTACAAGCAGTGCTGCCTGACCACTGACGAAACCCTCGCGGCGGCGGCCCGCAAGGTGCGCGCCGAAGTGGCAGCGGCCACCGAGGTGCCGGCCGAGGGCGTCGAGGCGAGCGCGCCGCGCACGCCCAAGCATCAAACGCAGCAGCCGTGGCGCAACACGGTGTCTCGCGGCTTCGTGCCGCGCTCGACCACGCCGCGCAAAGCGGGCGGCAGCTAGGTCAGGGCTCACGCCAAGGGTGCGGCGCCACTCGAAGCACCGCTCAGACGTTGGGATCGGGATCTGGATCGTCGGCCAGCGCACTGAGATAATCGAGCACAAGTTGGCGGGCGCCGGGCCGGGTGTAGACGTCGGCACGACGTGACCTGATCACGCCGGCAACCACATCCGCCACCTCGTCGGCGCTCTGCGAGTTGGGCAAGGTGCGGGAGTCGGGACCGCCGTGCACGGCGTTCACTCCGAACTCGGTGCGCACGACGCCTGGCGACACGAGCGACACCTGAATGCCCGGGTGGGTGGCGGCGAGCTCGTCGCGCACGTTGGCCGTGAGCGCGTTCAGGAAGTGCTTGGCGCCGTTGTAGGCCGAACGGAACGTCGCCATCGGCATGCGGCCAAGCACCGACGACACGTTGATGATGTGACCGGATCCGCGTTGCTTGAAGTGCGGCAGCACCTCTTGCATGCCGTAAAGCGCCGACTTCACGTTCACGAGCATCATCTCGTCGAGATCGGCATCGGTGAGCGCGCTCGGCGGCCGCGTGATGCCCCGGCCCACGTTGTTGACCCACACGTCGATGTGCCCGAACCTGGCGATGGCCTCCGCGACGGCGCGCTCGACATCGCCGCGGCTCGTCACGTCGGCCACGATCGCGAGGGCGTTGGCGCCGCACCGTTCGCAGACGGCGCGCAGCGCATCGGGCCGGCGGGCCACCAGCGCCACCGACGCGCCGTCGCGCGCCAGGCGCTCGGCCAGCGCCGCGCCGATGCCGCTGCTGGCTCCTGTAATCACGACCACTGTGCCAGTCATGCCATCTCCGTTCGGGTATGCGCTTGCCAGTCGGCTCAGGGTATCAAACGGCGGCGTGTCAACGCTGCGGCCGCGCCACACCGGCACAGGCGCTGGCCAGCCTGGTCAGGCCTTCGTCGATGCGTGATTCGTCGATGCCGCCGTAGCCAAACACCAAGCCATCGCGGTCGGGCGCTCCCATGTAGAAGTCGCCGAGGCGGCGCACCGCCACGCCGTGCGCCCCGGCGCGCGCCACCACGTGCGCCATGTCTACCGTGGTTCCAGGTGCCATCGTGGCGGCCAGATGCATGCCGGCAGCCGACGGCACCACGCGCAGCCACGGTGACAGCTGCTGGGCGATCCCCTCGGCGATGCGCGCATACCGGCGCGCGTACTCCCGCGTGACCGTGCGAATGTGCCTGGCCAGCAGACCCTCGTCGATGAACCGTGTCAGGGCCGCCTGCGTGCCGAGGTCGCCGTGCCAGTCGGTGAGCTGCTTGGCGGCGTGCAACGCGGGCTGCAACGACACCGGTGCCACGAGAAAGCCCACGCGTAGCGCCGGCAGCATCACCTTCGAGAACGAGCCGACGTAGATCACGCGGCCGACCCGATCGAGACTCTGCAGCGGGTCGAGCGGTCGGCTCCCGAAGCGAAACTCGGTGTCGTAGTCGTCTTCGACGATCACGCCCTCGCGCCGTTCGGCCCAGGCAAGGAGCGCCGTGCGACGGCGCAGCGACATCGTCGTGCCCAGTGGAAACTGGTGCGACGGCGTCACGTAGACCAGCCGCGCCGCCTTCGGAATCGCAGCGACGACCAGCCCCTCGTCATCGACCGGCACGCCCACGACCCGCGCGCCCAGAGTGCGGAAGAGCAGTCGCACGCGCGAGTATCCGGGGTCTTCGACGGCCACGCACATGCCGGGCGTGATGAGCACCCGCCCGATCAGATCGAAGGCCTGCTGTGCGCCCTGAGTGACCACGACGTCGTCGGCCTCGGCCCGCACCGCGCGCGACAAGCCCACGTGACGGGCAATGGCCACCCGCAGCGGGGCGTGCCCGGCCGGAGGGCCGTAGGTGGCGTACGGCGACGCCGAGTGCCGGAACTCACTGGCAACCAGGCGCCGCCACGCCGTCAGTGGGAACAGCGTGTCGTCGGGCGTGCCCGGGCTGAAATCGAACGCGGCATCGCCCCGCTGGCGCGTTGGCAGCACGGGTATTGTGCGCCACACGTCACGTGGCTGCACGGCGCCGGCCGGCGCCCGCCTCGCGACGGCCGCCGGTGTCGCCCTCTGCTCTTCCGCGACGAAGGTGCCGGCCCCTACTCTTCCGGTCGTCACGCCTTCGGCGAGCAGCCGCTCATAGGCTGCGCCCACGGTGTTGCGCGAGACCTCGAGTTGAATCGCCAGGTCCCGGGTAGGGGGAAGGCGCGCACCGGGCGGCAACCGGCCATCGAAGATCGCCTCGAAAATCTGGCGGTAAATCTGCTCTGACAGCTCGCCTTTGCCACTCAGGCGCACGTGGACGTCCATGACGCCACTGTGAATTGGCCCATCAGTAAATGTCAATAATTAACAGATGAAGGGTCCAATCACCGTGCGGAGCAGGGCCTGAACGGCCACTGATCTGGAAACGTAGTTGGCCCACTAGTTTTAGACAAATTTTGTATTGTTGAAGGGCCATTTGATCGCAGACAGTTCACTGAGCCGTGAGGGCCTTGCGTCAATTGGCCCATTGAACTTTGTCGATATTGGATCTTCCACAGGGCCATTGACCGGGCTACAGTGCAAACAGGAGCGCGACATGACGGCACGCCTCGACTACGCCCGCATCGCCCCCGGCATCCACGCCGCCATGACCTCGCTGGAGCGTTACCTGCACGGCTGCGGGCTCGAATCAGACCTGGTGCACCTTGTGAAGCTGCGCGCCTCGCAGCTGAACGGATGCGCCTATTGCATCGATATGCACTGGAAGGACCTGCGCGTGGCGGGCGAGACGGAGCAGCGGCTCTACGCGCTCGACGCCTGGCGCGAGTGGCCCTGCTACAGCGTCCGTGAACGCGCGGCCCTGGCCTGGACCGAGGCCGTCACGCTCGTGGTCAACGGACACGTGTCCGACGCGGTGTACGACCAGGTCCGTGCCCAGTTCTCTGAGAAGGAACTCGCGGATCTGACGCTGGCTGTGGCGACGATCAACGCGTGGAACCGCCTTGCCATTGCGGGGCGCGAAGAGCCCGGCACCTACCAGCCGGCGCCGCCGGGCGCGTGATCGTCGATCCACGGTCCAGCCTTCGATCCGCGCCAGCAGCATTTCATTCGCTCGTTGCAGGAGCCACTGTCATGACCATGCCTCGTCTTCTCGTTGGGACCGCTGCCGCCGCAGTGGCGGCGATGCTCGTCGTCGCCACACAGCCGCTGAACGGGCAAACGCCGGCAACCACGCCGCCCGCACCATCGGCGCAACCTGCACCGCCTCGCCCGGCCTCGCTGACCGTGCCAGCTGGGTTCGCCGTGTCGGTCTTCGCCTCGGGACTGCCAGGTGCGCGGATGATGGCGGTCAGCCCCGAGGGCGTCGTGGTCGTGGCCAAGCGCGCCGACGTGGTGGCGTTGGCCGATGCCAATCACGACGGCGTAGCCGAGCCGCGCGTGCTGCTCACTGGCCTGAACAACGCGCACAGCCTAGCGTTCAAGGACGGCTATGTCTACATCGGCACCACCGCCGCTGTACTGCGCGCGAAGTGGGCGCAGGGCGACGTGGCGGGCCCGCTCGAGACGTTCGTCGTACTCCCGTCTTCTGCTCCCGCCATGCACACCTCGCGCTCGATCGCTTTCGGCCCGGATGGCCGCCTCTTCGTGGGTATCGGCTCGTCGTGCAACGTGTGCGTCGAAGGCGATCCGCGTCGCACGACGATCCAGGTGTTCGATGGTGCCGGCAGCAAAGGCCGCACGTTCGCCGCCGGCCTGCACAACGCCGTCGGCTTCGACTGGGATCCCGCCACCGGGCGGATGTGGGCGGCAGACACCGGGCAGGAACAGCTCGGCGACGACCTGCCGCCAGACGAAGTCAACCTCATCGAGGACGGCAAGCACTACGGTTTCCCGTTCTTCTACGGGCCCAACGTGCCGAGCACCGTGCCCGAGTTGAAGGACGTGCCGCGCACACTGACGGCCGGGGATGTCGTGGCGCCCACCTTCGAGTTACCCGCGCACGCCTCGCCCCTCGGGCTCACGTTTTACCGCGGCACGCAGTTCCCCGAGGCGTTCCGGAACTCGATCTACGTAGCCATCCACGGCTCGTCGGCGCGGTCGTCGAAGGTCGGCTACTCGGTCGTGCGGCTCGCCATGAGAGACGGCCGGCCCGTGGCGAGCGAGGATTTCGTGACGGGATGGCTGAACGACGGCATCGTGTCTGGTCGCCCTGCCGGACTCGTGACCGGCGCCGATGGCGCGCTCTACATCTCGGACGACAACAAGGGGTTCGTGTACCGAGTTGCGGCGGTGCAGGCCTCGTCGCCGGCCTCGGCCGCAACGACGCGTGCGCTACTGGCGCAGCGCCTGCCGGCGCTCAATGGCACCAGGCTCGACGCCCGTCTCGTGGAGGTGACGTACGCACCCGGAGGCGCCTCGACGGCGCATCGTCACCCGTGCCCGGTAGCAGGGTACGTGCTCGAAGGCGCACTGCGGATGCAGCTTGCCGGTCAACCGGAGCGGGTGGTGCGCGCGGGCGAGAGCTTCTTCGAGAGCCCCGCCGATACCCATGTGGTCTCGGCCAATGCCAGCACCACCGCGCCCGCGCGGTTCCTTGCGTACTTCACCTGCGACCACAACACGCCAACATGGGTGCCGGTGCCTCCGGCACCGCGCTGACACCAGCCGAGCGGCGGTATCCTGGGTGCCTGCGACAGGGCCCCAATGCCGGCGCCACGCGCCGTGGCCCATTCGAAACCACGCTCCATCTCGCGGTGCCGAAAGCCCGGCGGGGCACCAAGAGCGACGGCGACACAGTGACAGTGACGATCGAGCACGATCCTGACGACGACTAGCGCTACGGGAGCGTGACGCCGATCGTGATGTCCACGATCGACTGCTTCCGGCCGACGCCACCGACACGCCGCGTCCCACGATGACACCGACGTGGCCGCGCCCGTGGTTCACGGCCGGTGTGGGCGCCACGCGTCCGAGGCGGATGTCGTCGCCTGCGCCACGCGGTCAATCGATCCGGCGACCCCGAGCGAGCTCGCGGTGCGCACTGGCGCGCAGATCCGGCGCGCGAAGGATTTTCCGCGCGCGTCTACTCTTACGGGCAGACCACTATGATGGCGATCGTGCCGTTTCCCGTGGGCGCAACGAATAGCGATGGGATGCCGGAGTCGTACGAGGACGATCGGAGTCTCGCCGCGAGGTTGCGCGGCGGCGACGAGGCCGCGTTCGAGTATTTCTTCGAGACCTACTCGGCGCGGCTCTATCGCTTCGCTGCCGCGCGCGTGCGCAATGACGGCGATGCGGCCGAAGAGATCGTGCAGCTCACGCTCAGTAAGGCGCTGGCGAAGCTGGCGACATACCGCGCCGAGGCCGCACTCTTCACCTGGCTCTGCACCTTCTGCCGGCACGAGATTAGCGCCTACTACGCGCGGCGCGAACGCCTGGCCCCCGAGACCTCGCTCGTCGAAGACTCGCCCGACGCACGAGCGGCGCTGGAGTCGTTGGCTGCGGTGAGCACGAGCGGCCCCGAGGAGCAGTACCGTCGGCGCGAGGTGGCGCGCCTGGTGCAGGTGACGCTCGATCACCTGCCGGAGCCCTACGGCGACGCCCTCGAGTGGAAATACATTCAAGGGTGGTCGGTTGACGAGATCGCCCGCCGGCTCCGTGTGGGGCCCAAGGCGGCCGAGTCCATGCTGACGCGGGCTCGGCAAGCGTTTCGCGATGCATTTTCCGCCCTTCAGCACGACGTCGAGGCGTGGGAACGATGAGCGACCAAGACCAGTGGCCAATCCTCGCGAGTGGTGATGACCAGGGCGACCGCGCCGTGGAGTCGCTGCTGCGTCTGGCGGGACCGCGTGAGCCCCTGCCGGCCGACCGGATGCAACGCCTGAAAGCGGGCGCGCACGCCGAGTGGCGCCGGCAGGTGACGGCACATCGGCGACGGCACGGCATGCAGTGGTCACTCGGCGGCCTCGCGGCAGCCGCGGCACTGATGCTTGCGCTGCGCGCGACGACGGGTCTCGGTCTGGTGGCGCCGGCCGCGGTCGAGTTCGCCGTCGTGGAATCACTTGGGAGCAACGCCCGGCTGGCTGCGGACGCGGACGCACAGCGCCGGGCATTTCTGAAGGTCGGCGACCGACTGGCCGTGGGGCCGCAACGGCTGTCCCTCGACGGCGGCACCGCCGCCTTGCGCTTGCCGGGCGGCGCGGCCGTGTGGGTCGACCGCGGCTCCGCGCTGCAAGTGATCGCCAACGACGTGGTCGTGCTGCACCATGGTGCGGTCTACATCGACTCCGCGGGGGACACGTCGCTCGAGGTGCGTACCCCGCTGGGCGTGGTGCGTGACGTGGGCACGAAGTTCGAAGTCAGACTGACCACGGAGGCGCTGCGCGTGCGCGTGCGCGACGGCGCCGTGCAAGTGCGACGCGACCAGCACCAGCACGACGGGCGGCCCGGCGACGAGATCGAGCTGGCGGCCACCGGCGCGGTGACCCGACGCACGGTGTCAGTGGAGGGTGCCGAATGGATGTGGACCACGGGCTCGGCGCCGCCGTTCGAACTCGAGGGTCGATCGCTGCGCGAGTTCCTCGACTGGATTGCCGACGAGAATGGCTGGCAGCTCCGGTTTGCGGACGCTGCCGTCGAAGAGAAGGTCCGCACGATCACCTTGCACGGGTCCATCCAGGGACTGACGTCCGAGCAGGCTCTCGCCGCCGTGCTGCCGACCAGCGGCGTCGAGCATCAGCTCGACGGCACCGTATTGTCGGTTCGGCTGGGCGTTGGCGGGAGACACTGAGGCACGACTGCATGGGGTTGAGCGTTCGCGCGGTGGCGGCGTGGCTCGTGCTGGCGTGCGGTGCGGCAGGTACGCCCCTGCACGCTCAGGAGCGTCAGCTCTCCGCGCCAGGCCGGCGGCTCGACGAGGCCCTGGCGGAGCTGCAGCGTCTCGGGCTGAAGGTGATCTTCAGCAGCGAGGTCGTACGCCCGACCATGCGCGTGGTGAGCGAGCTGACTCTCCCGACGCCGCGCCGGGTGCTCGATGCGCTACTCGAACCGCACGGCCTCATCGCCCAGTCCGGACCAGGCGGCACCGTACTCGTGGTGAAGAATCCACGCGCGCGACTCGTGACGCGCTCGGGACCGACCCTCGCGACGGCCACCGCCTCGCCAGTTGAGCCCCCGCGGCCCGCGCCTCGCTACGAAGAGACGATTCAGGTGGTGGACGACGTAACGGCCGGTGCCACGAGCGGGCCGCAATCGGTCACGCTTCGACCGTTCGACGTGCGCGACTTCGCTGGGGGATTCGAGAACGTGTTCCGCACGCTCGCGGCTCTGCCCGGCGTGACCGGCACCGACGAGCTTGGCAGCCGCATCGCCGTGCGCGGCGGGGCGCCCGATCAGAACCTCACGGTGATGGACGGGATCGAGGTCCACAACCCGTTCCGCCTCATCGTGCCGTCGGAGGACCTGGCACTGGTCGGTCTCGCCAGCGCCTTCAACCCCGATACCGTGGAACGCGTGGAGTTCTTCCCCGGAGCCTTCGACGTGCCCTACGGCGATCGCCTGTCGTCGCTCCTCGTCGTGAAGAACCGCAACGGCTCGCAGGCCGAGGCGTTCCAGGGCGCGTCGTCGGCCAGCCTCGGCGATGCGCACCTCACCGTGGAAGGCAGACTACCCTGGCGCGCAGACGGCTCGTGGCTGGTCAGCACTCGACGCAGCTACCTGGGCCTGCTGGCCGAACGGGTCACGCGCAGCCCGCTGCCGACCTTTACCGACGTGCAGGCCCGCGCCACGTGGGTGCCGCACCCAGGGCGGCGTGTGTCATTCGTGGCGCTGGCCGGGCGCGAACGGCTCCTCCAGAGCACTGACGTCAATGCCGATGCCGGCTCCACCGCCGCGACCAACAACTCGCTGGCGGGCCTCACGTTCGAGACCAGCGTGGGTGGGCGCGGGTTCTCGCGAACCGTGGCGTCGTACTCGGGCTTCACCGACGGGCTCGACGCCTACGAGCGGTCGCTCGACAACAGCCGCGGGGCCAACACGCCCGAGAGCATCAGTAGCGGCGAGCTGTTGCAGTTCAAAGTGAATCGCCGGATCGAGGTGAACGACCTCGCGGTGCGGCACGACCTCATGTTCGTGCCGTCGGCCCGGCATTGGCTCGATGTCGGCGCCGAAGTGCACGTGCTCGACACAGGCTGGGTGTGGGACATCACCGGCGATCGCAGCCTGCTGCAGGCCAATGCCTCGAGCATCAGGCTCGGAGCCGCGCTCCCGAGCCGTTTGGACTCGTCACGCCAGGCCAGACGCGCCGGCATGTGGTTCAAGGACCGCTGGCAGTTGGGCTCGCGCGTCGTGGTCGAGCCCGGAGTTCGGCTGGACCTCAGCTCCATCACACGTGCCGTCACGGTGTCGCCACGTCTGAGCGCCGCGATGCAGCTGGGCCGCGGGTGGCGTCTCGACGGCGCCGTGCGGGTGCACGCGCAGAGTCCGGGCTACGAGAAGATGCTGCAAGCCGACTACTTCGTCGACTTGAGCGCGGACGCCAGCCGGGGCGTCGCGGCCGAGCGTGCCCGCCAGACGGTACTCGGCGTGCAGCGGTCGCTGGGCGGCGGTGTCACCGCACGAGTCGAGGCGTACTACAAGCGCTACGACGATCTGATCGTCGGACGTCTTGAAACGGAAGCCGAACGTCTGGCCCGCCTCGCCACCTACGACGTGCCCGCGTCCCTGTGGTCCGCCGTGCAGACCAGTCCGCAGGTCACGACCTGGCCAGTCAACGCCGGGCGCGGGCGCGCCTACGGTGTGGAGGCCCACGTGTCGCGCGTGGGGGGATCGAGCACGCCGCTCACCGGGTGGGTCACCTACAGCTTCAGCCACGCCGTCCGCACCGACTACGGCGTCACTCGGCCCTTCGACTACGACCGGCGCCACGGTCTTTCGGCCGCCGCCAACGTGAAGGTGGGCCCCCGCCTGGATGTCTCGTTGACCGGCCGCGCCAGAAGCGGCCTGCCGCGAACGCCCGTGCGCGGCGTCCGCCTCTCGCTCGTCCCAGACACGGCCGACGCCGACGCCGACGGCAATCGCCAGGAGTTCCTGCCGCAACGCGACGCGTCGGGTGTGCCGGTGTTTCAGCCCGACCATGGCGACGTGGGCTCGCTCAACAGCGCGCGGTTGCCGCGCTTCTCGCGCATCGACGCTCGACTCACCTACCGACCCGCCTGGGGCGGCGAACGCTGGGCGCTGTTTGCCGACGTGGTCAATCTCCTCAACACCAAGAACTTCACGCAGGTAGACTCGACGCTCGCCGTCGATCCCGGCGCCGACCGCCCGCGCATCATCGAAATGGCACAGGACCGCGGCCTGCCGTTCTTTCCGTCGGTCGGCATCCGCTTCTGGTTCTGACGGCTCCGTCGCGGCCCTCGCGCCTCCTCCCTGAGGCCCGAAGGATTTTTGCGCGGCCGTTACTCTCACGGGGTATGACAACGCCATACTCGTTCGTCCAGCGCGGGCTGTGCGCATGGTTTCTGCTTGCCGGCCTGCACGCGAGCCCCGCGCGGGCGCAGACGCCGGGGGCCGGTGACCCTGCGCAACCAGCCGACGCTGCTGAGACGTCGCCAGCCCCGAAGGCCACGTTCTACGGCTTCGTGCAGACTCACTACCGCCATTCTCTGTCAACGGGCTCAGACGCTGTCGACGCGCCCAACTTCCGCGTGCAACGAGTTCGTCTGGGCGTGAGGGGCGACCTTTACCCGTGGCTGTCCTACGAGGTGGAGATCGATCCGCGATCGCCTGATGCCAACGTCGGCCTGCTGAGGGACGCGTTTCTGATCTTCAAGTTCATCCCTCGACACCAACTGCGCGTGGGTCAACAGAAGACGCAGTTCGGCTACGAGAACCGCGAATCGTCCAGCGAGTTGTTCCAGGTGAATCGCACCGAGCTGTCCGAGTCTTTGGGACGCGGCGTCAACCTGCGCGACATCGGCGTGGGACTCATCGGGAACGTGAGGCTCGGAAAGGGATGGCGGCTCGAGGACGCGATCACGGTGGTCAACGGTGATGGCCTCAATGTCCAGGCGGATAGCACCCGCAGGAAGAACGTGTTCGGGCGCGTGGGGTTGCGCTACAGGGCCGATCGGGCCAATCTGACGGTGAGGCTCGGCGTCTCCGGCGCCACAGGTGATGAGCTCGATACGGGCGAGCCACTCGATCCAACGGACGACTTTCGCCTGGCGTTCGAGCGTCGGGGTACCGACTTCCAGATCGACGGTCGCAGGTTCTTCCTGAGCGCCGAACACGCACGAGGCACGGAAGAGAACACGCTGACTGGTGAGACCAGTGAGGTCAGCGGATACTACGTGAACCTCGTTGGCAAGACTCGCTGGCGAGCCGGCCCGAGCCTTCGGCTCGACACCCTCGGAGATGACTTCCGTCGTTGGACCTTCGGAACCTACTACGGCCTTCCCAACGCGCCCTTCCGAGTACTCGTGAACTATGAATTCCGCGAGCTGAGGGACGGTGCGCGAGTCGATGACAAGTTCTACGTCCAGGCACAGGTGCGCCTCCGATGAGTGCAACGACGGCGATGACCTGGGAACCCCGCCTCTGCGACTTCGCCCATGCCTCCCCGACACTGGTCGAGGACCGCGACATGCAGCAGCGCGCCGAGTCGAAGTTCGTGGTCTCCGAGGCGACCGCGGCGGCACTCGTGTTGGCCCTGCACGGCCAGTTCGCCGTGCTGCCCGCCGGCAACGCGCTCGTTGCCAGCTACCGGTCGCTTTACTTCGACACCAACGACTTGTCGTTCTTCCACGCGCATCGGCGCGGCCGCAGGGTGCGACACAAGGTGCGCATCCGGCACTATCCCGACCGCGAGCTGAGCGTGCTCGAGGTCAAGACCAGACGCAGCGAACGCCATACCGTCAAGGTCCGTCGTCCCCGCGAGTACGGCGATAGCACGTTCGGGCCGGACGACCTCGACTTCGTGCGCCAGTACTGCGGACCGACCGACGGTCTGAGGCCACAGGCGTGGATTGCCTATCGCCGGGTCACGTTGCTCGGCCTGCGCTCGCCCGAACGCGTCACCTTCGACACGCATCTCGATCTAGGGCGCGCCCATAGTCATGGACAGTTCCGCCACGCCGTCGTGATCGAAGTCAAGCAGCCACGACTGGACCACCACAGCGTGGCGATGCAACAGCTCAGAATTGCCGGCTGCCGCCCTGGCTGGATGAGCAAGTACTGCACGGCCATTGCGCTGACCAGTCCAGACGTGCGCGCCAATCACCTCATGAACCGGATGCGACAACTGAAGGCGGTGGGCACATGGACACACTGATGGGATTCGGCCCGGCCAGCTCCGGCGGCCTCGCCACGCTGGCAGCGCGACTCACGCTCGATCTGGCGGTGACGGCATTGGTGCTTCACGGCGTCTACTTCAGGCTCTACCGGCGGCGCGAGCACGTCTTCACCTGCTATCTCTTCAACGCCGTCACGCTCTGTCTCTGTGTGCTGCTCCGCAAGGGTCCGGCCGACCTGGGGTTCGCTCTCACCCTCTTTGGCGTCTTCGGCATCCTGCGGTATCGCACCGAGCAGATCCGGAGCCGCGACCTCACCTATCTCTTCATCGTGATCGGCTTGGGCCTGATCAACGGGGCGTCAGGGCCCGAGGTGAGCCTGGTCGAGGCGCTCGCCGTGAACGGAGTGGTGGTGGGGCTGACGGTGCTTCTCGAGCTGGGATTCCGAGGCAATTCGGAACACGCCACACCGATGTGCTACGACCGCCTGGATCTGCTGCGACCGGGGAACGAAGCGGCGCTCGTGGCCGACGTGGCCGCGCGAACCGGCCTGGTGGTGACGCGCGTGGAGACTGATCGCTTCGACATGCTGCGCGACGCCGCTGAGGTGACGGTCTACGCCCGGACGCGGGCGCGGTAGTGCGCGTCGTGCGCGTCGTGCGCGTCGTGCGCGAAGGATTCTTGCGCGCCGTCGGCTCTAACTCGTTACGGGACCGGCCGGGCTGGCCGGCCGACGCGGGCCAAGGAGACGGCATGACACGTGTTACTCGTATGTTGCTGGCGGTGGCCCTGACCGCGATGGCCTCGCCAGGGTTCGCCGCGCAGACCCAGGCGCCATCACCGGCCCAGGCTTCCTCGGTCACCGGCCAGGTCGTCGACGGGGGCACCAAGGCCCCCGTGGCCCAAGCGGACGTCCGTCTGACCGGTGCGGGCCTGAGAACCACGACTGACAACGACGGGCGGTTCACACTCACCGACGTGCCTCCGGGCACCTACTCGCTTGCCGTCACCCGCGTCGGGTATGTCGCGGTTCGGCGAGACGCCATGCACGTCACGCCTGGAGCCACGGTCACGGTCACCATCGATCTCGCGCGACTCGTGACGCTGCTCGAGACGGTCACTGTCACGCCCGGCGCGTTCTCGTTCATGGACACCGGTTCGGCGGCGCGTCAGACGATGTCGCGCGAAGACATCGAGTCGGTGCCGCAACTGGGAGAAGACATCTTCCGGGCCGTGAACCGGTTGCCCGGCCTGTCGTCGGGCGACTACTCGGCTCATTTTTCGATTCGCGGCGGCCGCCACGACGAGACACTGATCCAGCTTGACGGCCTCGAACTCTACGAGCCGTATCACCTCAAAGACTTCAACGA
Source organism: Acidobacteriota bacterium (assembly GCA_031376505.1). Classification (GTDB taxonomy): domain Bacteria; phylum Acidobacteriota; class Vicinamibacteria; order Vicinamibacterales; family UBA2999; genus CADEFD01. Next base: position 20,083 of record JANMDX010000395.1, read on the forward strand.
AGGCGCGATCAGCATCATCGACACCCAGACCGTCGACGGGGTGGAACTGATGACCGGCGGCTTCTCGGCGAAGTATGGCAACAAGCGCAGCGGCGTCATGAACATCAACTCGCGGACGCCGGAATCCGACCATGCCCGCTACAGCGCCGGCGTGAGTTTCATGAACGCCCGCGCACTGGGCCGCGGGCCGCTCTGGAACGGCAAGGGCTCGTGGCTGCTGTCGGCGCGCAGCGGCTACATGGATCTGGTCTTCGGGCTCATCAAGCAGAATGGGCTGCCGTCACCGCGCTACCAGGACGTGTTTGGCAAGCTGCAACGCACCTTCGGCGTAAGCACCGTCGTCACCGTCGATCTGCTCCACGCCAGCGACACCTATACGTTCGATGCCCCGAGCACGACGGGCTTCGAAGATTCGCTACGCACGCAAGAGAACGCGAAGAACCGCTACGGCAACTCGTATCTGTGGACCACGATCGATTCGTCGGTTGGCCGGCGCACGACGGTGAAGACGCTGTTTGCTGGTGCAGTCGTGACACGCCATCGCGACGGGGCCGAGCGCTACATCGACCTGAACAACCGGCCGCTCTACTCGCTCAGCAACGCGCGCGACTACGGCATTCTTCAGGCGAAGCAGGACTGGCGATTCAAGGCGTCGGACCGGTTCATCGTCGATGCGGGACTTGACGTCCGGCGCCTCAGTAATACCGACACGTTTCAGAACATCGTCAATGAAGATCCCGACGACCCCCTGGTGAACAAGGCGGGATACCCACTCACCAAGAATACGCGGTTCGAGCAGAAGGGATCGCGGCTCGGCCTCTACGTATCGAACCGGTGGCGAGTGGCGAGGCCGCTCACCGTCGAGTTCGGCGGCCGCTACGACCGGACGTCGTATACCGGCGACCACTCTTTCAGCCCACGAACCGGCGCCGCGCTCGATCTCGGCCACGGCCGGACGCTGCGGGCCGGCTGGGGGCAGTACTGGCAGACCCAGGGCATCGACGACGTGGCCGCCCTGAACGATCGCGGCCGCTACTTTCCGGCGGAGCTGTCAAGCCAATGGACCGTGGGCTTCGAGCAAACGCTGGCCGAAGGCACCCTCGTGCGGGTCGAGGGCTACCTGAAAGACGGGTCACGCCTGCGGCCGGTCTATCGGAACTGGAAGAATGCGCCCGACACGTTCCCCGAGACCAACGAAGACCGCATCCTGGTCTATCCCAGGTCGTCGTCCGGATCCGGCATCGAGCTGTACTTCGCGCGCGCGCTCGGACGGCGCCTCAACCTGAACGCGAGCTACGCGCTGTCGACCTCCGACGAGCAGGTCGATCGGATCGCCAACGTGAACGCGCCCCATCCGGTGCCGTACGACCTGACGCATCCCACGCCGCAAGACCAACGTCACGCCGCGCACTTGGACCTCACCTACCGCGTGAGCTCGTGGTCGATCAACACGTCGATGGCGTACCACAGCGGCTGGCCGGGCACACACGAAGAGCTCGTGAGCGCACGAGACGCCGACGGCGATCCCATATCGGCCCTCCGACCCATCAAGATCTACGGCGTACGCCTGCCGACCTACCTTCGCACCGACGTGCGCGCCACCAAGCGGTGGGCGCATTGGAACGCCTTTGTCGAACTCGTGAACCTCACCAATCACAGCAATATCTTCGGCTACGACTACTTCCGGATTCGCGAGCCCGGTGGCAAGATCGGCTTCACACGCAACGACGAGCAGTGGTTCACAATTCTGCCGTCGGTCGGCGTGTCGTGGAACACTCGCTTCTAGAGAGGCGGCGGAGTGGCACGCGGGTCACCCGCGCCGCCCCTTTCACTTGAGGCGAATCAGCAAGCCGAGCTTGACGCCGTACGAGTTCTCGCCGGCTCTGGCCAGGTTCAGGCCGCCGACTTCGTAGAATGAGGACAGGGTGACGGCCCCGCCCTTCATGGGCCACCACTGCAGTTCCGCCGGCACGACGATGAACTCGAACGGCGACTTCAGTGTGCCGCCCACGTTCGGCTTCTTCCCGCCCGGACCCTGAATCGTCTCAATCCCAACTCCGCTATTCAGCCGAAGGTTACCCTTCTTCCAATACGAATACCTGGCGCCCACGATGACCTCGAGCGCCAGGTCGCCCTCGCCCTCTGCGGCGCCTGTCGCTTCGCCAACGGTGGCCGCCACGGTGGCGTCGAGGCGGACCCTGTCGGTCACGAAGTAGCCTACGGTCATCGACGGGCTGCTCACAGTGGAACTGGTCGCCCCGGCTTGCCTGGCCTTCGCGCTTTCGAACACGTCGCCGCCCAGGGCGAAGTCGATTTCGCTTTTCTCTTGAGCCACCGCCAGGCGGCTCGTGGTCAATACGATCGTCACCGCGAACACGGTTCGCATGATCTGCATGGTCATCTCGCTGCCCTCCCAGGCCCTGGCTGGTTCCAGCGTAGACAACGGCAGATGAACAGAGCATGAGCAAGACCGGAGGCGGATCCATGGATGTTCATCCGTCGTTCATCTTGATTCGTGTAGGCTCGTGAGGTCAGACGAGGAGGCCTCCAGAATGCATATCGCCCGAACTCTCGCGGCCGCCGCCATGGCGTGCGTGGCCGCCAACAGCGCCCTCGCGGGCCGGCCGGTCCAGCTCAGAGACCTACCGCCGGCCATCCAGACGGCGGTGCACGCTCAGCTTCGTGGTGCAACCCTCGTGGGGTTGTTCGAAGAACGGCGCCACGGCGCCGTCGTCTATGAAGTAGAGACCACGATCAATGGCTATACCCGCGACTTGGTGCTCAGCGCCGCCGGCGCCGTCCTGCAGGTAGAAGAAGAGGTGTCGCTCGCGACCGTGCCGGCCGAAGTGCGCGCGGCCTTGACGGCGCGGGGCAAAGTCCTCAAGGTCGAAGTCGTGACGGCAGGCACCACCGTGACCTACGAGGGACTGGTCGAGGGCAAAGGCAAGAAGTCGGAAGTGGTCGTGGATGCTCACGGGCGTGTCCCACGTCAGCGGTAGCGCCATGCGCGTGCTTCTTGTTGAGGACGAACCGGCGGCCGCCGCAATCTTGGCCAAAGGCCTGCGCGAACACGCGTACGCCGTCGATGTCGCGGGTGATGGCGAGGACGCGTCGTTCCGCCTGGCGACCACCGACTACGACGTGGTCGTGCTTGATGTGGTGCTGCCGCGGAAGGACGGACTCGCCGTGGCGCGGGAACTACGCAACGCGGGTTCGGCGGTACCCATTCTGATGCTGACCGCCCGCGATGCCGTGCACGCGCGCGTCGCCGGCCTCGATAGCGGGGCCGACGACTACCTCACGAAGCCGTTCGATTTCGCTGAACTGCTCGCGCGGCTTCGCGCGCTCATCCGCCGCGGCGCGCGCGCGCCGCTGGAACCGCAGATCACGGTTGGACTGCTTCACCTCGACACCGCGTCACGAACCGTCACCAGGGCGGGCCACCCCCTGTCGCTGACGACCAGGGAGTACGCATTGCTCGAGTTTCTGGCGCGGCGCCTCGACCACGTCGTGGGACGAGCCGAGATCGCCGAGCACGTGTGGGACGACAACTACGACCCGCTGTCGAACGTCATCGACGTGTATGTCCAGCGCTTGCGGCGCAAGATCGACGACCCTCGTGGCCCCTCGATGATCGCCACTCGTCGCGGCGAGGGATATTCCCTGGTCGGCGCGCGCGCGACAGCGACGTCATGACGATTCAAGGGCGCCTCTCGTTCTGGTACAGCCTGGTCGTACTCGTGGTGCTGGCGGTAGCCGGCGCAGCGGTGCTCGGACTGCAGGCGCGCCTCGGCCTGGCGCGGGTGGACGCAGAACTGGCAGAGGCCAGCGCCTCTGTCGTCGCAACCTTGGCGACGGAATTGCGCGAGGGTCAGGGCCTGGCGGATGCCGCGCGCGACTTGGTGAGCGAACTCGAGCTCTCGGGCGCCGGGTTTGCCATCGTGTCGGCGGAAGGCGTCGTGCTGGGCGCAAGTGCGATCGACGGGCTCAGTCCGGGCGACAACGCCATCCTGGTTGCCGCAGATGCCGCAACGTCGGCCGGCGCGAGGTCGACGAGGCTGCGGATTCGCAGCGCGAGTGCTCCGGCCACCGCCGGGGGGTTCCGGGTGGTCACCTGGAAGCCGCTTGGTCCCCTGGACGCTGAGCGAGGCACGCTAGGACGCGCCCTGCTGCTGGGGATTCCATTTGCGGTGGTCCTTTCGGTTCTCGGAGGCGTTACCATCGGCCGTCGAGCGCTGCGTCCCTTGGCCACGATGGCGGCTCAGGCCAGGGCCATCCGACCGTCCGAGCTGGAAGCGCGGCTGTCGGTGCCGAACCCGTCGGACGAATTAGGCGTCGTGGCCCAGGCTTTCAACGGCGTCCTCGAGCGCCTCGCGCGCTCGTTGCGGCAGCAGCGTGCGTTCATGGCTGATGCGTCTCATCAACTGCGAACGCCAGTATCGGTCATGCGCACCACCACGCAGGTGACGCTCAGTCGAGGCGACCGCAGCCATGAGGAGTACCGCGAGGCCCTCGCGGTGATTGAGCGCCAAGCCGAGCGCCTGACCAAGCTCGTCAACGACATGTTCATGCTGGCGATGGTCGACGCCGAAGCGCGGCCGCTACAGCCGGCGCCTTTCTATCTCGACGAGAAGGTCAACGACGTCGTCAGCGAGCTCCGCGTGCTCGCGACGGGACGCGACGTCTCACTCGAGGCGGCCGTCGTCTCCGAGACCCCCTACGTGGGCGACGAGTCACTGCTACGCGAGCTACTAGTCAACCTGCTCGAGAACGCGATTCGCTACACACCGGCCCGCGGCGCCGTCGTGGTCTCGTTGTCCACAGAGGTCGACGGCATCGCCCTGCGCGTGAAAGACACGGGCCAGGGCATCGCCGCCACTGACGTGGAGCGCGTGTTCGATCGGTTCGTGCGCATCGACTCGGCGAACTCAGACGGGGGCGGCGGGCTGGGGCTGCCGATTGCGCGCTGGATCGCCGAGGCGCACGGCGGCCGCCTGATCCTCGCATCGACGAGCGCCGCCGGTAGCGAGTTTCTCGTGACGCTCCCGGTTGCTCCGGTGGGGTCGGCTGACCTCGCCTGACGGCTCAGCAGCTCCGATTGAGGGGCCGGGTCAGGCACGTCGGGCCGCCGCCGCCTTTCAGGCTGATCTCGTCGCCCTCGTAGACCAACACCTCGGCGCCAGCGGCCTCGAGCCGCCGGCGAGTCTCGAGGCATCCGGCTACCATCACGCACGTGCGCGGCGCTAGGGCCAAGACGTTGGCGCCCATCAGGGGGAACTCGTGGTCGGGAACCTCCACCAACGCGATGCCGCGGTCGCCTAGGAACTCACGAAACGGCACCGGCATGAGCGGGGAGTACACGACGGCCAGGTCGGCGTCCACCGGACTGATGATCGACATCAGGTGGAACACGTCGCCTGGCCCGCGCCAGTGGGGCAGCGGCACGACGACGACCTCGACGGCGCTGCCGAGGACCGCCCGAAGCTGCGCGATGCCCACGTCGTTGGTGCGGTAGCCTCGACCCACGACCACCGTGCGATCGTCGAGCCAGAGCAGATCGCCGCCTTCGAGTCGACCTGGCGGTTCAATCGCGCCGGCCACCCGGACGTCCCACGCACCACACGCCGCGCCCTGGGCAGCGGGTTCGTGCTCGCGCTGGCGCTTGCCCATTCGGCACAACACGACGCCGCCTGGCGTCACGATCGAAGCGTCGCGCACATAAATGGAGTCGAGTCCGGCGCCTGCCGCTGGGGGCAGCTGCATGACCTCGGCACCGCGCGAACCGACGATCGCGATGAACTGATCGTGCTGCACGGTCGCTCGGGTAAAGTCGGGCGCCGCCGTGAAATTCAGGTCCTGCCAGTCGGCATCCACATGCGCCTGATCGCCACCGCCGGCACGCACATGCTTGACGAGGACGCGCGTCAGCGGTCCGTATTCGTTGAAGCCCGTCACCTCGCTCATGCGGCTGCACCGGCCCTTCTGCTACGCTTCACCCAGACAAACACCGGCAGCCCACCGAGTAGCAGCAGAAAACCGAGGTAGACGATCTCCTGGCCCGCGCCCGCGACGGCAACCATGGCATACAGAAACGCGAGCCCGGCCACCACGCCGCCTCGTCGGCGCTCCACGCGGCCGTCGTCGTCGGTCTGCAGAAACGACGCGAGCGCGCAGAACACATAGGGCACGAGCGTGCTCAGCGTCGCCAGCAAGATGATGCGGGTGAAGATCGTCACCAGGTGCGCTGAGTAGTTCATCGCGATGAGTGCCGTACTGAGCGCCGCGGAGATCACCATGCCCGAGACCGGCGTGTTGGCGACGCCGCGACGCGCGAACACCGCTGGGAACAGGCCGTCGTCTGCGATGGCGAGCGGCATCTGACCGACCATCAGGATCCAGCCGTTGAGCGCGCCGAAGCACGAGAGCGCCGCGCCGGCCGCGACCAGCTTTGCCAGTCCGTCGCCGCCCATCGTCCGCGCGGCATGGGCAAACGGCGCCGTCGAGACCGCCAGCGCAGCAGGCGGAACGACGCTCATCACGCCAACCGTGCTGACGATGTAGATGACGGCAGCCACGAGCGTCCCAACGATCGTGGCCCGAGGGATGGTGCGCGCGGCATCGCGGACCGATGCGGCCGGAATCGTCGCGCACTCCAGACCCAGAAACGCCCACAGGGTGAGCGTCACGACCGTCAGCGTGTCACGGCCGAAGGCTATCGGATCGGGCGCCGTCACGACAAAGCGCGCGGGCTCGTACCACGCCAGCCCGCCGATGCCGACGACGGCCAGCGGCAGGGCTTTCAGCAGCGTCGTGGCCACTTGCACGCGACCCACGGCGCGCGCCCCCATCACGTTCACGAGCGTCAGTACCCACACGGCGCCAACGGCCAGGAACGCGGCGGCCACCGGCGCGCGGACGAGCCACGGAATGAATGGATCCAGATAGCCGACAAACGCCACGGCAAGCGCCGCATTCGTGCACCAGCAGGAAATCCAGTAGCCCCACGCCACGAGAAAGCCGGCCAGATCCCCGAAGGCTCGCCGGGTGTAGGCGTACGGGCCGCCGGCGTCGGGGTGCCGGCGCGCGAGCCTCGCGAAGACCACCGCGAGCAGCATGCTGCCCGCGGCCGAGATCGTCCATCCCACGAGACTGGTGCCGTGGTACGCCGCAAGGGAGGCCGGCAGCAGAAAGACGCCGGACCCGATCATGTTCCCCACCACGAGGGCCACGGCCGCGATGAAGCCGATGTCGCGTGCCGGTGCCACGTGCGCATCTTACGCGCGATTCGCTGATATTCGACCCGGCGTGGCCGTCTTGTGGTCTCGTCGTGTACGCGGCTCAACTGGCCGTGCTCAAGGCCGGCGGCGCGTACGTGAGCCTGGACGACGGAGTCCCAGACGAACGCGCAGGGTGGATCCTCGAAGACGCCGGCGTCGTGGCGCTGATCACCGACGCCGCCGGCCGTGGCTGCAGCGTGAACGCGTCAGCGTGCTCTGCCCGATGGCCAGCGCAGCTTCGCACCGCTGGTCTATGGCGTGGCGCTGCTCGGCGCCAAGGCGGGCGTGGCACTGCTCGCGCTCGTGCCGTTCGAGGTCTTGACGCTCGCGGCCTGTGCCGTCTACGACGTCGAGACAGCGAACGCGTGGCGGGTTGCTGCGGACGCTCGGGCGCGTGCGCCCGGGCATCATCAGCCGCCTGAGCATCGCTCACTGCCGCGTCTCGGCGGCTGGACTGTGTCTGCTGATCCTGCTCCTCAAGTGGGGCCTGCCGGGTCGAGTGTTGCCAGGCCAGCACGCGCTCTGGTCGTGCTGGTGCAGCCAGTGGGACCTCCTCTACGTTCTGTGGTTCCGACGCTTCGCACGAGGCCCACTCGAGGGCGCGCTGAGCCGCATGTCGGGTTCGGAGTGAGCGGGATGGCCCTGCTCGTGCGGCACGGGCTGGACCGCAACGTCGTGCTCGCTCAGCGTGTGAGGCTGCCGCGTCGTGCCCGCGCCACGTCACGGATCGCGGCCGGCACGCTCGGCTCCGATGCCAGCTGCTCGTAGACGAGCGCGGCCGGTGCGAGCCGGTCAGACGCCTCGAGCCGACGCGCCAGGTCGGCGGCGTAGCTGAACTGCTCCGCCGCGTCGGCGGTCTGGCCGACCCCCGCGAGGGCGCGGCCCAGCGCGATGTGCGCGGCAGCGCGGTCGGGATTCAGGTTCACGGCCGCACGCAGGTCGTGCAGGCCTTCCTCGACGCGTCCACCGGCCGAAAGCAGGTCGCCACGCAGCGTTCGCGCCTCGGCGAAGCGCGGGTCGATGGCAAGCGCGAGCTCGACCTCGGCCAGCGCCGCGTCGAAGTCCCCGAGCTGCAGTTGACAGATCGCCAGCCAGTGATGGGCATCTGCGCTCTGCGGCACCTGCGCCAGATAGGCTCGGAAGTCCGCGGCCGCGTCGGCGTATTGCCCGCGCGCGCGCGCCGCCTTGGCAAGGATCAACCTCGCGAAGGCGTTCTCGCGGTCCGTTGCCAGGGTCTCGCGAGCGACGCGCGACGCGTCATCCAGTCGGCCAGCTTCAAGGGCGCTGTTTGCGCCGCGAAGCAGGTTGAAGACCTCGATCATCGCTTTCGGATCGGGACGTGCCAGCGGGTCGCCGGCGGAGGCCGCGCCCGCGCCGCCCACGTAGCCCAACGCCGTGAGCTTCCGCGTCGTCTCTCGGTCCAGACCGGTCCTCGCAGCGGCGGCGGACTCGGACTGATCCAGCGCATGCAGCTCCCGCCGCATCCGGCCCACGCGTTCGGGTTCGCGCGTCGCGACATTCGACGTCTCGCCCGGGTCGGCCGCAAGATCGTAGAGCTCCAACGTCGGCGCTTCGATGAACTTCCACTGGCCGGCGCGAAGGGAGCGCAGCGGCGCCCAGTTCATGAAGAGTTGCGGGAAGTACGTCTCACCGTAGGCGGTCGCAGGTGCGGGCGCGGAGGTGGTGCCATGCGCAAGCGGTGCCAGACTGAGGCCCGTGGCGCCGGCGAGCGGTTTCACGCCGGCAAGGTCGAGCAGCGTGGGCGCCAGGTCGATGGCGCGCACGAGCGGCGACACCCGCGTGCCCGCTGAAAGACCCGCCGGCCATTTCAACAGCGCCGGGACACGCATCGCCGCGTCGTAGACGAACATCCCGTGCGTCGCTTCGCCGTGCTCGCCCAGGCTCTCGCCGTGATCGCCAACGACCGCCACGATCGTGTTCGCCGTCAGCCCACGCTCGTCGAGCGCCGCCAACAGCGTGCCCACCGCCGCATCGGCACACGCGATCTCGCCGTCGTACGCGCTGACGGCGCCTCGCCCGCACGAGTCGGCCGGCTCATAGGGGTCGTGGGGATCGTAGAGATGCACCCACACGAAGAAAGGCGGGGTTGGCGGGGAGTTGGAAGACGGGACCGACGGCGGACCAGAGGCCACGGACGCGAGCCACTTGGCGGCGGCCGTCGCGGTGCGGTCGCCGCTGCGCTCGAGTTCGTCGTTGCCCCGGCTCACCGCCGGGTCAAGACGGTCGTCGTAGGTGTCGAAGCCGCGGCCGAGCCCAAAACGCTGGTCGAGTACGAACGCGCTCACGAACGCACCGGTCCGATAGCCGGCGTCACGAAATGCGGTCGCCAGCGTCGGCACGTCTTTCGGCAGTGGCACGCCGTTGTTGCGTACGCCGTGCGCCATGGGATTCCGGCCGGTCATCAGACTGGCGTGTGCGGGCAGCGTCGTCGGGGCGGCCGCGACCGCCCGTTCGAAGAGCACGCCCTCCCTGGCTAGTCGGTCCAGGGTTGGTGTGCGCGCGGCCGAGGCGCCGTACGCGCCCACGTGGTCGGCGCGGGTGGTATCGAGCGTGACGAGCAACACGTTCGGAGGCCCAGCCGGCGCGTCGGTGGCGCCACCGCCCCACAACCACCACCCTCCCGCTGACACGACGGCCAGTGCGGCGACTACCACGGCAACCCGCACGGGCCGCGACCCGCGCGATGGCGGCTCTGTGGGCACCGCGGGGCTGCCCGCCTGACGTGACTTTCGGCTCACGGCGCGCAGCGTACTACGACCGCACGCCCCGGTGACGCGACGTCGCGCCGGGAGGTTCGCCAACCGTCACAGCTACTTCGGACCCGGCACGACGATGGGCGGCAGGTTCTTGCTCTTCAACTGGTCGTTGAAGCCGCTCAGGATACGGCCGCGCAGGGCATCGACCAGGGCCTGCACCCTCTTCACCTCATCGGCAATCAGTTGCCCGGCTGCCACGTGCTGGTCGGTGGGCTTGAAGTCACCGCCCGAGACGCCGTTGGCAAGATAGTTGATCTTGCTCATCAGCTTCGAGCCGAAGCGCACGCCGTCCTGGCCGGTGCCGGTCTGGCGCAGGTCGACCAGGTTCATCTCGGCATCGATGAGCTGCTGCATCAGCTCGTTCACCGACGTCTTGGTTGCGGCATCCGCGCCCAAGCGGTCGAGGCCCTCCAGCTGGCTGCGAATCAGTTCGATCTGGTTCACCATTGCCGCCGCGGTGTTGGCGTGGCCCCGCAGCGCGGTCACGAGCCGCATCTGAGCCTCGATGTCGGCCTCGGTGCCCTCGGAGTTGGGATCCTTGCGTACGGTGAGCGACTGCGTCAGGTCGCGGCCACCCACCGACAGCTTCACGGTGTAGGTGCCCGGCGGCATCAGCATGGTGATCTGGCCGGCGCCTTGAGCCGGACGCGTGCCATCGGGGCCGGGGCGAAACTGCGGCTGCGGCGCATAGAGAGGACTGGTGCGCAAGCGCGGCTCAGCCGACGGCTCCGATCGCAGATCCCAGTAGATCCGGTTCAGGCCTTCGCGCGTGGTGCCTGCCAGCGTGCGCACGACCTGGTTCTTGCCGTCGAGGACGGTGACGGTGGCCGCGCCCGATGGCGCGCCCTTCAGGTAGTAGTTGATCGACGCGCCGTACCTGGGGTTTTCGCCCACCGTCGGGTCGTCGTAGGTGGTCGACGGCGCCGTGATGGGTCTGAAGCGGTAGGCCGCGCGCGGCGGGAAGAGATGCGCGTCGGATGCCAGCACCTGCGGCGTCATCTGCTGCAGGGGCGTGATGTCGTCGAGGATGAAGAACCCGCGTCCATAGGTGGAGATGACCAGGTCGTTGAAGTGCGTCTGCACCACGATGCCCGACACCGGCGCGTGCGGCAGGTCCATCTGCAGCGGCTGCCAGTTCTCGCCGTCGTCGAAGCTTACGTAGATGGCGTTCTCGGTACCCACGTA
>JANMDX010000434.1:0-10102 GCA_031376505.1 Acidobacteriota bacterium
GACGTGCTGGTCGGCCCGCTCGACGAGCGCCCGCTGCAGGTCTTGCACGGCGGCGTCGAGGGTCGCGATGGCCGAGAGCATCCACAGCCGCACGTCGGTTGCGGCCTGGTCGTTGCGGCTCCGGGCGGTGTGCAGGCGTCCCGCCGCATCGCCGATGATCTCTTTCAACCGCGACTCGACATTCATGTGAATGTCTTCGAGGTCGACCGAGAACGCGAAGGTGCCCTGTTCGATCTCGGTCAGCACCTGCGTGAGGCCGGTGCGAATGGCGTCGGCGTCAGGCTGGCTGATGATGCGCTGGCGCGCCAGCATCTCGGCATGAGCGAGTGACGCCGCGATGTCCTCGCGGTACAGCCGTTGATCGAAGCCGATCGACGGATTGATCGTCTGCATGACGTCGGCTGGTGCGGTGCTGAACCGCCCGCCCCACATCGAGTTGGCGCCTGGTACTGCGTGTGACATCGTGTCCCTGAATGGATGTCGCCGAAGCGGCGAGTGTCAGATCCCCACGTACCAGGCCCACCCGTTCTTCGGGTTGCCTTTGTCCCCACCGTCGTCGAGGTGCTCGGTGACGGCGATGCGCGTGAGGTACTTCATGCTCTTGTAGCCCACCTGCCGTTCCACGCGCAGCCGCAGCGGCGCGCCGTGGGCCACCGGCAGATCCCGCCCGTTCATGCCGTAGGCCAGGAGCGTCTGGGGATGCAGGGCGTCGAGCAGGTCGATGCTGTCGGCTACATCGTCGTACGAGTAGAAGGTGACGAACCGCGCCGCTGGCTGCAGGCCCGCCGCGTCCAGTACCCGGCTGAGCGGCACGCCCGTCCATTCGCCGATGGCGGACCAGCCCTCTTCGCACACGTGCTTGGTGATCTGCGTGCGCGCGGGCAGCCGCTTCAGGTCCGCGAGCGAGAACGCGGTCGGCCGCGACACGAGCCCCTCGACCGACAGACGCCAGTCGGCGAAGCCGCCGCGCTGCACGTCGCGGTACGTTGCGCTGGCCCTCGGGCTGTTCTGGTCACCCGGATCGGTGGTGCCCACGGCGGGAAATGACGAGAGGTCCGCTCTGGTGTACTCACGGACCAGCGCCTCACCGGGCAGCAGCGCGCGGTGCGCGCGATAGGTCAGGTTGTCGCCGAGGCGGAGCAGGCTGCCGTAGGTGGGTGGCACGGGCCGCGAGCACCCCGAGAGCAGGAGCCCGCCGGCCGAGGCCAGGCCAGCGGCCAGCAGGTCGCGACGCGCGATCAGACGTCGTGATCTCATCGTTGTCTCCCCAGGGTCATGGCGCGCATCTGGCGCCGGAATCCCGACATCACGACCATTAGTACGTGCCCGGCCAGAAACAGCATCACGGCGGCGAACGCCGCGAAGTGGATCGTGCGCGCCGACTGGTGTCCACCGAAGAGGTCGAGCAGGAACGGCCACGCGGCGACGATGGCCGGCGACATGGTGATGCCCGTGAGGGCGATCAGCGGCAACGCCACGAACACGATCGACAGGTAGGCGAGCCGCTGCAGCAGGCCGTAGTCCGGGCCGCCCGTGGCGGCGGGGATGCGCAGACGCAGGTGATCGGTCACCTCGCGCTGGAGGTGTGTGGTCGATAGCTGCGCCGTTTGCGGGAGCAGATGCCGGCGGAAGTGACCAGCGGCTACGCCCGCAATCAGGTAGATCGCACCGGTCACGACCAGGCACCACGCAGCGAGGAAGTGCAGGCTGCGACCCCAGCCATTCTGGTTGAAGATGTCGTAGGTGCGGCTGGCCGACCTCGGCGACGCGTCGCCGTCGAAGAACGGCGCGGGTGCTGTCCAGCCAGCATGCTGGTAGTTGCGGCTGATCGGCAGTTCGATGAGCGGCGTGGTCAGGTCGTTGCCGGCCTCGCCCCAGTAGAGCCGCGGGTGCACCATCAGAATCTCGACGCCGCTGAACGCCAGGGCCGCGACACTCAGCGTAGCGACCCAGTGCGAGACCCGAACCCAGCCCGCATGCCCGACCGCGTGCGCGGGCATCATCAGTTGCCCCCAGGCCGTCCTGGCGGAGTCACCGGCTGCATCTGGTATTCCTTCGGCGGCTCGGCGCCGAGCAGGTGCCGCACGAAGTAGTCCCAGCGGCGCCGCATCGCGTAGGGACCATCCACGCCGTAGCCATGGCGCTGGTTCGGCAGCAGGATCAGATCGAAGTCCTTGTTCGCCTTGATGAGCGCGTCCATCACCAGATACGTATTCTGCGGCGGCACGTTGTCGTCCATCATGCCGTGCATCAGCAGCAGCTTGCCCTTGAGGTTCTTGGCCAGGGTCTGGTTGGCTTCCGCCTCGTAGGTGTCACGCGGTTCGTCGCCGCCCTGGTGCGCGCCGCCGAGCCGGGTCAGTAGTCCCTGGTACCGCTCTCCCCAGTCGTCCTCGTAGACGCGCTGATCGTGATTGCCAGATTCGCTGATGCCCACTTTGAAGAAGTCGGGATAGCGAAACATCGCGTCGGCCGTAATGAACCCGCCGCCGGAGTGGCCCCACATCGCCGCGCGGTCGAGGTCGATCCACGGATAGCGCGTCGCCAACTCCTTCATGCCGGCCACCTGATCGGGCAGCGTGTTGTCGCGGCCCATCGCGCCGTAATAGACATCGTGGAACGACTTCGAGCGGCCTGGTGTGCCCATGCCGTCGAGCGAGACCACGACGAAGCCCAGTTCGGCCAGAGCCTGGTTGTCGCCGCGTGCCGCCGCAAACGCACGGCTCCCCACGCTGCCCGCTTGTGGGCCCGGATACGCGTAGTTGATGATCGGATACTTCTTCGTGGCATCGAAGGTGGTGGGCCGGAAGAGCAGACCGCGCAGATCGGTCTTGCCGTCGCGGGCCTTGACGCTGAACGCCATCGGCGGCCTCCAGCCCGTGGCCACGAGCTTCGAGACGTCGGCCTTCTCGAGCGGCATTGCCACGGCGCCCATTGCGTCGCGGATCACGACCTCGGGCGCGCGTTCGGGCGAGGATGACGACACGATTGCAAACGCGCCCGACGTGGACATCTGCACCGTATGATGGCCATTCTCGGGGGTCAGCGAGGCGTAGCTTTTGCCGTCGAGGCCCACGCGGTAGACGTGCGCGAAGTATGGATCCTGATCGGGCTCGCGGCCATTGGCCGTGAAGACCACCGTGCGGGCCTTGTCGTCCACGCGCAGGATGCGGGTGACCGGCCCTGGCCCGGACGTGATCTGATGCTTGAGCCGCCCGGTCGTCAGGTCGTACAGATACAAGTGACTCCAGTCGTCGCGCTGCGAGTTCCACACGATCTCGCCGGTGGTCCACAGCACGCGCCAGCCCGCCGGCGACTCGAAGTGGGTCTTCTCCGATTCCTCGAACACCGTACGCACCGCGCCCGTGGCGGCATCGGCGACACGTACCGTGGCGGTCTTGTGATCACGTCCGGTCGACACGAAGGCGAGCCGCGCCGAGTCGGGGCTCCACGTCATGTCGCTCACCGAGACGTCGTCGCCGAGCATCGCGCGGTGGTAGTCGGGCGCCATCGTGAAGCGCACCACCGTGCCGGCGTCGGTGTCGACGACCACGCGGTGCAGCATCGACACGACCTCGTCGCCGGGCAGCGGATACTTCCACGTCTTCAACACCGGATGGCCGGCCTTGGTCTCCACGAGGTACATCTCGCCGACCGTGCGATCGTCCTGCTGAAACGTGGCGACCTTCTTTGAGTCCGGCGACCACAACACGATCGCGCGTGTGCTTTGCTTCCAGCCGGCGTTGTCGGTGGCGTAGCCGAAGTTGGCGACGCCGTCGGTCGTGAGCGGCCGTTCGACCTTCGAAGCGAAGTCGCGCATCCACAGGTTCCAGTCCTTGATGAACACCGCGCGCGTGCCGTCGGGTGACACGACCGCATTGCCGTCCCTGGGCGCGACCGACGTGCAGGCGGCGCCCTTCACGTCGCACGAGTAGCGCTTGGTACCCACGTCGAATGCGACCGACATGCCGTCGGCCGCGAGTTCGATGGCCTGGAAGGGCAGTTTCTTGGGGTCCACGGCGGCGCCGGACGTCGCGGCCAGCGCTGTCGCCACGCGTTCGTGGTCGAATGCGCGCACCCGTGTCTTCTTCACCGGGTCGACGAGCATGAACTCGCCGCCATCGCCAGTTGCGCTGCGATAGGTGAAGCGATCGTCGGGCAGCCACGTGGCGTTGACGGTACCGCCCACTACGAGCGGATTGACGGCAGCCGCGAGGAAACGCTCGGCCCGCGCGTAGTCGGCAGGGGTGAAGGCCTGCGCCGCAGGGCCCGCGGAAGCCTGCGCCTGGGCGATGCCAGGCGCCGCGGCGGCGAGGGTCGTGAACACGAGCAGGCCTGCGGCCGCTCGCGAGATGCCAACACGTAGCGTCATCAACGGACTCCTGTGAGCCAGAGTCTAGCGCGTCCCGGCGCAGCCGGTCGCCGGATGCTGACGCCGACCAGGCGCAGGGCACGCTTTGACCACTGACCCGCGGCTACCGAGTCTTCATCATCCTGGCCTCGGCGATCAGTTCCTGGCCATCCGCCTCGGTGATGAACCTGCCAGCGACCAGGGACTTCACGTTGGCAGCGACCGCCCCGGCGTAGTCGCCGGTCTTCGGGTAGAGCGCGTCGAGCCGCGCACGGTCGAATGGCATTTCGTGGCCCGCGATCCGGCAAAACGAGGCGCCGGTCGAATTGCCGCTCCACGTACTGGTTGGCACATCCAGAAATGGTGACCGGACGCCGCCGACGACATTCCCGTACTGGTCGAACTCTGGTGTGCCATCGACGACGCGAATCTGCTCTGCCCTGGGTGCGGGCACGCCCGTGCGCACCCAACGGTCGACATTCTGAAGGATGGCGTTGAAGGCAATGCGGCTCGGAAAGCGACTGCGCGGACCCTCGGTGCAGGCCATTGGCGGAACGGCCCGGCCGGCCTTGATGATGTCATCGGGCGCTGCGGCGAATGCCAGTTCGTCCGGCGTGGCGTGACCGGAGCCAGCGATTTCGTAGTTGCGCAGCAGGTCGGGCGGCGTGTCGCTGTCGGGAAGCCTGGACGCGATCGTCGGGAGGTAGTCGGACTGGCTCATCACTCTGACGACCGGCACGCCGACGCCAGACACCCGCCGCCGCGGGTCGCCAACCGGCAGTGCGGGGAAGCACTGATGGATCGGCGACGGCCCACTCGCCACCGCGATCAGATACGCATCGAAGAGCGGCTTGCCCAGTTCTTTCACGTCGATGGGGTGGATGGCGTTGACATAGGTATAGAGAAACCCGCCCGTTTGCGAGTAGCCCCAGGCATACAACCGCGCGACGGGATGGACACCGGTCGTGGTGCCGTAGGTGAACGGATTGTTGTCGCCGCGCGCGCGCAGCCACAGAGCGATCTGTCGATGCATGTCCCAGATCAAGCCGTTCTCCGTGGACCGCTGGCTGTCGGCACCAATGGCCGTGCAGTTGCGCTCGTCGGTCAGCGGCAGGGGATTGGGCCACGAGAGCGCGGCGTAGCGCGTGGGGTTGAAGGCCTGGAGCGATGCGACGGCCACCGGCTTGGCCGTGATGCCCACCCACGCGTCGCCGTTGCGCACCAGTTGCCGGCCGGAAATGGCCCAGCCGATGTTCAAGTCGAAGAGGTTCGACGGGTTCAGCATCTCGACCACGATGGTGCCGCTGAATCGGGATCGCGCAGCTGGCCGTCGCACCAGGACGCGGGTCGTATAGGGGACACCCGACGTGCGCACGACCGCCGGACCGGCCTGCGGCCAGTCGTAGACATTGGCGACGCCGCTGAACAGAAACTCTTCTTCGACATAGCCGTCCACGCGCAGGTCGGTCGGCGTGCGCGTGCGGTCGGCCGCGCCGAAGGGATAAGAGTGAGCGGTGACGGGAAGCGGACCCACGGCTCGATAGGGCGGCGCCTGCGCGCCAATCGAGCCGGACCATGCAAGGGCCGCGACCGCCGACAAAAGAATGCTGCGACGACAGTTCATGCGGCGCAGTGTAGACGAAACGCCGCGCACGCCTGCTCTCGACGGCTACCGGGACCGCCCGGAACGTCCCCGGCAGACGGTCGAAGCGCACTACTATCGGCAGGTTCCCCGTAGGAATCACAGAGGAGTGACCCATGGCATCCAGTGAGAGCGCAGGCACGGTCGTCGGATTGTGGAGGTTTCCGGTCAAGTCCATGGGAGGCGAACCCGTCCAACAGGTCGAGCTGTCGGAACGCGGACTGCTCGGCGACCGTGGCTACGCGCTCGTCGACGTGGTCACGGGCAAGGTGGTGAGTGCCAAGAGCGCAAGGCTGTTTCCGAACGTCCTGACCTGCCAGGCCCGCTTCGTCGAGCCGCCGCAGGCTGGCCTCGACCTGCCAGCGGTGCGGATCGTGCTGCCGGACGGCACGGTCGTGACGAGTGACGCGGGCGACCGCGACCGCGTGCTGTCGGCGTACTTCACGCGCGAGGTCACACTGGCGCGCATGGCGCCCGAGAACTTCACGATCGATCAGTATCACCCCGACATCGAGGGTGCAGACCCTGCGGGCCATCGCGATACGGTGGTCGAGGCGAAGGTGGGCTCGGCGTTCTTTGCCGAGGCCGGCGTGGCCTCGCCCGTGCCGGTTGGGGCGTTCTTCGACCTGTTCCCGCTATCGGTTCTCACGACGTCCACCCTCGGTCAACTACGGGTCAGTCGCCCCCAGAGCCGCATTGATGAGCGTCGATTCCGCATGAACGTCATTGTCGGAACGAAGGCACCGGGATTCCTTGAAAACGGTTGGGTGGGCAAAGACATCGCGATTGGCGCCATGGCCCGTGTGCACGTCGCGATGTCCGACCCACGGTGTGTGATGACGACACTGGCTCAGGACGACCTGCCCTCGGATCCCGAGATTCTCCGGGCGCTGGTGCAGCACAACAAGCTGCAGGTTGGCGACGGCGGGCAGTTTCCCTGTGCCGGCGTCTACGCCGTGGTCGCGGCTGGCGGAACGCTGCGGATAGGCGATGCCGTGGTCGTCTGACCGAGACAACGTCCCCGGCGCGCGCCGTATGAGCACTAGGTTCTGCCCTGACCCCCGGTATCCGCCTCGCCCCGTACGAGATCGTGGGGACGACTCCGCGAACGCGTCGGACGCACCGACCCGTGGGTGTGAACGTTCAGATTGAGGGCCACCGAACCCCGGGGCCCCGCTGTGCGGATTCTGCGCAGTGGGGCAGCAATCACGACCGCCACGGCACGACCGCGCACGCGCGATCCCGGGCATTCACGGGCGCGAGACAAATGTGGCCACATGTGGCTATACTTGAAGAATGTCGACCGGCGTTCGAGAGCTGAAGGACAACCTGAGCCGATACATCCGTAGAGTCGAAGCCGGAGAGCGCATCGCGGTGACGGCGCACGGACGCGTCGTGGCCGAGTTGGTACCCCCAACACTCGGGTCGAAGGCGGGGCGCCGTCGGTATGATGAGTTGGTCGCGACAGGCGTGGTTCAGCCGGCCCCTGAGGACGGCGATCCGCTCGAAGACTGGCCTGACATCCGGCTTCCGCGGGGCACGGCCGCCGCCTTGATCGATAGCGACCGTGGCGAAGCGTAGCACGCCCATCGGTGGCCCACGGCGTCGTCGTCCGCCGGCAGTGAGCACTGCGTCCGACGTGGCGCCTGCACTTCGCTACATCGAGTCGAGCGCGCTGGTCGCGGCGTTGCTGGAGTGCGATGCCGCTGCGCGGGCGGCGATTCGAGGACCAGGTCGGCGAGTATCGTCGTCACTCACGCTCGCCGAGGCGACGCGCGCGGTCATTCGGGCAAAGGCGACAGGGCGCCTCACTGCGGCCGACGTGCGCGCGGCGGTGGAGGCGCTCCAGCGCTTTGCGCGACGATGCGACCTGATGGCCGTGACGGACGCAGTTCTCGCACGGGTCGGCCGTCCGTTTCCGGTAGAACCCATTCGTACACTCGACGCCGTGCATCTGGCGACGGCTGAGCAGCTCGGCGAGCCCCCGGCCCGCGTGACGATCGTCACGAGGGACGTCAGGGTCAGAGAGAACGCGTTGGCACTCGGCTACGCCATCGAATAGGTCCCTCGCCGCTGCTATAGCCCTTCGTCGAGCGCCTGATTGGGACGGTGCGTCGAGAACTTCTCGACCGCTCGCCGGGCGCAACGTGTACCGGATGGCGCAGATCGTTGGAGGCGGGGCTCGAACCCGCGCTGCCAGTGAGTCACGCGCCGGTGCGAACATTCACGGTCAAGTGCATGTTTTTCAACCGTTTACATCAACAGCCCAGACGCGTGGGGATGTTGGCAAGGCCCTTGCGTTTGGAGGCGGGCAGGAGAACGACATGAGGACCAACGCCAACCTGGAACCGAGCCTGGACATCCTGATCGACGAGCTGCTGAACGACGACGAACTGCGCCTTTCGTTCATGAGCAACCCCTACGCCATGCTTGAGACGGCGGGCGACTGGGGCATACCGCTGACCGACACCGAACTGCGCGCCCTTCGCGCCAACGCCCCGATGATCTGGGAGCGCGTGGCCGACGAGCTCAGCCGGAGTTTCGGCCGCGCCGCCTAGTTCCGGCCTGCGACGGCGAAAGCCTCTCACGCTGTCGGCGTGAGCGCAATCGCTACGCCTTCGCGATCTCGCTGTCGAGGTAGAAGTGAAGGCCGCCGGAACAACGGGCGATCCGTCGCGGTGAGTTCCGCGGCGCTCATCCCCGTGACGCGCGCGCCGTATAATCACCCCGTTTGGCTCTGACCCCCGGTATTCACCTCGGCCCGTACGAGATCGTCAGCCCGCTCGGCGCCGGCGGCATGGGCGAGGTCTACGACGCGCGCGACACGCGGCTCGATCGTCGCGTGGCCGTCAAGGTACTGCTCGGTGCATTTGCGAACGACCCTGGCCGCCGGACGCGCTTTGAACGCGAGGCCGCCGCAATCGCCTCGCTCTCCCATCCCAACATCTGCACGCTGCACGACGTGGGACATCACGAGGGCGTGATGTTCCTGGTGATGGAACGGCTCGACGGCATCACGCTCGAGGCCCGCCTGGCACAGGGCCGCCTGCCCCCGGCCGAGGCCATCGCGTGCGCCATCCAGATTGCCGAGGGCCTGGCCTTCGCGCATCGCGCGGGCATCGTGCACCGGGATCTGAAGCCGGCCAACGTGATGCTGACCAAGGCAGGCGCCAAGCTGCTCGACTTCGGGTTGGCTAAGGTCGACCTACCCAGCGCCGGCGAAGACCCCACCGCCACCGCGCTGACCATGCGCGGCGAAGTGCTCGGGACGCTGCCGTACATGGCGCCCGAACAGCTCGAAGGCGCGGCGGTTGACGCGCGTGCGGACATCTTTGCACTCGGCGCCATGCTCCATGAAATGGTCACCGGGCAGCGGGCGTTTGCGGGCGCAAGTCAGGCCTCGTTGATCGGGGCGATTCTCCACGCCGACCCCCCGCCGATTTCGCGCCTGACACCCGAGGCGCCGCGGGCGCTGGACCGTCTCGTGTCGGTGTGCCTGGCCAAGGATCCGGCCGCCCGCTGGTCGACCGCGCACGATGTGGTGCTGCAGCTGAAGGGCCTGGCCGACGGCAGCGCCGCAGTCGCCGTGACGCCGCCGACGCCACGCCGCTCTCGCGAGCGCATGGCGTGGGCCGTGGCGCTCGTCGCGACGATGGCAGCCACGGGGCTGGCATGGCGGTACGCCTCACGAGTCGCGCCGCCCGAGCGGCGGTTTGACGTGCTCTCGGTCGTGCCGCCTCAGGATTCCACCTTCGGGCGCGCCGAGGCGCCGCGCATCTCACCAGATGGCCGGCACCTGGTGTTTTCGTCGACCGACCGTGCCGGCACGCAGGGCCTCTACCTGCGCAGCCTCGATTCGGCCACCCCGCGGTTGCTCGTAGGCACCGAGAACGGTTCGCAGCCCTTCTGGTCGCCGGACAGCCGCATGCTTGGCTTCTTCGCCCAGGGACAGCTCAAGACCGTCGACATCGCCGGGGGAACGTCCACGGCACTGGCGCGCGTCGGTGTGCCCCGCGGTGGCGCCTGGAGCAAGGACAACCTGATCCTGTTCTCGCAGCGGCCCAACGCCGCGCTGGTCTTCGTGCCGGCCGCCGGCGGCGAGCCCACGTCGG
>JANMDX010000004.1:0-1644 GCA_031376505.1 Acidobacteriota bacterium
CCACAGGACGGCAGCGTCCATGCCCTTCGTCACGCCGCCGCCTGGCGTTCGAACGCGGCCGGACTGATCTGGCCGAGCGTCGAGTGGCGGCGTTTCTGGTTGTAGAACACCTCGATGTAGTCGAAGAGCTCCATCTTCGCCTCCCCGTGGCTGGCGAACTGGTCGGCCAGCTCACTCTTGACGGTCGAGAAGAAGCTTTCCATGACGGCGTTGTCCCAGCAATTGCCGCGGCGGCTCATGCTGCAGACGATCCCGCGCGCGTCGAGGACGTCTCGATAGTCCTCGCTCGCGTAGGTCGAGCCTTGATCCGAGTGATGGAGCAGCCCGATCTCGGGGCACCGTCGCTTCAGCGCCATCTCGAGCGCCTTGAGGGTCAGGTGGCGATCATTCACGGCGCTCACCGCCCAGCCGACGACGAACCGCGAGAACAAATCCAGGATCACGGCCAGGTAGAGCTTGCCGCTGGTGCCAATGACGAATTCCGTCGTGTCACCGACCCAGCACAGATTCGGCCCCTCAGCCGCGAACTGCCGGTCGAGCAGATTGGCGGCGACCGGTTGATCGTGCTCGCTCAACGTCGTGTGCTTGTAGCGCCGGCGCTTCCGCGCGTGCAGGCCGTCGGCCTGCATCAGGCGAATGACCCGCTTCCGGCTGACCTGCTCGTCCTGCTCGATCAGATCCTCGTGCACCCGCGGACTGCCGTACCGCTGTGTGCTGGCGGCAAACGATGCGCGGATGAGGACTTGCAGGCGCCGATCCTCGACCGTGTGGTCGGACTCCGGCCGCCCCCGCCAGGCGTAGAACCCGCTCGTCGTGACACGGAGATTCCGACACAGGGCGACGACGGGGAAGGTGGCCTTCTCCAGGGCGATCCACGCAAACTTCACGCGTGGTCCCTCACGAAGAAGGCCGCGGCTTTTACGAGAATCTCCCGATCCTGCCGGAGCTGCCGATTCTCTTTCCGCAAGCGGACTAACTCCTCGCGCTCGGCCGTGGTCACGCCGGTCTTGCCCGCCGTGCGATCGGCGCGCGCGTGCTCCACCCACGCACGGAAGGCCGTTTCGGTCAGGTCCAACTCGCGGGCCACCGCCGCGACCGTCCGACCTTCATCGAGGACCAACCGCACGGCCCCCGCTTTGAATTCTTCCGTGAACTGTCGCCGTGCCCGTCGCCCCGTCTTGCCTGATTCCATTCTGGCCATCGTATCCCCCTCTGGATAGATGTCCACGAAACTGGATCAAGCTCAGGCCGCGGACGCACCCGCATAAACGCGGGGAGACCGTATCGCAGGGCGATGCTGTTCACGAGGATCCGCGCCGTGCGCCCGTTGCCGTTCGGAAAAGGATGAATGCGTAGCCACTCGCCATGCGCCCATGCGCACAAGATGATGACGGCCGTGACCGTGTCGCCCGTTGCATCTTCGTGGAGGTGTTCGCGGCGGACGGTGCGGTCCATCTCGTCGAGTTGCGCGGCGAGGATGCCGTCGAACACCGCCAATGCCGCAGCGACTCGTTCGGCCGGGGCCCCTGGGAGTCCTCCGACTTCGACGTCGTAGTCCTCCAGCCCAGCCTCCCCACGGTACGCGCCGATGGGCTCGCCTTCGGTGGGCTCGAGGCCGCGCATGATTAGTGCCTGCCAGGCTTT
>JANMDX010000081.1:0-1669 GCA_031376505.1 Acidobacteriota bacterium
CGACAATGAGCAGCCGCATGGAAGCCAGGTGCGGCGCCAGATGTTGCAAGAGTTGAAGCGTCGACTCGTCGGCCCAGTGCAGGTCGTCGAGCAGGTAGACGACCGGCGACTTCTGGGTCCCGCGTCGGACGTAGTCGAGAAACCCGCCGAAGATCAGGCGCCGCTGCTGGTCGGCTGGTACCTCCGGCAATGGTGGAATGTCACTGTAGGTGCGGCGCAAGCTCGGCACAATCGCCGCGATCTCTGGGGCCACCTCGCCCATGGCGGCGCGCACCGCCTGCGGCACCAGGTGCACGGACTGCTCGATCATCTCGACGAACGGCACATACGGGGCCGCGCCTTCCATCTCGTAGCAGTGGCCCGTCAGGGCCAGGCAGCCCCGTTGCCGCGCTGTGGCCAGCAGCTCGCGGGCCAGCCGCGTCTTGCCCACGCCGGGCTCGCCGCCCACGAGCACCAGGCCACCCTGGCCCGTGAGCATCTGGTCGAGCAGGCGCGTCAGCTCGGTGGACTCTGTGTCTCGTCCGACGAACGGCGTGCGCTCGGCCGGGGTTGCGGGCGCCGTGGTGGTCGTGCGCGACGACGACCATGCGTTGGCGCGCAGCGCCTCGAGGTCGTCGAGTAGGGCAGCCGTGGTCTGATGGCGTTCGGCGCAGGCCTTCGACAGCAATCGGTGGATGACGGCGCCGAAGCCCGCCGGCTCGTCGAGGTCGCGCGATCCTGGGGTGGGCGGGTCGCGCAGAATCGCCGCCATGGTCTCGCTTGGGTCGTCGCGCAGAAACGGATGCCGGCCCGTGGCCAGCTCGTGCAGGATGACGCCGAGCGAGAACAGATCGGAACGCGGGTCGAGCGCGGCCCCGAGGATCTGCTCCGGCGACATGTAGGCTGGCGTTCCGAGGCGCGTGCCGGCGTCGGTGAGCGCCGCGCGTGCGTCCGTCGAGGCCACGCCGTCGTGCGTCTGCGTGTCGGGGGTGCTGGCCGCGCCCGTGCCCGACGGGCTCGGACGGGCGGCGACCTGCTTGGCCAAGCCGAAGTCCATCACCTTCACGTGCCCTTGCGGCGTCAGCATCACGTTGGCGGGCTTCAGATCGCGATGCACGATGCCGCGCCGATGGGCGGCGTCGAGGGCCTGAGCCAGCTCGTGCGCGATGTCGAGCACCTGGCGGACGGGCAGCAGGGCTCGGCGCGCGTGTGTGTGGAGCGTGTCGCCCTCCACGTACTCCATCACGATGAACGCGCGCCCGTCGGCGTCGCCGATTTCGAAGACTTTGCAGATGTAGGGGTGATCGAGCCCGGCGGCGGCCAGGGCCTCGCGCCGCAAACGCTCACGGGCCACGGCGTCACCCTCGACCGACGCCGGCAGCATCTTCACGGCCACCCGGCGCTCGAGCCGTGTGTCTTCGGCGAGAAACACCTCGCCCAGGCCCCCGGCGCCAAGCGGCGACAGGATGCGGTAGCGGCCGGCGAGCAGGTCGGGGGGCATCGAGACGTGCAGTCTATCGCGACCGTGGCGCGACGATCGGCGCTGGCGAACTGGTCGCCTGAACAGCGTGCGCCCACTGGCGGCGGACGTCGCTACGTCTCGTGTCCCGCCACCGTCGCAATCCGGTCGAAATCGCTGTCGGCGTGCTCGAGGCGCGCGCCGTGGTGGTGCGCGCAGGCGGCGATGAGC
>JANMDX010000124.1:0-10166 GCA_031376505.1 Acidobacteriota bacterium
CAGCCACGCGCCGTCGGCCTGTGTGGCACGACGATTCTCGTCGCGCGTGCGCCGCAGGAGCGCGGCGTAGATGGCGTGCAGTTCAGACCCGCGGATGAGCGGGCCGAGCCACACGTCTTTGTCGCGCTCGCGTTCGTCCACGGGCCGCACGCCGAGGCCACGCTTGAGGAAGTGCCGGAATGGACATTGGGCGGCGCCTTCCAGTTCCGTTACCGAGTAAACATTCGCGGGCAGGCACGGGTCGAGCACGGGGCCGGCCGCAGCCACGTGGCCGTCGAACTCGGTGAACTCGGGCGCCTCGCGCTGCTCGTCCGCCGCACGGCCGCGCGCCACCGATGGGAACGCGGGGGCCAGCGTGGCCGCGCCGTCGTTTCCGGTTCCAACGACTGCTCGCAGCCACCAGCCGGTGGACGACAACGCGGCGTCGCGCGTGGCGGGCACGGCCGACGCCGGCTGCTCGCCCAGCGCCGCCTTCATCTGCTGATACGAGAGGGCGGCGTTGCCCTGCTGCAGCCGATAGGCCTGCAGCATCAGCCACGAGGCGTAGGTTTCGCGGTACTCGCGGGTGTCGCAGCACGAGTAGCTGAAGGTGGCCGAGGCCCCGGAGGCGGCCAGGCGACCGAGCACCGCGTGCACGGCCTCGTCGATGCGGTCGGTCGACAGGCGCAGGTCGGGCGAGATCGCCGCGCGCTCGCTGTCGAGCAGCACCGGGTCTTCGGTGGACGACGCGAAGACGCGGCCTTCCTCGAGGCCCACCACGTACAGGTGCGGGCGCCCGGCGTAGCCGGCCTGCTGCAGCGTGGATGCGTAGAGATGCCCCGGACGCGGACGCTCCGGCGCTACGGTAAGCGACTCCACGCGTTCCCGGATGAAGCGCAGCGCTTGCGGCAGCGCGCACGCAAACGCCCCCAGCGCGCGCAGCTCGCCGAGGTATTCCTGTAGCGCGACGGCGGCGCGATGGTCGAGGGCGCTGCTGCGGGCGGCGCTGTGCTCGAGAAACGCGAGCACGCCGTCCACCACCGCTTGCAGCGGCACCGTGCCAGCGCCGTGTGGCGCGCTGCGTGGCGTGGCGTGGGACGCGTCCGAGGGCGCCGCATCCGGCGTGGGCACGGCGTCCACCAGCGCGGTGATCCACGCGCACACGTCCCTGGCAGCGTCCGCTTGCTGACTCGCGTAGGCGCGGTCGTCGTCGCTTTCGTCGGGGTCGTTGGCGCGGGCGTCGTAGCGTTTGCACAGACGCCCGAAGGCCAGGGTGTAGGTGGCGCGTCCCCAGCCGGCCCCGGCGCGCGCAAGCAGGCGGGCGGCCTGTCCGGCGGTGAATCCCTCGTCGTCGGACACGTACACGTCGCCGGATTGCAGCAGGCGGCGCAGGTGCCCAGCCGAGAAGTCCGTTTCAATCCAATCGCAGAGCCCCAACAGCGCGCGGCCCGGCCGGGTGAACGTGGCCGGAATGCCGGCGCCGAGTGTGACGGGCCAGTCGTGACGCAGCGCCTTTTCCCACACCAGCGCCAGGCGGTCGTGCGACGCGCAGGCGATTTCCACCTGGTCCAGCGAGGCCCCTGCCGCCAGGATGCGGCGGAACACCTCTTCGATCTCGGCTTCCCTGCCGCCGGCGTGGAACAGGTGGATGGCGGAGCTCGCGGTTGCGGCACGCGCGGGCGACATCAGGAACGCGAGCGGGTTCGTGGCAGGGTCCGCAGGCACGCGCTCGGTGCGCTGCGTGGTGAGCCGGCGCGGCACGGCCACGCCGGGCAGCGCGAACGTATGCGGCGCGAGCCGCTCGCCGGGTAAGCGGTCGAGCAGCGCCCGCTGCAGCGGATTCCAGTTGGCGTCGGGCAGCTCGGTCCAGCAGTCCTGCGGCTGGATGGGGCACCAGTCCGCATGCCGCACGGCTTCCTCGTACACCGTGGCCATGTCGGCGCGCTGGTGGTCGTGCAGGAAGCGCTCGTAGGCCGCCAGCAGCGTCACGAGCTCCGCGTGTTTCGCGGGCGACGAGAACGCGGCGGGCACGAGCTGGTCGGGGCGAACGGCCGCCATGCGCAGCTCGCGCACCGTGGTCCACAACGCCTGCGCCAGCGTGGGGTGCTCGGCCAGCGGCCGGAAGTAGCCCCCGTCTGGCGGCAGTTCCAGCAGCAGCCGCATCATCAGCGCGGGGCCCAGTGCTTCTTCCGACGGATCGATGCCGCGTTCCACCAGGAACGGCGCGCCCATGCGCAGGGCCAGGTCGAGCGGGGTGACGAAGCGGAGGTTGGCCCAGTTGGTGCCGTCGAGCACGAGCCGATCGCCGAGCGTGCGGCCGATGGCGTGCGTGGGCACGCACACCCATTTGGAGCGGGTGGGGTGCTGCACGCAGAGGCGGGCCAGCTGGGCGACGAAGGGGTCCATGCGAGCCCTACGGTATCAGCGAAGCGGGACAGGACAGGTCCTACGCTGGATGTTCGCTATTCGGCTCCGGGTGCGGAGCCTTCGTGTCTCCGCGTCGGGCACATCCTCCGCCGCGCGCCAGCGCGCGTCAACGAGTGTTTCTCAAGTCGGGCGAACTCTTGCTGCAGCCAGAATGGCGCAGGGCGCGCGCGAGCGGGCCGAGCGTGTCGGCTCCAGTTGCGTGTTACGCCGCGACGTTGATCGTGGCGTAGAAGTCGATGGCTCGCGTGTTTCGTCGCGGCGTGATCGAGCGATGACGTGGTGGCGGAATCGGAAGGCGATCTTCGCGAAGTCCACGCACGTGGATCTCGATCGCCCGTTCGATTCGTCGAAGAGCTGTGTCGATCGTCTTGCCCGTCGCGACGCATCCCGGGAGATCCGGAACCGAGGCGCCCCAGTCACTGTCGGGATCGCGATTGATTTGGACGAGATACTGCAGCGTTTTCATCTCTGGCCTCTCAACCCGGCTTGCCGTCTTACTGAAGCGAAGGTGCCCTTGGGCATGTCATCGCCCAATGCGCCGCTCACGGTGACGCGGCCAGGCTTCGTCGGATGCTTGAACTGACGATGGCTGCCCTCTGTGCTGGCGAGCTTCCAGTCTTGCTTCTCGAGCAACCGGATTACCTCCCGCACCTTCACGGGACGACGTTATCACAGTGCATTTCAGGCTGGGCGACGCTCATCCTTCGGTGGCGCAGCCACCAGCCGGGCAAACATCTCGTCGTCGCGCTCAGCCATCATGCGCGCGCCTTCTCGAGCAACGGCCGGAGTACCCGTCGGTAGATCAGGTCGGCCTGTTCAGCACCACGGGACGGGTAGGCGCCCGCATCCAGCCAGACCTGCATGACATCGGACACCGGAACGCCGTCGCGACGCGCCGCCGCGCGGAACACCGATTCTCTCGTGACCGGCACCCTGACATAGAGGTCCGGAGCGGCCCCGGGAGGCTCCAAGGAAAGGCCCAGGCGTTCGAGGACGCCGGGCTCGAGTCGCTCGAGATAGACAACCGGTGGGACGCCGTGCACCAACCCGAGGCCCAGGGCGTCGGCCGCGGCGAAGAGCCCAAGGCACAGCCGCGGCGACCGCGCCGAGGCGCGACGCGAGCCAGGCGCAGCGACCGCTTCAGAGGCCTCGACCCGCAGCGCGTCGCGGAGCTGGCGAGCCGGGTCTCCCCGCAGGATCCAACGCATCGGGACGTCGCGTGCTGGCCGCAGACTGTGCGCCTGCCAGCGGCGAAACAGATCGTCGAGTCGCACCAGGCGGAGATTGGAACCCGATTCGTCGAGAAACCCTTCCAGGCGAAGCTGCCGCACGAACCGGAAGGCACTCATCACCGAGACGTTCGCCGCGGCGGCCAGCTGCGACGCGTTGCGATACTCGCCCCGTGGCGCGTACAGCAGGTTGGGCGCAATTCTCGTGGCCAGGAGTACTTTGAGCATCCACTGATTCAGGTCCGAGAACAGGTGCGACACTGCGCCTTCCGGGGCGCGTACCCGCAGGTGCCGCGCAGCTCGGGCTCGCGGTGCGTTCATCCACGCGTCGAGCCCTGGCCCACGAAACCATTGAAACCCTTCCATGTCGACCAGGCCCACGGCGGCGCCTGGCGCGTACTGGTGGACGAACCGGTCCAGGTCGCCGACGAGGGTCTCGCTGACCCGTTTGGCGCCGACGATCGCCAGCGGCACCACGGGTGCCGGGCTGCGAGCGGCGAACGCCCGGGCCTGCAAGATGCCCTGGGCCAGAAGCGGCAGCAGGCGGTCGCGGCGGCCCTCAGGTGCACTCTTCACCTCGACCACGTACGAGTGCCCCCGACGCTGCACCAGCAGATCGGCTGGAAGGTCGCCGACAGAAGGCTGCCGCCTGACCTTCCAGCCCGCCCGGCGGAACAGGTCTGCGACCCGCTGTTCGAGGGTGTCCGTTCTGGAAATTACCATGGACATGTTTATTAACATGTTCATGGTATCCACTCCACCGGTCCTCGTCAATCGCCCACCCCGTCGCCGGCGTGTGGCGTCCGCGTACGTCCGGCCCCGGCCTCACCCTGGTGTTCGGGCGCAACGGCTCCGGCAAAGGGCCGGGCCTAGTGCTGCGCGCAGAGGCGGGTTAGCTGGGCGACGAAGGATTCATGCGAGCCCTACGCCTTGAACGGGACTCCCCCTGGGCGCATCGCGCACATCCTCCGCCACGCATCAGCGCGCGTGAACGAGTGTTTCTCAGCTCGGGCGAAGTCTTCATGCAGCCAGAATGGCGCCGGGCGAACTACTCGTGCAGGTGCAGCGACTCGAGCCGTCGAATCAGGTCCGGAACGTGGATCTGGGCCACGTCGATGACCGCCACCATATCGACGCCGGAGTAGTCGTGAATCAGCACGTTCCTCAGGCCGACCATGCGGCGCCACGGGATGTCGGGATGCGCTGTCCGACAGGCATCCGACACATGCGCCGCGGCCTCGCCGAGCGCGATGAGCGGCCACAGCACCATCGCTTGACGGTCCGGATCCGCATCGAGGTCTGCGCCGGTCAGCCCTGCCGCCGCGCGCGCAGCCTGCCGTGCGTAGCGCAGGATGTCGGCGAGCAGCACTTCGTCACGCGGCATGCACCAGCTCGAGCGAATCGAGAATCGACTGCCGCCGCACGAGATTCGGCATGTGCTCGATGCCGCGAATCGTGAAGAGATCAACGGCGCGGCCGGCGATGGCTGACAGCTCGTCTTGCATGTCGACCAATTCGAACAGGCTGTAGCGAGTGCCCGGTCGAAATCGAACGGCCACATCGAGGTCGCTGTCGTCGCGCAGCTCGCCTCGCGACGCGGAGCCGAACACGTAGAGCTCCGAGACGCCCCATCTGGCGCAGAAAGCGGCCGTGGCTTCTTTCGGCAGCACGAGGTCGATGGGCGGCTTCATGACTGCCATTCTAACGGACTACGCGCGAACGCCGTGGCCAACGTTCCGGGTTTCGCGGCATCGGCCCCGCCACCACCCTGCCCCTGCAGCCCGGTCCCGGCCTCACGCTGGTGGTCGGCCGCAACGGCTCCGGCAAGAACAGCTTCGCCGAAGGCATGCCAGCGGCTTGACGCGTGTCACGTGACACGCTGCGGTTGAGCGGTGATCAAGACGTTCGCGGACAGGCACACGCGGGACCTGTTCACGACGGGGGCCGCCAAGCGCTTTCCAGCCGACGTCGCCGGGTGAGCCGTTCGCAAACCGGAATACGTCGATTTGGCAACCAGGTTGGATGACCTGAGAGTGCCGCCTGGCAACCGCCTCCATGCGCTCAAGGATGACCGGCAAGGGCAGCACGCGATCGCGGTGAATACTCAATGGCGGATCTGCTTCCGGTTCGTCGACGGCGACGCGTACGACGTCGAGATCTGCGACTATCACTAGACGTGAGGTGAGACGTGAGCCTACCGAATGCCCGACGGATGAAGCGTCGGCCGACTCATCCTGGCGAGATGCTGCGCGAGGACTTCATGCCCGACTACGGATTGACCGTTCTCGCTCTGGCGCAGGCGGTGGGCGTATCCCGCCAGTCGATCAACGAGCTGCTGCGAGGCCGGCGGGCCATCAGTCCAGAGATGGCGCTCCGTTTCTCTTGCCTCTTCGGTAACTCTGCGGAGTTCTGGTTGAACGCCCAGCGGGCTGTCGATCTCTGGGATGCGACCCAAGCGATTGGCCGCGACATGCGACGAATCAAGCCACTACGGGTCGCATAACATTGAAATGGAGCCGACGCCATTGACGTGTGGCGGGCGCGGCTCATTTCACACGATCTGGGCGCGCGCGCAAGACGTCACGCAGTCGCCCCCCCATC
The DNA here is from genome assembly GCA_031376505.1 of Acidobacteriota bacterium. Lineage (GTDB taxonomy): Bacteria > Acidobacteriota > Vicinamibacteria > Vicinamibacterales > UBA2999 > CADEFD01. The sequence goes on from JANMDX010000124.1 coordinate 6,237, forward strand.
AGGCAGATCGAGAATCCGTAACTGAACGTGACGCAACGGATTCTCCACAAGGCTTGTGGAGTTTCTCGGAGCCCGCCCATCTCGACCTTGCAATGTTTCGACGATAGCCTGGCCGATCCGCCGTGGCGGCCTATCATCTCCCGGACTATGCAGGCTCAGTGATGTCCATCAACGACCTCATCCTCCGCCGTCTCACCTCCATAGGCGCAGACCAGCACGTCGCGTGACGCGGACGCCAACGACATCGCCGAACTCGATCGCCGCGCGGCCGAGGCCACGCCGGGCTCGCGGGTGCCACAGGCACGCGTGGTGCAGTGGCTCCGGACGTGGGGCACGCCCGGGTTCCGACCGTGGCCGGGCCAGTAGAGGTCGGGTGGTGGGTCGACGCGCTCGCCGATCTCGATCGCTTCGCCGCCTTCCTGCACAACCAGTTTCCAGCCGGCCGCGAGCGCTCAAAGGTGTGAACGTCGACACCAACTGAGGTCACAGTGGCGACGCGGCCTCATCAACCAGCTCTTCGGAGCGCATCGGCTGCGTGCCACAGCTCCCAGTCCGCTTGCAGGCCCATCCGGAAGTCCGGTGACATCTCGAGCAGCCGCGCGAGGCGGAGCGCCGTGTCCGCCGTGATGCCACGCTTGCCGTTGATGAGCTCGTTCAGGCGATTGAGCGGGATCTTCATGCGCCGCGCCGCTTCGACCTGCGTGAGCCCCGCCGGTCGGAGAAACTCCTCGAGCAGCATGTCGCCCGGTCGCGTCGGTGGGCGCTTCAGGTCCAGCACGGACCCAGGCCCGTCAGTGGTAGTCCTCGCACGTGACGTCGTCGGCATAGGGGCCTTTCTGTTCCCACTGGAACGTGATCCGGCACTGGTCGTTGGCGCGAAGGCTGAAGCGCCCGGCCAGAGCGCCTCGTCGAAGGCTTGGTCTTGCACGTTGGAACACTGACTCCGCGCCAGCGTTCGCGCCGTCAGCTCTCGAACAGGCTCCGTGGCAGACCCGACTGACGGATGATGCTGGCGAGCGTACCAACCTTGATCTCCGGATGGTCCGGCACAGGCACGGTGACCGTCGTCTCACCGATGCGCTGTTGAAGCACGATGTGGCTGCCGCGCTGCCGCACCACTTCGAACCCGTGGTCTCCGAGGATCTTGCACACCTCGCGTCCCGAGAAGACGCGCAATCTACCCAACCGCGACCTCAACCTGGGTCACGAACACTTCGCCATGCAGCCGGCGGGTGACTTCAGCGGGATCGGCTGACTCGAAGAACAACTCGAGGGCCTCGACCAGGTTCAGTCTCGCGGCCTCGACGGTATCCCCCTGGCTGGCAATGTCCAGTTCGGGACACAGGGCCACGTAGACGTCGTCTTCGCGCTCGATGATTGCCGTGAGGCGCCGTGTCGTCTTCATGAACCCGATTGTAGCGGATGCCGTGGCCAGCCCCTGCGGCATGCCGAAGGCGCCGAGGTGCTGCTCACCGGCACCAGCCTGCGCTGGGAAGGCCGCACCAGGCGTGGAAGCTGGGCTGGCGCATCCTGCACCAGGCGCAGGCGACCTCGGTCTCCGCCGACCTGCTGGTGGAGGGCGACGGCCCGCTCACCGCCACCCGCACGTGGACGGCCGGCGCGGAGCTGGCCACGGGAGTGGCCACCACCAAGGCCAAGAGCGGCCGCGGGCCGGTCTCGCTGGATGCCTGGTGGGCACGGTGCCCCCGAGAAGGCCAGGCTCGGGACGTTCGGCCCGAAGGCGCGGTCGCGGTTGCGTCGAACGTGTGCGGCGGTACGCGAGCCGATCGCGACGGCGACGCCGTTGATCCAGAGGTCGTGGAGTTCTGGCAGAGACCGCGCGAAGAGCGACAGTGTGTCGTGAATGTAGAGGATGTCCTTCGCGCGCTCGCCAGGCTTTCGCATGGAGTTGATCAACAGCTTTTGGGCAAGGTAGCTGACCGGATTCGCGATCAGCACGTTCTGCGTCGCCGCGCGCATTGGTAGCGTCACGCTCCACGGCGAGATCAGGAGCACATCGAGGTGCAGAAGCTTCTGCGCGGACACGCCGACGATCGAGCAAGCTGAGCCAACGTCTCGTCGTCGCGTTCGGCAGTCATCGCCGTGCCTTCTCATGCAGGGGTCGGAGCACTCGTGGGTAGATCAGGTCGGCCTGTTCAGCCCCGCGAGACGGGTAGGCGCCCGCATCCAGCCACACCTGCACGGCATCGGCCGCCGGAACGCCGTCGCGGCGCACCGCCGCGCGGAACACGGATTCTCTCGCGGCCGGCACCCTGACGTAGACGTCCGGAGCGTCGCCAGGCGCTTCCAGGGACAGGCCCAGGCGGTGAAGGACGCCGGGCTCGAGCCGTTCGAGGTAGACGAAGGGCGCGACGCCGTGCACGAACCCGAGGCCGAGGGCGTCGGCCGCCGCGAAGAGACCAAGGCAAAGGCGCGGCGGAGGTACAACGCGCCGCGACTTCGGAGCCGGCGCGACCGATTCAGACACCTGAGCGCGCAGGGCGTCGTGGAGTTGGCGATCCGGATCCCCGCGGAGAACCCAACGCAGAGGCACGTCGCTTGCTGGCCGCAGACTTTCCGCCTGCCAGCGCCGGAACAAATCGTCGAGCCGCACCAGGCGGAGGATGGCATTCGATTCGTCGAGAAACCCTTCCCGGCGAAGTTGCCGCACGAAGCGGAAGGCGCTCATCACGGAGACGTTCGCCGCGGCGGCCAGCTGTGACGCGTTCCGATACTCGCCGCGGGGCGCCTGCAGCAGGTCGGGCGCGATCTTCGGGGCCAGCAACACCTTGAGCATCCACTGATTCAGGTCCGAGAACAGGTGCGCCCCCGCACCTTCCTTCGCACGAACCCGCAGCCGCCGCTCGGCGCGTCCGCGCGGCGCGTGCATCGAAGGGTCGAGGCCTGGCCCCCGAAACCACTGAAACCCTTCCATGTCGACCAGCCCCACGGCGACGTCTGGCGCGTACTGCTGGACGAACCGGTCCAGGTCGCCGACCAGGGCCTCACTTACCCGCTCAGCGCCGACAATCGCCAGAAGCGCCACCGGTTCAGGGCTCCGGGCAGCGAACGCCCGGGCCTGCAGGATGGCCTGCGCCAGCAGCGGCAGCAGGCGGTCACGCCGACCGTCAGGTGCGCTCTTCACCTCGACGACGTACGAGTGCCCTCCGCGCTGCGCCAGCAGGTCGGGGCGGAGGTCGCCGATCGACGGAGACCGCCTGACCTTCCAGCCCGCCCGGCGGAGCAGGGCAGCGACCCGCTGTTCAAGGCGTTCGTCCCGGGATGCGCTGATTCTGGACAGCATCATCTGTCTGGCAGGGCCATGGTGGCTACCATGAACATGATAATTAACACGTGCATGTTAACGACCTCGTCGATGCCCGTCAACCACCCCACGCTGAGACCGTGCGCGCGGCTCGCTCCCCGGCCTATCATCCAGACGCACTCGTGACCTCCCCACTCACAGACCACATCCTCCGCCGCCTCACCGCCACCGGCGCAGACCAGCACCCCTGGTCGCTGCTGGTGCTGGTCGCGCTCGACGGCGACGCGGCGCTTGCCACCTACCTTGCCGGCACGAGCACACCGTCGAAACCGGCGGCACCGGCGGTGCCCTCCGCCCCTGGCGCCGCCATTGAACCGCCCGGCGCCTTCGTGGGCGCCATCACGGTGGAAGGCTTTCGCGGCGTGGGGCCCGCCACCACGCTGCCGCTGCAGGCCGGACCCGGCCTGACGCTCGTGGTCGGGCGCAACGGCTCCGGTAAATCGAGTTTCGCCGAGGGGCTCGAACTGCTGCTCACCGGCGAGAACCTGCGCTGGAAGGGCCGCTCGAAGGCGTGGGGGCTGGGCTGGCGCAACCTGCATCAGGCAAGTGCCACGGCCCTCGCCGCCGACCTGCTGGTGGAAGGCCGCGGCCCGCTCAGCGTGCAT